>JARGFW010000424.1 GCA_029211085.1 Deferrisomatales bacterium | reverse complement strand
GGCCGCAGCACAGGAGGTGTGAGTGCCGTGGAGCCCAGGACGGGCGGGAACGGCCATACCCTGGAGCTGCTGTCGTTCCTGGACGTGCGGGCGTGGGACGGCCGGGTGGACCTGGCACCCTGGTGGGGGGCCGGTCACACCGGGCTGAAGGGCATCCTCATCGAGGAGGCGGACGACGCAAAGATGGCGATGCCGCCCCTGCGCCACGTGCCGGGGCTCTCCCCGGCCGCCTACCGGGACGCCCAGCGGGCCCTGTTCGCGGCAGCCGCCGGCTACGGTGTCCCCCTGGTGTACCACGCCGATCTCGGCCTGCACGGCGATTTCGTGACCGAGTGCCTGCAGGCGCACCCCGACGTCCCGGTGGACATCCCCCACTTCGGCTTCAGCCGCCGCGCCATGGCCCGGCTGCTCGACCGCTTCCCGGCGGTGGTGACCGACATCTCCAGCCTGGGCCCGCACATGGCTACAGCCCCGGCGTCCTACCGCGCGTTCATCCTCGACTACCCGGACCGGGTGCTGCTGGGTAGCGATGTGCTCGCCTCCCACGACCTGCGTCCGGCCCTCGAATATGTGGAGGCAGTGCGCGGCCTGGACCTGCCAGGGGAGATTGAGGCCGCGGTGCTGGGTGGCAACGCCCGCCGCTTCCTGGGCAGGTAGCCGGCCTGGTGTCGGCAGCCCCACCACCGTGCTGCGGCACGTCCCGTGCGGGCCCGTCGGGGAGCCCCCGGCTCCCCGGTTCGGTCAGCTCCCCCCACCACCCGCGTGCCGAGGCAGGCCCCGGGCCACCAGGACTCCCGCCAGGGTGAGCGCACCCACCGACACCATGGCCGCGGCGAACCCGCTCTGGGTGGCGATCCAACCCATGGCCGCTGGTACGCCGCCGGCGCCCGCCAGGATCGCCAGGGGCACCACGAACGCCACTGCCTGGGGGCCGAGCTGGGACAGGGCGGCGAAACCCACGGGGAAGAAGCACACCACCAGGGTGGGTTGGAGCAGGACCACGGGTAGGACCCACGGGGCGGGGAGCACGCCCAGCAAGACGGTCAGGGCACCGGTGGCCGAGAACACCAGCATCAGGGTACGCCGTGCTCCGAGGCGGTCTGCGAGCCAGCCGCTGGCGAAGAGCATCACCAAACCGGAAAGACGCGACGCGGCCACCAGACTGTTGGCGGCGGGCCGGGCGAACTCCAACTCGGCGACCAGGTAGAGGGGGAGCATGGCGTAGACCCCCAGGGACATGCCCAGGGCCAGGGTGAACAGGGCCATGAGGACCCAGAACGGGCGTTGCCGCAACAGGGGCCGCAGGCTGCGCCAGTTGGACGGCGCCCCGGGAAAGCTCCCCCCGGAGCCGAACCGCAGGTACAGGGCGCCCCACGACATGGCGACGAGCCCGATCGCAACCAGGCAACCGCGCCAAGGCATCCAGGCGAGCAACGCCTCGGCCAGCAGGGGCGCGGCTGCGAAGCTCAGGTTCGGGGCCAGTTCGTGGATGGCCAGGGCCCGTCCCCAGGTGGCTGTGGGCACCAGGTTGGTGATGGTTGCGACCCCGGAGGGCAGGTACAGGCCAGCGGCGGCCCCGAGCAGGGTCATGCCCCCGCGGATGCCGAGGAGCCCGTTGCTCAGGGCGATCAGGCACAGGGCGGCCCCCACCGCCACCGAAGAGAGCGCCACGGTGCGACGGTGGGTCAGGCGCGCGGAGACGGAGCCCGAGGTGAGCAGGCCCACGCAGTAGCCCATGGAGATGAAGAAGAACAGTCCCCCGGCGGCGGCGTGGCCGATCGACAGGTCCCGCTCGATGGCGGGCAGCAGGGGAGCCAGCACCACCCGGGACACGAAGTTCAGGGTGAAGATCCCCGTCAGCAGCAGGAGCGGCCGCAGGAAAGGGCGAAACGCGGGCGCAGTTCCCCCCTGCGGGGTGCCCTCCGGGGGCGAGGCGCGGCCTATTGCCGGAGCTTCCATGGGTGCAGTGCTCTCCCGCGTTCCGGCCGGCCCATTCCCGATCAGGGGGGCAGGAGTGGACGCGTGGTGATGGGCG
>JARGFW010000129.1 GCA_029211085.1 Deferrisomatales bacterium | reverse complement strand
CCACCTCGTGGCCCTCTTCGGCCAGTCGCCCGGCGGTGTGAAACCCGACCTCGCCAGCGCCGACTACGATCACCCGCATGTGCTCCTCCCGTTTCGGCTGTAGATCGTGCCCACCTTGCAGGAATCGCCAGAAGCGGGCAAGCCCAATCGGGCGCTCCCCACGGACGGACGAGCGGCGCGGCTGCAGCACGCGCGGGAACGGCCGCTGCCCGGGGATGGGGGTGTGTCGCGCAGGGGAGGAGGCGCAAGAGCCGTGTGGCCCAGGATGGGTGGGGACGGCCAACAGCAGGGGATGGGGGAATGAAAACGTTGTCTGTGGTAATGTGCCACGAGGTAACCCTATACTGCACCCGCAACGGCCAAACGGCGGCCGGACGACGTTCCCGAGAGATGTTCCAGCCGCACAGCCAGGCGAGTCCGGCAATGACCGACCAGCACTCCGACACTGGACCCAACCGCCGCGCCAGCCCCCGCAGCCATATGGTGGTGCGTGAGGCGCGCTGCATCGCCGGAATGGATGTGTTCTTCGGCTGTGCCACCAATGTGAGTCGCAGTGGCATGTTCATCGCCACCCCGAAGCTGCGCGACGCGGACCAGGAGTACGAGATCCAGTTCCACTTGCCGGGGGGCGGGCGCGAGATCCGCTGCCGCGCCCGGGTCGTGTGGGCCCGCCACTACCGCCACGGCTCTCCACAGGCGCCCGGGTTCGGGTTGCAGTTCATCGACCTCTCTCCCGAAGATGCTGCCGCCATCGACGCATGGGTGGAAGAACAGGGCGATGAGTAAACCGTGAAGGGGAGGTGGTGGGCGCAGGTGGGGTCCCATTCACCGTCTACTGTGCACGGTTTACCCTCCCTTACAGAAAGACCTGTTGCACGGTCTGGACGTGGGGTAGGCCGCGCAGGGCGCTCAGGGTAGCGGCCGGCGCTGCGGCGTCGATGTTCACCAGACAGATCGCGCGGCCCCCTGCCGCGTCGCGGCCGTTGTACATGCCGGCGATGTTCACCTGGTGGCGCCCGAGGCAGGTGCCAACGGCGCCGATCACTCCCGGAACGTCGTCGTTGTAGATCAGGATCACGGTGCCCCGGGGCAGGGCGTCCAGGCGGTACGCGTCGAAGCGCACCAGGCGCGGTTCGCTGCGACCGAACAGCGTGCCGTCCAACTGGTGCTCCCCCCACGGTCCCACGACCTGCACCGAGACCAGTTCGGCGAAGTCAAGGATCTCCTCGGTGGTACTGGTGACCACCCGCATCCCGCGCTGGCGGGCAAGTGCCGGGGCGTTTACCGTGTTTACCCGGCCGGAGAGCGCCGGGCTGAGCAGCCCCTTGAGCAGGGCGGCGCTGACCAGGGCAGAGCCCTCGACCGCCGCCTGGCCGCGGCACAGGATACGCGCCGCCTCCACGGGCCCCGGCACCACCTGCCCCAGGAACGAACCGAGACGCTCGGCCAGATCCAGATAGGGTTCCAGGCGCTTGAGGGTCTCGGTAGGCACGCTCGGCACGTTCAGCGTGTTGGCGGCCGCGCCGGTGGTGAGGTAGCTGATCACGTTCTCGGCCACTTCCACCGCCACGCTCTCCTGGGCTTCCACCGTGGACGCCCCCAGGTGCGGGGTGAGGATCACCTCTTCGCGTTGGTACAGTGGGTGGGGCGGCGGCGGCTCCACCTCGAATACGTCCAGGGCCGCCCCGGCCACCCTCCCGGACTCGATCGCCTCCAGCAGTGCGTCCTCGTCTACCACCCCACCCCGGGAGCAGTTGACCACCAGCACCCCGGGCTTGACCCGCCCCAGGGTGTCGGCTCCCAGTAGTCCCCGGGTGTCGGGGGTGAGCGGGGTGTGGGCGGTGATGCAGTCTGCGCGGGCGAGCAGTTGGTCCAGTTCCACCCGCTCCACCCCCAACCGGGAGGCGTGATCGTCGCTCAGGTAGGGGTCGCAGGCGATCACCCGCATGCGCAGGCCCGCGGCCAGCTCTGCCACCACCGAACCCACCCGGCCCACCCCCAGGATGCCCAGGGTCTTGCCCCGGAGCTCCCGGCCGAGATAGCGCTTCTTCTCCCAGCGGTTGTCCTTCATCGAGGCGGTGGCCTGGGGCACCTTGCGGGCCAGACTCATCAGCAGCGCAATGGCGTGCTCCGCCGTCGTCACCACATTGCCGCCCGGAGCGTTGACCACCGCCACCCCTAAGCGGGTCGCGGCTTCCAGATCGATGTTGTCTACGCCGATGCCGGCCCGGCCTATGACCTGGAGTTCGCGGCCCGCCTCCAGCACCGCGGCGGTCACCTGCACATTGGAACGCACGATCACGGCGTGGAACCCGGCCACGGCGTCGGCCAGCACGGCAGAGTCCTTGATGGACTGCACCTGCACGGAAAACTCGGATACTTGGCCGAAGCGCTCCAGGGCGGCGCTGCCCAGGTCGCAGGTGATGAGGATGCGGCGGGTGTCGGGCATGAGGGTCTCCAGGCTGGGGGTGGTGCCGGCGCGATCTTACCCGGGAGCGGCGGGGGCGTCGAGGGGCCCTGGCCCTTGGATGCGGCAGCCCAGTCCTGCCAGGGCAGCGATCAGCTCCGGGGGCAGGGGCGCCTCGAGGCGCAGCGGCTCGCTGCTGGCCGGGTGCTGCAGGTCCATTTGTGCGGCATGCAGGAACATGCGCTCCAGGCCCGCGACCTCCCGCATCGCGCGGTTGAACCCCGGGTCGCCGTAGCGCCGGTCCCCGGCCAGGGGGTGCCCCAGGTGGGTGAGGTGGCGGCGGATCTGGTGGGTGCGTCCGGTGAGGATCTCCACCTCCAACAGCGCGGCGCGCAGTACCCGGTCCAGACGCTCCCGGGTGCGGTAGCGGGTGTGGGCCGCCTGCACCCGCCCCTGGCAGCGGGGGTGATCGGCGCCGTGGCGGGCCAGGTCGCGGGAGTCGGGGCGTCGCTCCAGGGGTACCACCACCTCGCCCTGCGGCGGTTCCGGCCAGCCCCCCACCAGGGTCAGGTACCCCTTGCGCAGCTTGCCCTTCTGTAGATCCCGCCCCAGGCGGTTCTGGGCGCCGCGGGCCTTGGCGATGAGCACCAGCCCCGAGGTGTCGATGTCCAGACGGTTGGCGAGGGCGGGTTGAAAGGGGTGCTCGGGCCTCACTCCCAGGTACTCGCGCACCCGGTCAAGGAGGGTGTCGCCACGGTGGCGGGCGGCGGGGTGACTGGCACAGCCCGCCGGTTTCGATACCACCAGCAGATCCGCGTCTTCGCGCACGATCCAGAACGGTCCCGCGCAGGTCTCCACCGGTTCCTGCTCCCGGGTGGGGACCGAGGGCGCAGGGCGCGCGGGGCGTCGCAGGGTGACGGTCAACAGGTTGTCGGCGTCGAGCCGGTCCTGGGGGTGGCAGCGACCGCCGTCGCGCCGGATCTCTCCGCTGCGGGCCAGGCGCCAGACCTCCCGGGGCGAAACCTCGGGAAACGCCCGGCGCACCGCATCGAACACCGTGAGCCCGGCCCAGGACCCGCCGATCTGTAGGTGCTTTTCCACGAGAACCAGGGTTTGGGGCATGCACGGCCGGAGAGGGGATGGTGTTGGGTGGGGCGTGGTCAGGCGGTGCCGTGTTTCGGGTGAGCCGCACTTCCCAACAGATCTTCGGGAGTGATCAAGCCGGCGCCGAGCAACTGGCCCAACACCAACAGGCCCCCACACGGTTCGGCTCCAGGGGAGCGGTCGGGCCGCCGGTAGGCACAGTTGTGCGGATAGTGTTGGCAGGGGGTGCACACCCTCCGCAGCAGGGTTCCCTCCTGGACCTGCGTCAGGGATAGGCGGCGACCCCGCAGCCGCTCCACCCCGTCGAGCAGCTCGGCACGTCCACCGACCAGTTCCAGCAGCCACTGCGCAGAGTTGCAGTCCGGCTCGGGAGTGGCCCAGGGTTTGTAGTAGCGGCAGTGTTCGGCGCACACCAGCCGCTCCAGGCGCTGTGGTACGGATCGCATCTTTATCGTCCTCCCCGCGGGCAATGATCCTCGCCAAAACCCCAAGACGGCTGCCGCCGCTGTGGCGGCCAAGCCGAGTAAATTTACCCTATCAGGAGAGGCAAAGGCAGGCAAGGCACTCCTTGCGGAGCGGGAAGTCGGGATTGACCGAGGTACCAATAACGATTATCATGTGAATGTAGCTTCTTTCACGAAACCCGCCCCAGAGGGAGATTGCCGTGGGCCAGGAATACACCACCTACATTGCCGAGAAGTTCTTGGAAGAGTACCGCTTCACTCCTGTGGAGAAGCGTCTGGCGTTCGACGCGTGGGCCGACCGCTTGGGTTGCAGGGCCGACGCCAAGCGGAGGCTGTGGCGAGAGGTGAAATCCCTATCCCGCCGCCAGGCGGCCTGAGGGAGTCACGGGCACTCCGCGTACGCCGCCTCGACCCATCCGGTCAACTGGGGAACCCCATCTCCCTGCGGATCTCCCGGTACTCTGCCGACCACTCTCCGCTGGCCGTGCGCACCACCAGGGGCGAGTCTTCCGCTACCGACCACGGCTCTCCGACCCTTGCCTCGAACAGGCGGATCAAGCTGTCCCGCCCCTCCAGGAACAGCACGGGCCGGTGCCGCACATGACCGAGGCCCGAAGCCATGGCTGCCGCGAGATTATGGTCCAAGTAGCGGTTGGCGTGCACCCAGCTGACCCCGGCCCCGGGACGCCCGAGGCGGGACGCGGCCTGCAGATAGGCCTCCACCCCGCCGCGGTCCTCGAAACGGCAAGGACCCCGCTGGGGGCGTTCACTGCGCCGGCCTTCCGCCGGCGTGAGGTACGGAGGGCTCCCGGTGACCCAGTCGACGCCGCACCCGCCGTCCAGACGGAACTCCCGCAAATCCCCGTCGTGGATGGCGCAGCGCGCGGCCACTCCGTTGAAGCGGGCGCTGCGCCGGGCCAGGGAGGTGCTGCGGGGCTGGGCCTCCACTCCGGTCAGCCGCAGCCCCGGGAAACGCCACAGCAGCAACAGCCCCACCGAGCCGATGCCGCACCCCAGGTCCAGCAGCGTCCCGTTCTCCGTACCCGCCGCCAGCATGCCTCGGGCGGCGGTCCACGCGGTGAGCAGATCGTCGGTGGAGTAGCGATGGCCGTGGCGCAGTTGGAAGATCTTCCAGTGCCCCGCCAGGCAGTCCAGGGTCTCGTCGGGCCCGGGCCGCAGGTCCGGGTGCGCCGGGGCGGGGGGCCGCGGCCCCGGGGGCTGCCAGTGCCTAGGCCGGCACCGCATCCCAACCGTCCAGTTCGGTGAAGCCCAGGGCGGTTAGGCGACGGGCTAGATCTGCCGCGCCCCGGAACGGTATACCGGTCATGCCCACGGCGGAGGCCGCGGTGGCGAGTTCCGCAACATCGTCAGTGAACGCCAGTTCCTCCGCCGGGAGGCCCATGGCGGTGGCGGCGGCCCGGTAGATCGCCGGGTGGGGCTTCATGTGGCCGACCTCGAAGCTGTACACCCGGGTGGGGATGTGGCGCAGTTCCGGAACCGTTTCGATGAACAGCCGGGCGTGCTCGGGGCAGGTGTTGGAGAGCAGGCCCAGGGGCCGGCGGGTAGCCAGGGTGCGCACCAGCTCCGCCATGCCCTCCACCGGGTCGAACACGCCCAGGAACGCCTCCAGGAAGCGTGCCCTGGAAACGGGGAAGCCTTTGCGTGCAAACCCGGCGAGCACGTCGTCCAGGTCGGCCCGACCGCTCTCGTAGGCGAGCTGCAGGGGGCTGCCGACGAACCCGTCCAGCAGGCGGGAGCCCGCGTCGTCGGCGAGTTCCCGGGCCATGCGCCCGTAGTCGAAGTGATAGAGCACGTTGCCGAAGTCGAACACCACGCCGGTCAACGGGCGGCCTCCCCCGTGAGTTTTCCCACGGCTCTCGTCATGCGATCCAGGGCTTGCTCCAGCAGGGAGCGCGGGCAGCCGAAGTTGAGCCGCACGAAACCGGGTGCGCCGAACTCCCTGCCGTCGGACAGGCCCACTCCGGCCGCTTCAAAAAAGCCGACTGGGTCCGCGACCGGCAGCTCCCGGGCATCGATCCAGGCCAGGTAGGTGGCCTCCACCGGCCCCACATGGAGCCCCGGCACGGCGTTGAGGAGTTGCAGCACCAGGTCCCGGTTCGCGCGCAGATACTCCACCAGCGCCTTGCGCCACGGCTCGCCATGACGGTACGCCGCCGCGGTGGCGACCAGGCCCAGGAGATTCACGTGGGGGACGATGCCGGCCATGGCGCGCCGGACCCCCGCACGCAGGCGGCGGTCGGAGACCACTGCGAACGAACAGCCCAGGCCGGGCAGGTTGTAGGTCTTGCTGGGGGCCATCAGGGTGATGGTGCGGGCGGCCAATTCGGGGGAGAGGGTGGCGGCAGGTCGGTGGCTCAACCCCGGTTCCAGCACCAGGTCGCAGTGGATCTCGTCGGAGCAAAGCACCAGGTCGTTGCGCAGGCAGAACTCCCCCACCGACTCCAGTTCTGCCGGGGAGAACACCCGTCCGGTGGGGTTGTGGGGGTTGCACAGGAGCAGCAGCCGGCTGCGGCGGGTGAGGGCGGCGTCAAAGGGCTGCCGATCCAGCCGCCAGCGCCCCTCGTCCTGGATCAGAGGCACCTCCCGGACGGTACGGCCGCTGTCCAGCGGTGCGCTCAGGAACGGCGGGTAGATGGGCA
Organism: Deferrisomatales bacterium; assembly: GCA_029211085.1. Taxonomy (GTDB): domain Bacteria; phylum Desulfobacterota; class Deferrisomatia; order Deferrisomatales; family JARGFW01; genus JARGFW01. Next base: position 8,043 of record JARGFW010000129.1, on the reverse strand, counting down.
CCGTGGTGAGCACCTCGTCGCCGGCTTCTGCCACGGCCCGGCACGCCACGTTGAGGCCGCACACCAGCCCGGGGAGCCACACCAACCACTCCGGCTCGACCTGCCAGCCGTACTGGACTTCCAGATGCCCGAGTACCGCGTCCACCAGCGGGCGGTCCGGTACGGTGTAACCGAACACGCCGTGGGCCACGCGGCGCTGCAGGGCATCCACCACCGCGGGCGGGGCGGGGAAGTCCATGTCGGCCACCCACAGGGGGATCACGTCCCGGGCCCGGTACTTCTCCCAGCGCAGGCTGGCGGTATCCCTGCGGTCCACCGGGGTGTCGAAATCGAACAGGGTGGCGATGGCGCGGTCTCCGGATCGGGGGGCGGTCCAGGGAAATGGTACCCCAGGGACGGGTGTGCCGGAAACCGTGGAAAAGGGCGAGGGGGAAGATCCCAACGGAACACCGCGGGCGGGGCAGACCCCCGCCCGCGGTGCGGGAGCTATTGCTTCTCGGTTGGCGCCAGCACGTCGTCCAGATTCTTGGCCAGGCGTTGGTAGGTGTACTGGGGTAGGGTGTAGGTCCAGCCGTGGTGGCGCTGGTTGAACGCTGTGGCCGTGGCTTCCGGATCCGCCTTGCTGGCGGCGGGGGCGCCGTCACCCGGTGCTTCGCCTGGTTTGGCCGTGGTCGACGCTTCCCCCGTCTCGGGCTTGGCTGCCCCGGCCTCGGCCTCGAGCCGCGCGTAGTGCTGATCGTCCTTCTCTGCCAGGGCGATGGTGTAGCGCACACCGGCGGCGCTCTCGGCGGCGAACGCGACGTCGAAGGTCAGTGCCGCGGTGGCCGGTGTGTCCGTTGCCAGCACGTCGTCGCAGGTCAGGTTCACCAGGGCCCGTCCCAGATCCCCGAGGGCGCTGGAGTTGGCGCTGCGCCCCTTGGGCAGGGGCGTCTCCAGGGTCAGGGGGTCCGTAGGCTGCTGGCGGGAGGCGACGAAGCTGCCCTTGGGGCGGGTCACCGCGACCCCGATCACCTGATCGGCCGCCAGGTCCAGGAGTTTGCGGTCCACCCAAGTGGTGGGCCCGGTGTCCGCCGCCGGTGCGTTGGCAACCAGGTATACCGCCGGGTCATCGTCGACGCGCACGAACTGGCCGGAGGCGCCGCCTGGGCTCTTGGGCTGCTTGTGCTGGCCCAGACGCAGCACCGCCAGGGCGTTGCCGTCTGCGCCCTGCAGGGTCACGGTGCCCCCCTCCGGCGGATCCGCGAGTCCCAGGGTGGCGTACTGCTCCGGGTTGGCGGTGAGGCGATCTCGAGACTGGAGTTGGGCGATGCCCAGGGCCAGCCGGCGCAACTTCTCCCCGTCCACCGGGTAGCCGGCGCGCTGTTCCACACCCCAGCTATCCCCCTCTCCCCGGCGCAGGGTCAGCGAGGCGCCGGCGTGCTCCAACTGCACCGCCGCCACAAGCGCCAGATCAAGCTGGGGGAACAGTTGCTGCGGCCGAACCTCGTCCGGGTTGTTACCCCCCTGGTGGCGGGCCTGGAACACGGCGATGGCCACGAATGCCACGGCCAACACGATGATGATCTTGGTGGTGGTCTTGCCCATGCGTCTTCCTCTCCCTCAGGCTCGGCTGCCGGGGCGCAGTTGGCGCCACAGGAGCGGCCCGAAGCCCGCCAGCAGCACCAGGGCCGGCACCAGGGCGATGTTGAGAAGTTTCAGGCGCCAGCCCAGGTTCTCGATATCCTGGCGCAGGTTGCGGCGCACCTCCCGGAGCTTCTTCTTGTTGGCCGCCAGTTCCTCGCGGAAGTTCTGGATCTCCTCCACCTGGGAGGGGCTCAGCAGGGCCCGGTTCTGCTCGTCCTTGCCCTGTTCCAGCGCCTGGAGCCGGCGGCTGGTCTCTTGCTGCTTGGCCAACAGGTCGGCCTCGACGCCGCGCCACTTCTCGTCGGCTTCCCGCTCCAACTGATCGACCAGGGTGAACGGGCGCGCGGATTTGCCGCGGGTCCGCAGGCTCGCCAGGGCCTGGCCCCCGGCCAGCACCTCGGCACTGTTGCCGACAAATGCCAGGTTGTCGTTGAGCATCATCAGCAGGGTCTGGCCCAGCAGGTTTTGCCGCCGCACGCTGAAGTCGTCGGTGAGCAGATCCACGTCGGCCACCACCAGCACCGTGGAGTCCTTGGCGGATTGGGCCAGGTGGGGCTTCGCGGGGGCCGCCTGGGCGTCGCCCTCTTTGCCGACAGGAGCCCCGCTGGGGAACGCCGAGGGGAACGAGCCGCTGATCTTCATGGCCAGGGTCAGGGGGGCATCCCCGGGTTTCACGTCGCGGCGCAGCTGGTCCGGGTCGGTGCCGAACTTGAGCTGCATCGCGTCCACCAGGCCGGCGCGCGGGCCGGTGTGTAGCAGCACGGTGTGGGTGATCCCTTCGGGTGTCTTGCCCTCCACCTCGCGCAGTATCCCGGCGTGGGCCACCAACAGGGATTCCAGCCCCGCCGAGGCGATCTCCTCCTGATTGCACTGCTCGGGGCCCAGGGTAATGAACGCCGGGTGCAGGACCACCCGCTGCCCGGCGCGCACCTGGGTCCCCAGGTCCAGATCGGCGGCGATCTTTCCCGGCTCCAGTTCCACTCCCCAGGCCTTCAAGAGGTCCGGCAGGTCCGAGTCGAACCGGGCCTGGAACCGGGCCTGGAAGTCGGCGCTGGGGAAGTTCTGTTGCTCGTAGAGGTTCAGGGGATCCACGAACACCGCCAGCCGGCCGCCCGCCAACAGATACTGGTCCAGGGCGTAGCGGGTAGAGTCCCCCAGGTCCCGGGGGTGGATCACCAGCAGCAGGTCGATCGCCGGGTCGATCTCACTGGCATCGACCGCCACGTTGCGTACTTCGTACTGCTGGCGCAGCTCCGAGACCAGCGCCCAGGGTTGCCCCTGGGGCATGCCGCTCATGGCTGCCATGGGGTTGGCATCCTCGCCGGTGACGTCCAGGGGGCTGAGCACGCCGATTACTTTGCGCACGCCCTGGCGTACCCCGGCGATGGCCCGGGTGATGTCGTATTCCAGGAACTCCTCGCGCTGGGGGGACAGAAACGGCAGCACCTGTTCGCTGCCCAGTTCGTTCACCGCCACCAGCCCCAGGTACAGCTCCTCGCCGCCGAACTGGCCGGGCGCGGAGATGGCTTGCAGGCCGTACTGCACGGCCCACTCCTCCACCTCGGTGTCCGGGCGGGGCTCGTACTGCTCCAGGGTCACCTTGCCGCCGCTGCCTGCCTGGTACTGGCGCAGCAGCTGCAGCACCCGGTCGGCGTACTGGCGCAGCTGCGGAATGTCCGCCGCCGCCGTGCGCGAGTAGAAGAGCTTGAGCGTTACCGGGCCCCCCAGCTCATCGAGCAGGGTCTGTGAGCCGTCGGCCAGGGTGTAGAGTTTCTCCTCGGTGAGGTCTACCTGGGCGCGGTGGGTACCCACCGATGCCACCAGGTTCACCGCCAACAGCAATACCAGCAGCGCCACCAGGGTGAGTGCCGGTCCAAGCGTCTTTTTTCCCATTGTCGCCCCTCCTAACGGGCCCGGTTCCAGTCGAGTATCGCCGCGCAGGCCAGCAGCCAGGTGAGCATCATCGAGGCAAAGAACACCACGTCCCGCAGCTCGATCACCCCGCGCTGGATGGACTCGAAATGGGAGAGGAAGCTCAGGGCCGTCACCGCCTGGACCAGCCACCCGGGGCCGCCGGCGAGGAACTCCAGCACCGCCGGAAAGCCGGCCAGCATGAACAGAAAACACATCACCACGCTGAGCACGAAGGCGATCACCTGGTTGCGGGTGAGTGCCGACATGCAGCAGCCGATGGCCAGGTAGGCCCCGGCCATCAGCACCGAGCCCAGATACCCGGCGAAGATCTGACCGCTATCGGGGTTCCCCAGCACCTCCACGGTCAGCACCATCGGGAAGGTCAGGGCCAGGGCCAGGGCCAGCAGGGCCCAACCGGCGAGGAACTTGCCGGCGACCGCCTGCCCCCGGGACACCGGCAGGGTGAACAGCAGCTCGATGGTGCCGCTCTTGCGTTCCTCGGCCCACAGCCGCATGGAGATCGCCGGCACCAGGAACAGGTAGAGCCACGGGTGCCAGGCGAAGAACGATCCCAGGCTGGCCTGGCGGGCCTCGTAGAACATGCCCAGCTGGAAGGTGAACAGACCGGCCAGGCCGAGGAACACGGCGATGAAGATGTACGCCAGCGGCGTGGCGAAATAGCTTCGCAGCTCGCGTTGCAGGAGAACCCATACGGTGCTCATAGCGCCCCTCCCCCGGTGGTGATGCTGCGGAACACGTCGTCCAGGTGCCCCTGCTCCACGTGGAACTCGGCCACCTCCCAACTCTGGTCGTGAATGCAGGCGGCGAGTTCCACGGCGATGCTCCGGCCGGCCTCGGGAAACACGGTCAGTCCGCCGTTGGCGTGTTCCACCCCCGCGACCCCGGCCACGCCGCGCAGTTTCGCCGCGGCCGCATCGGCATCCACCCCGGTGAACTCGACGGTCACCGCCCCGTGGCGCGGGGAGCGGGCGCGCAACTCGGCGGGTGTGCAGTCGGCCACCAGCCGGCCTCGGTCGATGATCACCGCCCGGGTGCACACCGCGTCCACCTCCTCGAGGATGTGGGTGGAGAGCACCACGCACTTCTCCTCCGCCATGCCGGCAATCAGCTTGCGCACCTCGTGCTTCTGGTTCGGGTCGAGGCCGTCCGTGGGCTCGTCCAGGATCAACACCGGCGGGTCGTGGATCAGGGCCTGGGCCAGGCAGGTGCGTCGCTTGAAGCCCTTGGACAGGGTCTCGAACTGCTGGCGCCGCACCCCGTCCAGGTGGCACAGCTCCACCACCCGGTCCACCGCCGTGGTGAGCGCGGTGCCGCGCCTGCCGCGCACCCGCCCCACGAACTCGAGAAACCCCTGCACGGTCATCTCGGCATAGGCCGGCACCGACTCGGGCAGGTAGCCCACCGCCTCGCGCACGGCGCGCGGCGCCTCGCCGATGTCGGCACCGCACACCCGGGCGGTGCCGCCGTCGGGGGGCAGGAAGCAGGTGAGGATCTTCATGGTGGTGGATTTACCCGCCCCGTTGGGGCCGAGAAAACCCAGCACCTCTCCCTTGCCTACCGTGAAGCTCAGGTCGTCCACCGCGTGGATCGCCCCGAACGACTTGCGCAGCCGCACGGTTTCGATCATGGACTCCATGGGTGTGCACTCCTCTCGCTGGTTGGTGGCCCCGACGGGTCGCCCTCGCGCGCCTCGCCGATGGGCGAAGCGTGCACCGGAACTAGGGTCGGGGAGTTCGTGCGGAATCAGTCTTCGTGTGCACCCGTGCCCGCCTCCGTGTCCCGTGGTGGGGCGCCAATCGCGGGGAAATTTAGGTCCTGCGCCCGGCGGGTGCAACCCCGCCCGGGCCGGGTCTCGGGAGCATCATAATGGACGATTATGAGACGGGGATTAAGGAGGCGACCCCGATGCGCACGTCCGGTGGGTTCCCCGGGGAGTGGCGGGTGCCAATTTGGGCACCTGGCGGAGGAACTCGGTGGGGTAGCCGTTCCGGGCGACGACGGGGACAGCGTCCGCCCACCCGCCGGGCTGGAGATCCCGGTTCGGCGGGCGGCGCACAGAGCCGGGCACGCACGCGAAGGGGGCTCCGTCGGGGCAATCTCTAATCTTCGGTTTGCCGCGAACAATCTGCATGCTATAAAACCACTCGTTAGTGTCTATATTGTGGGGCCAGAACCCGCCGGCTGGCATGCAGCAGATGCACGGCCCAATGGGCGCCACGGGAATCGATCACCCAGGAGGCTTCGGGATGGGACGCTTGGCGATGGTTGCAGGTCTGGTTTGTGGTCTGGTGGTGATGGGCACGGCGGGCGCGGCGATTGCCGCTGAGGTGAGTGGGGACACCGGGGATTGTATCGGCTGTCACGAAGAGGTGACGCCGGGGATCGTGGAGGACTGGCGCGCCAGCCGCCACTCCCGCGTGAGCCCGGCGGAAGGGCTGGCCAAGCCCAAACTGCAGCGCCGGGTGTCGGCAGCGGTAGTTCCCGAGGGTCTGGCCGCCACGGTGGTCGGCTGCGCCGAGTGCCACACCAGGAACGCGGACAAACACCCCGACACCTTCGAGCACAACGGCTACTCGGTGCACGTGGTGGTGTCGCCCGAGGACTGTGCCACCTGCCATCCGACCGAACGCACCGAGTACGCCGACAACCTGATGGCCAACGCCTACGGCAACCTCATGGGCAACCCGGTCTACACGATGTTGGTGAACGACGTGAACGGGATCAAGGATTTCGACGGCGTGGGCACCCCGCACACCGATCCCGACGTCTTGAGCAACGCCGACTCGTGCCTGTTCTGCCACGGCACGGTGATTCAGATGCAGGGGCTGGCGCCGCGGGAGACCGCCATGGGCGAGATGGAGTTTCCGGTTCTGCACGGCTGGCCCAGCAGCGGCGTGGGTCGCATCAACCCCGACGGCAGCAAGGGGGCCTGCAGTTCGTGCCATTCCCGCCACCAGTTTTCCATCGAGGTGGCGCGCAAACCCTACACCTGCGCCCAGTGCCACAAGGGGCCCGATGTGCCTGCGTATCCCGTCTACCAGGTGAGCAAGCACGGCAATATCTTCTTGTCCCTGCACAAGGACTGGGATTTCAAGGCCGTGCCGTGGACCGTGGGCAAGGACTTCACCGCCCCCACCTGCGCCACCTGTCACGCGAGCCTGGTGACCACCCCGGGCGGGGAGGTGATCGTCGAGCGCACCCACCGCATGAACGATCGCAGCGCAAACCGGCTGCTCGGGGCGATCTACTCCACGGCCCACCCCAAGGCGGCCGACACCACGATCCTGCGCAACAAGGCCGGGCTGCCCCTGGCGGCGGAGCTCACCGGCGAGCCGGCCGCCGGGTTCCTCATCGACCCCGCCGAGCAGGCCGAGCGCCGCGCCACCATGCAGCAACTGTGCGCCGCCTGCCACAGCCGGGAGTGGATCGACGGTCACTACGCGCGCCTCGAGCGCAGCATCGAGACCACCAACGCCATGACCCTGGCGTCGACCAAGGTGCTGCTCACCGCCTGGGAGAGGGGCGCGGCCAAGGGGTTGGCGCAGAACGACAGCATCTTCAATGAGGCCCTGGAGCGCATGTGGGTGGAGCAGTGGCTGTTCTACGCCAACTCGACCCGCTTCGCCTCGGCCATGGGCGGTGCCGACTACGGCGTGTTCGCCAACGGCCGTTGGTACCTGACCAAGAATCTGCAGATGATGGTCGACTGGCTGGGCTTCAAGACCGGCGCAGGGGGCGGCGGCAAATAGGGGCGGGAGGTTTGCGCCGTAGTCGGAAGAACATGGGCCGAACGACGGAACGGGTCGATTACGACGAGCAAGCGCTGGAGCCCATCAAGCCCCCCATGCAAGCAAGCTCGTCAACGGATGAGGACTCCATGCAGCGAGTATTCGCAACTCTGGTGGCAATAGGGGTGGCTCTCGGCGCGGCTCGGGCCGGCGCAGAGGACGCCCAGGTTGCCGAGGCGCGCCAGGCAGTCCAAACCCTGGCAAGTCAACTCAAAGAGGCCCTGGGGAGTGCCCTGCAACAGGGGGGTGTCGACGAGGCCATTCGCGTCTGTCAAAGGGAGGCCCAGGGGCTCGCCGCGAAGGTATCGGCGGCTACCGGCTGGGAAGTGGCACGCACCAGTACCCGTTATCGCAACCCCGCCAACGCACCCGATCCCTGGGAGCGCAGGGTGTTGGCGGGGTTCGAGGCACGGCGTGCGGCGGGGGAAGCGCCGGAGACGTTGGAGTTCTCGGAATGGGTGGAGACCGGTGGGACGCGGATGTTGCGGTACATGAAGGCCATTCCAACCGGCCAGGTTTGCCTAGGGTGTCACGGTACCACGATCGCCCCCAAGGCGGCGGCGGCGCTCCGCGAAGCGTACCCGGAAGACCGGGCCACAGGGTTTTCCGCGGGTGAGCTCCGGGGGGCTTTCACCCTAAAAAAAGGTTCATCCGGGGAATGCCGGGGTCGCCTCGTGAATGAAGTAGAGCCGTAGTT
>JARGFW010000423.1 GCA_029211085.1 Deferrisomatales bacterium | reverse complement strand
AGCTCGACAGTCATAAGTTCTCACAAATACGTACGCAAACTGTCATGGGGTGCAGGCCGTAACCTCATGCAATAACAGATGAATTCGCATCACCATCGGAGGTGAAAGAATATTCCGGGTACGTCCATCATCTTGACGTACCTGAGGTTGTGCGTTATCCTCCCGGGGAGAGGCTCCTCGAAACCCCATCCCGGGAGGATCGGCAATGGACACGGGAAAGACATTTCTTCAGTATGAAAAGGAGGTTGCAGAGTTCAAGCTCCAGCTTATACGCCGCATGACGAAGGGCACAGGCCCGGCCGCGGAAGAAATTGGCAAACGTACGTTCAAAATCACTATGGCCGAGAACGTACTGGCGGCCGCAGGCAGACCGTTGCACATCGCGGATATCATTGCGGTGGCAGAAAAGGATCTGGGCGTTTCTCTGGACCGTGACTCCCTGAGTTCGGCTCTGTCGAAGCAGGTTCGCAAAGGGAAACGATTCGTTCGTACGGACCCCAACACGTTTGGATTGCGACAGCGGTAGTTCGACAACCGCAGGGGCGATCATGTCGCACCATCTGTCCGCTCCAACCGTGTGGAGGTGATCCATGATCGGACGGCTCGGCTCCCTGTTGATGTCGTTCCGCGTGGCGTTTGCGCGAGAGGCGACGTTCCGGTGGTTTGTGGTGGCCGTTTTGGGCTTCATCGTTCGACTCGACCACCACGGGGTCTCGTCGAGCATTCGGTGGTTGCAGATTCGGTCCGAGTTGTATGAGCCGTTCTTGGCCTTCTTTCGCTCCACGGCTTTGAAGCTCGATGCGATCTTGTCGCACTGGCAGAGCCTGGTATCGGCGCGAGGTGCGGTGCGAACCCGTGGCGGGGCGTGCGTGCTCATTGGGGACGGCATCAAGGTAGCCAAGGAGGCCGAGCGCATGCCCGGCGTAAAGAAACTCCACCAGGAGTCCGAGAACTCCGGGAAAGCGCCCTGGATCTTCGGCCACCATTTCGGCGTCGTCGGGATGCTGGTGGGTACAGGGGACAAGTGCTTTTGTGCTCCGCTTGCCGCAGAGCTCCACGAAGGCGTCCACGCCCTACGGGAGTTGCAGGGCAAAGCGTGTCCCATCGTCGATGAGCAGGAGAAGGCCACGGTTGTCTCCTTGATGGGGCAGCTCGTGAAGACCGTATGCGTGCAGCTCGCAGCGCCCTGTGTTGCGGTCCTGGACGCCTATTTCGCGGTTGGACCCACCTTCAAAATTGCCGCGATGGTGTGTCGCGACGACGGGCAGCGCCTGCTCCACATCCTCACGCGGGCCAAAAGCAACGTCGTCGCCTATGAGGATCCCCCGCCTCAGTACAGCGGGCGGGGCCGACCCCGCAAGCACGGCCGCAAACTCGCGCTGCAAACGCTCTTCACCACGCGCAGTGACGCTTTTGAACCCGTCTCGGTGAGTGCCTACAACGAGGTGAAGACCGTCTCCATCCTGTGTCTGGATCTCCTGTGGAACCCCATCCGGGAGAAGCTTCGGTTCGTGCTGGTGAAGGACAAGACGCGTACCTTCATCCTGATGTGCTCCGACCTCACGATGGACCCAGGGGAGATCGTCGAGCTCTACGCGAGCCGGTTCAAGATCGAAGTCATGTTCAAGACCCTCAAGCACCTCATGGGCGGTTTTACCTATCACTTCTGGACAACCGCCTGGAACGATGCCGAGGGGGGCTGCGTAGCGCAGTTGCAGCAGCTTCCAGCCCGGGCCCAACGCCTGATCACGGAAGCCATGAACGCGATCGAGGCGTTCGTGAACATCGCCCTGATCGCGACCGGAATGCTGCAACTCCTGGCGATGGATTACACCGCTGAGATCCGCAACCGCCACCGTTGGTGGCTGCGCACCTACTCCTCAGAGGTGCCGTCCGAGGAGATGGTGAAGACCGTTATCCAGCATGAGTTCTACCATCATTTCCGCAATTTCAAGCACACCGCGATATATCGAATAATCAGGGACAAAGCGCGTAAGCAGGCGCCTGATCCAATGCGGCTAGCCGCCTAACCTGTCAGAACTCATGACTGTCGAGT
>JARGFW010000128.1 GCA_029211085.1 Deferrisomatales bacterium | reverse complement strand
AAAGCGGACAATTCATTTGCTACAGAACCGGACAATTCTATTTGTTGCCAACACCAGAGCCAACAGGCGGTCGAAACCGGCCGCTCGCTCCTGCCAGTCGTAACCGGCGAGCCCTTGCCTCAGTTCGGCCGGACCGAGTCGAGCCTCTGAGCCTTCCAGCAGACAGCGCAGGCGGTGTCGAAGGTCGTCCTCGTCACGGTACAAGCAGCGCTCGTGCCACGTGGCGGGGAACACCTCCGGGTAGCTCAGCGCCGCAGGCGCTAGGGGGTGGGCCCCTGCACAAGCCGCCTCCAACATGCTCAGGCCGAAGTTCTCCTGACGGGCGGTGCTCACCACCACATCGGCGCGGGCCAGCAACCGGCAGTACTCGGCCCGCTGTGCAACGAACCCCCAGTGCACCACCCGGCTTGCCAACGCCTCCCGGGCCTGGCGGAACACCTCCGGGGTGTCGCGAAACGACTCGCCAGCCACCGCCAGCCGGAACGGGACCCCGTCGTCCGCCAGCGCGCGCAGCACCCGGAAGAACACTTCCGGGGCCTTGTCATGCTCCCAGCGGTGATTCCACAGCACCAGGGGCGGGGCGCCAGGAAGCCCGGCGGGGCGCAGCGGCAACTCCCCCACCTCGATTCCCAGAGGCAACACCTCACTGATCCGTTCCGCCCGCTCCAGCACCCAGTGGGGTCGGGCGTCGGGCATGCGTCGCAGGAGTTCGCCCATCCCCTCCAGGAACGCCCGGCGCTGGAACGCGGAGTTGAACGCCACCCGTTCCGCCACCGCCACCGAGGCCAGATTGGTGAACGCGAATTGAAGGTCTCTCTCGGCCGCCGGCTCCCCGGGCCGGCCCGGGTAGGCCGCCTGGTTTTCATGAAAGTAGAGCAGCGCCGGGGGCGGATCGCGCAGCGCCGCCTTCAGGTGGGCCAGATCCACCATGCTGGTCACCAGCAGCACGTCCGGCCGCTGTCCCCCCTTCTGGATGCGGCCGGCGAACTCCAACGCCGCACCGCGCATGCGCCATTTCCAGAATCGCGGGGGCAGGCTCTCCAGCAGAACACGGTGTCGGGTGTGGCGCATCCACCCCTCGGCAGCCGCCCGGTGACTCCCCCCCCAGAACGGCTCCAACAGCAAGACCTGCAACGCGGCTTCCACTCGACTCTCCATCCTCCGGCCGCTGAGGTGCCGGGTGCACTGCTCCCCGCTACCCTCCCCCGCACTCCGACCGCGCCGTCCGCCACCAACGGATGATTTCCCTCAAAAACCGGTTGGTTTTCCCTTGACAAGGCGCCGCCCGGCACCTAGCCTTGCGGCCGAATGAATATTCATTCAGGAGACGGCGCGATGACCCTTGCACAGATGATACGGAACCGCCACCGGCAGTGGAAGGACCGCACCTGCATGCGGGTGAAAGGTGTCGACGGCTACCGCGATCTGTCCTGGGACACGTTCTACGGCGCTGCCATGGACCTGTCGGGCGCCCTGGTGGGGCGCGGTGTCCAGCCCCAGGACCGGGTCGCGATCCTCGGCCACACCTGCGCCGAGTGGGCCATGGCCGATACCGCGATTCTCAGCGCGGGGGCCGTGTGTGTGCCCCTCTACCCCGCACTGACTCGAACGGAACTGGCGCCCCTGCTGCGGGGCAGCGGTGCCCGAGGACTGTTCGTTGCGGACGCAGAACAGTTGGACCGCTGCCTGCCCCTGCTCGACGAAGTGGAGTCCCTGGAGTTCGTGGTGGTGTTCCACGCCGGCACGGAGGACTTCCCCGATCCCCGGGTGGTCGGACTGGCGACGTTTCGTTCTGCGGGCGGAGACCGTCGGCAAGTCGTTGAGGAACGTCTGGACGGTGCCCACGCCGACGACCTGGCCACCATCATCTTTACCTCGGGCACCACCGGGGAACCCAAGGGGGTGATGCTCAGCCACGCCAACATCCTCTCCAACGTGGAGGCATCCCTGGCGTTGTTCGACATCGGCCCCGGGGACGTCTGCCTCGCCCACCTGCCCCTGGCCCACATCCTCGAGCGCATGGCCGGCTACTACCTGATGCTCTCTGCCGGGGCGGTGATCGCCTACGCCGAGAACATCCAGACCGTGGCCCAGGACATGGGCGAAGTCCGCCCCACCATCGCCGTGAGCGTGCCCCGCATCTTCGAAAAGGTCTACGGGGGGATCCAGGGCAAGGCCGCCGCGGCGCCGGCTCCGGTACGGGCGCTGACCTTCTGGGCCCTGCGTGTGGCCAGAAGGGTCGGCGAACGGGAGGCTGCGGGGCGCCCGCTGTCGGCGGTCCTAGGCCTCCAGCGGGCCGTGGCGGACCGTCTGGTGTACCAGAAGGTGCGGAGGAAACTGGGGGGACGCCTGCGTTTCTTCATCTCCGGCGGGGCGCCGCTGGCCCCCGAACTGGCCCGGTTCTTCAACGCGATCGGCGTCAACATCTACGAGGGGTACGGTCTCACCGAGACCTCCCCGGTGCTCGCCGTGAACTACCCGGGCCATAGCCGGGTCGGCACCGTCGGCCCCGTGCTGCCGAACGTGGAACTGCGCATCGGGGAAGACGGCGAGATCCTCGCCAAGGGGCCGAGCGTGTTTCGCGGCTACTACGAAAACGAACCCGCCACCCGTGAGGCGTTCACGGCGGACGGCTATTTCCGGACCGGAGACATCGGCGAGATCACGCCCGAAGGGTTCCTGCGTATCACCGACCGCAAGAAGGACCTCATCGTGACGGCCGGGGGGAAGAAGGTGGCCCCGCAGAAGGTGGAAAACCTGCTCAAGATGAGCAAGTACATCGCCGAGGCGATGCTCTACGGGGACAAGAAGAGGTTCATCTCCGCCCTGATCGTTCCCGATGCCGAGTGGCTGTCCCGCTACGCGACGCTCAAGCAGATCCCCAATCCGTCCCTGCAGGAGCTGGTGCGCGACGAGGGAGTGCAGGACTTCTACTCGCGGTTGATCGCCGATCTCCAGAACAAGGCGGAACTGGCATCCTACGAGAGCGTCAAGCGGTTCGTGCTGCTCGACCACGAGTTTTCATCGGAACAGGGCGAGGTCACCCCGACCCTCAAGATCCGCCGCAAGAACATCACCGAGCGGTACCAGGCCCAGCTGGAGGCCTTGTACCGAGAGGACTAGTCCATGTCTCGCTCCCCACCGCAGCGCAAGGCGCAACGCCAGCGCACCATCCTCGAGGCGGCGATCCGCGCCTTCAGCCGCCAGGGCTACCACGGCTGCACCGTCGCCCAGGTGGCCCGGGAAGCCGGCATGGCCGACGGCACCCTGTACCTGTATTTCCAGGGCAAGGAGGATCTGCTGATCAGCGCGTTCCGCTTCGTGCTGGAGGGCCTGCTGGAGCGCCTGGACCGGGCTACCGAGCAGGAGGCAGACCCCATCGCCCGCCTCCGACTGCTGGTAAAGCTGCACCTGGGGATGATGGAGGCAGACCGCGACCTGGCGTCTTTCCTCCAGTTCCAGCTGCGCCAGCCGGACGAGGCGATCCGACACGCCATCGCCGAACCCCTCACCGGCTACGCGCGCCGCATCGAGGCGATCCTGGACCAGGGCAAGGCGGTCGGGACGATCCGCCCTGACATCAGCACCCGGGTGATGCGCCGGGTGATCTTCGGGGCTGTGGACGAGACCGTCTCCGCGTGGCTGCTGCACCCGGAGTCGGGCACCCTGAGCACCCGGGCGGGCCCCCTGCTGGAGGTGCTGCTCCGCGGCGTCACCCGCCCCGGGCCAGTACCCGCCCCTTGAACATGCACCACGACCCTTTCCGCCACGCCACCCGAGAAGGAGGATACCCCATGCCCCCGATTCAGAAGGCAGCCGTGCTGGGCGCCGGCGTGATGGGCAGCGCCATCGCCGCCCACCTCGCCAACGCCGGCATCCCGACCCTGCTCCTCGACATCGTACCCCGGGAGCTGTCACCCGATGAGGTGAAGAAGGGCCTCGACCTGAGCCACCCCGTGGTGCGCAACCGCTTTGCCGTGCAGGGGATCCAAACCGCCCTCAAGGCCAGCCCGGCAGCGTTCGGCCACAAGGACCGGGCACGGCTGGTCACCCCTGGGAACTTCGAGGACGACCTGCCGCGCCTGGCCGAGGTGGACTGGGTTGTGGAGGCGGTGGTGGAACGCCTGGACATCAAGCTCTCCCTGTTCGGGCGGGTGGCCCCGCACCTCAAGGGCAGCGCCCTGCTCACCACCAACACCTCGGGGTTGTCCGTGAACGCCATGGCCGAGGGACTCCCCGAAGAGCTCCGGCCGCGCTTTTTCGGCACCCACTTCTTCAACCCGCCGCGCTACATGCACCTGCTCGAGCTGATCCCTGCGGGAACCACCGATGCCGCTCGGTTGACCGAGTTTTCAGGGTTCGCCCAGCAGCGCCTGGGCAAGGGGGTGGTGTTCGCCAAGGACACCATCAACTTCATCGCCAACCGCATTGGGGTGTTCTCGATGCTGCACACCGCCCGGGCCATGACGACCCACCAACTCTCGGTGGAGGCGGTGGACGCGCTGACCGGCCCGGCCCTGGCGCGACCCAAGTCCGCCACCTTCCGCACCGCCGACCTGGTAGGGCTGGACGTGCTGGCCCATGTGGCCGGCAACCAATATGAACTGGCCCCCGACGACGAGCGCCGCGAAACGTTCCGCCTGCCGCCGTTCCTACAGAAGATGATCGACAACGGCCAGCTGGGCCAGAAGGCCGGGGGCGGCTTCTATAAACGCGCAAAACAAGACGGCCAAAAGGTCACCCTCGCCCTGGATCCCGTCAGCGGCGAGTACCGGGCCAAGGGGAAGGTGGAGTTCCCGGTACTGGCCGAACTAAAGACCGTGGAGGACCCCGGCAAGCGGGTGGCCACCCTGCTGCGCGACAAGGGCGTGGCCGGCAAGTTCGCCTGGGACGTGTTGGCCGAGACCCTGCTCTACGCGGCGCGGCGCATCCCGGCGGTGAGCGCGGATGTGGTCAGCATCGACCGCGCCCTGCGCTGGGGCTTCGGCTGGGAAATCGGCCCGTTCGAACTGTGGGACGCCATCGGCGTACAGCAGTCCGTGGCCCGCATGCTGGAAGAAGGCCGCGACGTGCCGGAGGCGGTAGGCGCCCTGGCCGGCTCCGACCACCCCTCGTTCTACCTGCGCGACGGTCTGCACACCCGGGTCTGGGATCTGCCATCCCAGACCCACGTGGACCTGGAACCCCGCCCCGGCGTCACGGTCCTCAGCGACCTCAAGTCCGCCGGGCGTACCCTGTTGAAGAACCCCGAGGCCAGCCTCATCGACCTGGGCGATGGGGTGGCGTGCCTGGAGTTCCACTCGAAGATGAACGCCATCGGCGGCGGCATCATCCAGATGATCCACCAGTCCCTGGCCGAGGCCGGCAGCAGCTTCGACGCCCTGGTGGTGGGCAACCAGGGGGAGAACTTCTCGGTGGGGGCCAACCTCATGCTGGTGTTGTTCGAGGCACTGGAGGGCAACTACCCCGAACTCTCCACCATGGTGCGCGCGTTCCAGAACGGGACGATGGCGTTGAAGTACGCCCCCGTTCCGGTGGTCGCCGCGCCGTTTGGACGGGTTCTGGGCGGTGGTGCCGAGGTATGCCTGCACGCCCACCGTGTGCAGGCCAGCCTGGAAAGCTACATCGGCCTGGTGGAAGTGGGGGTGGGTCTGGTTCCCGCCGGTGGCGGCACCAAGGAACTGCTGTTGCGGGCCATGGCCAACCATCCCGGCTCCGGGGCCGACCCGCTGCCCCTGGTGCGGCGGGCGTTCGAGTCGATCGGCATGGCCAAGGTGGGCATGTCGGCCTACGAGGCGTTCGACCTCGGCTTCCTGCGACCGGGCGACGCGGTCACACTCAACCGCGAGCACCTGATCCACGACGCCAAGCGCAGCGCCCTGGCCATGCTGGAAGCCGGCTGGCAGCCCCTGCAGCGCCCCGCCCGGGTGCAGGTGATGGGCCGCGACGGGCTCGCCAACATCCGCTCCATGCTGCACAACATGCGGAGCGGCGGGTTCATCAGCGAGCACGACGCCCTGGTGGGCGAGAAGGTCGGCTGGATCCTGTGCGGCGCAGAGGTGGACAACGGCACCGAGGTCAGCGAGGACTATCTCCTGGACCTGGAACGCCGGGCCTTCGTGGAACTGTTGGCCCAGCGCAAGACCCTGGAGCGCATCCAACACATCCTCAAGACGGGGAAACCCTTGCGGAACTGAGGAAGGCCGTGAACGGTGAACCGTGAGGGGTGACGGGAAACCGGCCACCCACAATCCACAACCCACAACTCAGTCCACGCCTCCGAAGGAGGATCTGCCATGAAAGAAGCCGTAATCGTCGCCAGCGTGCGAACCCCGGTGGGCAAGGCGTTCAAAGGCGCCCTGGCCACCATGCGCCCCGATGACCTGGCCGCCACCGCGATTCGCGGCGTACTGGAGCGGGTGCCTCAGCTCGACCCGGTGGAGATCGACGACGTGATCGTCGGCTGCGCCTTCCCCGAGGCCGAACAGGGTCTCAACTTCGGACGCCTGGCGGCCCTGCTGGCCGGGTTGCCCGACAGCGTGCCGGGCCAGACCGTGAACCGCTTCTGCTCTTCTGGGCTGCAGACCATCGCCATGGCCGCCCAGGCCATCATGACCGGCATGGCCGAAGTGGTGGTGGCCGGCGGCGCGGAGTCCATGACCCGGGTGCCGATGACCGGCAACAAGATCATGGTCAACCCGGATCTCGCGGTCCGCTGCCCCGACGCCTATCTCAACATGGGCCTGACCGCCGAGAACGTGGCCGAGCGTTTCGGTATCTCCCGAGAGGACCAGGACGCGTTCGCCGTGGCCAGCAATCAGAAGGCCGCCGCCGCCCAACAGGCCGGTCGGTTCGACGCCGAACTGGTCCCGGTGTTCGGCACCCGCTGGCGCCCCGGCGCCGACGGCAAACTGGTGGAGGAGGCGTTCGAGCACCGGGTGGACGAGGGCCCGCGACCGGACAGCACCGTAGAGGGTCTGGCGCGCTTGAAGCCCGCGTTCCGCCAGGGCGGCACGGTCACCGCAGGGAACTCCTCGCAGATGAGCGACGGCGCCGGGATGGCGGTGGTGATGAGCGCGGAGAAGGCCAAGGCTCTGGGGCTCGAACCCCTGGCCCGGTTCGTGGCGTTCGCCGTGGGCGGCGTGGACCCGGCGGTGATGGGTATCGGTCCGCTGGTGGCGATCCCCAAGGCCCTTTCACTGGCCGGCCTGTCCCTGGAGCAGCTCGAACTGATCGAGCTCAACGAGGCGTTCGCCTCCCAGGCTCTGCAGGTCACCCGCACCCTGGGACTGGACCCGGAGCGGGTCAACGTCAACGGCGGCGCCATCGCCCTGGGCCACCCATTGGGCTGCACCGGTGCCAAGCTCACCGCCACCCTGCTCCACGAGATGCCTCGCCGCAAGGCCCGCTACGGCGCAGTGAGCATGTGTATCGGCGGCGGCATGGGCGCGGCGGGGATCTTCGAAAACCTGCGCCGCTGACCCCAGGAGTACGCCCCGCCCCCGGGCGGCGTTCCGGGATTGCGTTGAACGAACTTTCATTCGAACTGGGCACCACAGCCCGAGGAGTTGACCATGAGTGACCCGACCTTTGTCCGCGGCGGCAGTTTCCTGGTCCGGCAGTCGACCCCCGACGAGATCTTCACCCCCGAGGACTTTTCCCAAGAGCAGCGTATGTACGCGAAGACTGCTCGGGATTTCGTGGACAACGAGGTCCTGCCCCTGAGCGACGAAATCGAAAGCAAGCAGCCGGGGGTCACCGAACGCCTGATGCAGAAGGCCGGCGAACTGGGGCTGCTCATGGCCGATGTGCCCGAGGAGTACGGCGGACTCGGCCTGGACAAGGCCTCGAGCGCCATCATCGCCGAGAACATGCCGGGCCAGGGCTCTTTCTCGGTGACCTTCGGCGCCCACACCGGCATCGGCACCCTGCCCCTGGTCTACTACGGCACCGAGCTGACCAAACAACGCTTCCTCCCCGGCCTGGCCGACGGCACTGCGATCGGCTGCTACTGCCTCACCGAGCCCACCGCTGGCTCCGACGCCATGGGCATCCGCAGCAAGGCAACGCTCTCCGAGGACGGCACCCACTACATCCTCAACGGCAGCAAGATGTGGATCACCAACGCCGGCTTCGCCAAGACCTTCATCGTGTTCGCCAAGGTGGACGGACAGCAGTTCACCTGTTTCGTCCTGGACCGCGACACCCCCGGTCTCATCGTCGGCCCCGAGGAGCACAAGCTGGGCATCGTCGGCTCCTCCACCGCCAGCGTCACCCTGGAGGACGTCAAGGTGCCCGCGGACCAGGTACTTGGAGAGGTCGGCAAGGGGCACAAGATCGCCTTCAACATCCTCAATATCGGCCGTTTCAAGCTGGGTGCCGGTACCGTCGGCGCGTGCAAGCAGACTTTCGAGCACGCCCTCACCTACGCCCTGGAGCGCAAGCAGTTCGGCAAGCACCTGACCGAGTTCGGCGCCATCCGCGAGAAACTGGCCGAGATGGTGGCACGCACCTACGCCGCCGAGGCGGCGGTGTACCGCACCGTGGGCATGATCGACCAACTCCTGGCCAGCACCGGCGATCTCCACGGCGAGGCGGCACTGCAGGCCATCGAGGAGTACAGCGTGGAGTGCGCGGTGGTCAAGATTCTGGGCAGCGAGACCCTGGATTACGTGGTGGACGAGACCGTGCAGGTGTATGGAGGCTACGGGTACTCGGCGGAGTACCCGGCCGAGCGCGCCTACCGTGACAGCCGCATCAATCGCATCTTCGAGGGCACCAACGAGATCAATCGCCTGCTCGCCCCGGGCATGCTCCTGCGCAAGGCCATGAAGGGCGAGTTGCCCCTGTTCCAGGCCGCCAAGGCCCTGCAGGAAGAGCTCATGGGCATCCCCAGCTTCGACATGGAGGGCGATCTGGGTCTGCTCGCCGCCGAGCAGAAGATCGTGCAGAATCTCAAGAAGATGTGCCTGTTCGTGGCGGGGGTGGCTGCCCAGAAGCACGGCGCGGCCCTGGGCGAGCAACAGCCCCTGCTGATGCGGTTGGCCGACCTGATCCTGGCCGCCTACACCGCTGAATCGGTGGTTCTCCGTGCCCTCAAGGACGCTGCAAAGCGCGGCGAAGACTCTGCAATCGTGCCCATCGCCGCCGCGCGCCTGGAGTGTGAGCGCGCCATGTCCAACGCCGAAGGCTTCGCTCGGGAGGCCCTGGCCAACCTGGAACAGGGCGACACCCTCACCACCCTGTTGGCGGCCCTACGCCGCCTGGGTCGGCGCACCCCGGCCGACGCCATCACCCTGCGGGAGACGATCGCCGACCGCATGGTGGAGATGGAGCGCTGGGTGGTCTGAGCACCGCGCCAATCGGATGGGGAGGCCCCACACCCGTGCCCCCCGGAGCGCTGGCGTCGGGCCGCTCCCCCCGTCCGCACCACCCCTTGCCCCTACTGCGTTGCGCCGGAGCCCCGATGCCAAGCCCTGCTGCGCCGCCGGAAACCCGCTCTGAGTACCTGCGCCGCCAGCGGTCCGTGTTCGGACGGAGCCTGTTCGGCGTGTTCCCCGCCCAGTACCCCCGGGAGATCTTCTGGGCCCTGGGGGCGCTGCCGGTGGAGATCTGGGATCCGCCCCTGGAGATCGCCGCCGCCGGGGCCCACCTGCAGCCCTACATCTGCTCGGTGGCCCAACTGGGCCTGGAGCTGATCCTTCAGGGCCGCTGTGACGATCTGGACGGGTTCCTGTTCCCCCACACCTGCGACTCCCTCCAGAACCTGGCCTCGGTGGTCCATGACTGCATCGGGCAGGACAAACCCTGCCTGTTCTTCTATAACCCCAAGGAACCCTACGGAGAGGCCTCCCGGCGCTTCTACAGAGCCCAACTGGAGGCCCTGCCCCAGCGCCTGGAGGGGCCGTTGGGGCCCCTGGACCTGGGCCGTCTGCAGGAGGCCGTGGCCTTGGGCGCACGGGTCACCGGCCTGTTGGGGGAACTCTACGCCCGCCGGGCCCGGGGGGAACTCACCCTGTCGGCGACCGCGTTCTACCGCCTGGTCCGGCGCAGGGAGTACCTCCACCCGGAGGACTTCGTTCCCCTCCTCGAGGAGGCACTGGTTGCCGTGGGAGCACCGTCCGCCACCGCCCGGGGTCCCACCGTGGTGTTGAGTGGAATCCTTCCCAATCCCCCCGAGCTCCTCACCCGCCTCGACGACCTGGGAACGCGGGTGGGCAACGACGACCTGTTGGCCTGCGGCCGCTCCATCGCCTCCTGCGATCGCGGCACTCGTGCCTCCTTGCACAGCGGCCGGCGGATTCCGCGGCCGCGGGTGGCTGCCCCGGACCCCTGGGAGGCCTTGGTGGAGAGCTATTTTGTTCTACCTCCCTGCAGCACTCGCAACTCCTCTTTGGCCGAGCGCCGGGACCACGTGCTGGGCCTGGTGGAGGGCTGCGGCGCCCGGGGGGTGATCTTCAACGTGGTCAAGTTCTGCGAGACCGAACTGTTCGACCTGCCGCCCCTGGTGGCGGAGCTCAAGAACCGAGGGGTGGCCAGCCTCATCCTGGAATCGGAACTCAACGCCGGCCTCTCCGGGCAGCTGGCCACCCGGGTCGAGGCGTTCGTGGAGATGCTGGACCGGGAGGCGCCATGAGTACCCTGGACCGCTTGCGCTACCGTTTCATGAAGGACGTGGGGGCACCGGCCCTCCTGGGGCTCCGGAACGTGGGCAAGAAGAGGCGCCCCCGCCCGCCGCGCCCGCACTTCGGCCCCCCCCTGGGCAGCAGCGCGCGGCTGAAGGAGATCATGACCCGGCACTACCTCCTGGCCCGCTACGCCCAGGGGGCGAAACCCGTCGCCTGGGTCACCAGCGGCGCGCCGGTGGAACTGCTGCGGGCCTTCGACTTCTACACCGTCTACCCCGAGAATCACGGCGCCCTGTGCGGGGCCGCCCGCCAGGGAACTGCCCTGTGCGAGGAAGCCGAGGCCCGGGGGTACAGCCAGGATCTCTGCTCCTACGCCCGGATCGACCTGGGGCACCTGTTCTCCGGTAAGACCCCGGTGGGCCGGCTGCCCAGACCCGACCTGCTGTTCGCCTCCAACAACATCTGCCAGACGGTGGGCTACTGGTACAAGGCCCTGGCCCATCACCTGAACATCCCCCTCATCCTATTCGACACCCCCTACAACTTCGGAGACATCACCGACGCGGACATCGCCTACATGGCGGACCAGTTCGAAGAGATGATCCCGGTCCTGGAGCAGGTCTCCGACCGCCACTTCGACTACCGCAAATTCCAGGGGATCGTCGCCCTGGCCAAAGAGTCCTCCGAGCTCTGGGGCCAGGTGCTGGCCACCATGCAGGCCCGCCCGGCGCCCATGACCATTTTCGACGCGTTCGTCCACCTGGCGCCGATCGTGAGCCTGCGGGGCCTGCCCGTGTGCCGGGGGTACTACGAGATCCTGTTGGCCGAACTCAAGACCCGGGTAGAGCGGGGTATTGGGGCCCTGGCCATGGAGCGCAAGCGCCTCATGTGGGACAACATCGCCATCTGGTTCAAGGTGCGCGAACTCGCCGAGTTGTTCGCCGCCCGGGGCATGAACTTCGTCGCCGCCACCTACACCAGCGCCTGGGCGGAGACCACCCCGCACCTGGACGTGAACCATCCCTTCGAGTCCATGGCCCGGACCTACAGCCTGGTGATCCTCAACAACAACCTGGACGCCCGGCTCCGCAGCATGGAGCGGTTCATCCGGGAGTACTCCGTGGACGGCCTGGTGATCCACTCGGCGCGCAGCTGCAAACCCTACTCGGTGGGCCAGTACGACCTGCGGCGCCTGCTGCGGGAGCGCCTGGGGGTGCCCTCGGTGGTCCTGGAGGCGGACATCACCGACAGCCGGGTCTGGTCGGAAGAGCAGGCGCGCACCCGGCTGGAGGCGTTCTTCGAAGCCTTGGAGGCCGGCGCGGCGGCAGCCTGATCCCCCGGGGTGCAGGAGAGGAGTGTCCAGGGCATGCGGTAGCACCCTGGAGAAACGAAAACAGAGGAGAGGAGATGGTAGACCACCCCTGGTTTGCCTGCTACGACGACCACGTCCCGGCGCGCTTGGAGTACCCCGCCACCGACCTTTACACCCAGTTCGCGGCGGCGGCCGAGCGCTTCGCCGCGCTCCCGGCGCTGAAATTCCTCGGTCTGACCCTGACCTACCGCCAGTTGTCCGAACACATCGAACGCCTGGCGGCGGCGCTGCACGCTCGCGGGCTGTTGCGGGGGGACCGGGTGGTGCTGCTGCTGCCCAACTGCCCCCAGTTCGTGATCGCCTACTACGCCCTGCAGCGCCTCGGGGCCGTGGCGGTCTTGGCCAACCCCCTGAACGTGGAACGAGAACTGCTGTTCAAGTTCCGCGACTCCGCGGCCAAGGGCGTCATCCTGCTCGATCTGTTGTCCCGAAAACTGAACGCCATCCGCGGCGAACTGGACCTCGAGTTCGTGATCTACTCGGGCATCGGCGAGTTCCTGCCCTTCCCCAAGAACCTCCTCTACCCGGTGGTGCGCCGCCTGGACAAGAAGCTGCCGGCGGTGCACATCCCGGGGGACGCTCGCACCTTGCGTCTCAAGAACCTCCTGGCCGAGTCCCACCCCGCCCCCCCCAGCCCTGCGATCGAGCCCGAGGACACGGCGGCCCTGCTCTACTCCGGCGGCACCACAGGCATCGCCAAGGGCATCATGCTGTCCCACCGCGCCCTGGTATCCAACCTCACCCAGGTCTGCGCCTGGGTGGCTCTGGACGAGGCGGACTCCCTGCTGGCGGTGCTGCCCCTGTTCCACGGCTTCGGCATGAGCGTGTGCATGAACGCCCCCCTCTGCCGCGGGGCCTCGGTGGTGCTGTTGCCGAAGTTCGACCCCGCCCAGGTGGTGGCCACCATCGAGAAGGACCGCCCTACCCTGTTCGCCGGGGTCCCCACCATGTTCATCGCCCTGAAGACCCTGCCCGACCTGGGGCAGCGGACCCTCACCAGCCTGCGGGGTATCTTCGCGGGGGCCGCCCCCCTGCCCCTGGAGGTGATGCGGGAGTTCGAGCGGCTCACCGGCGCCCACCTCATCGAAGGCTACGGCCTCACCGAGGCCGTCACCGCGATCGCCTGCAACCCCGCCCGGGGGGTGCGGAAACCCGGCACCGTAGGCATCCCCTTCCCGGACGTGGAGTGGCGACTGGTGGATCTGTTGGACGGCACCGGGGAGGTACCCGCCGGAGAGGCGGGGGAGGTGGTCCTGCGCGGCCCGGATCTGATGACCGGCTACTGGAACCAACCGGAGAAGACCGCCGAGGTGTTGCGGGACGGCTGGCTGCACACCGGCGACGTGGGAGTGCTTGACGCCGACGGCTACCTCACCATCGTCGACCGGATCAAGGATCTGGTGATCGTCGGCGGCTTCAACGTGTTCCCCAGCGAGATCGACGCGGTGCTTCACCAGCACCCGAAGGTACTGGAGGGAGTGGCAGTGGGGCTTCCCCACCCCACCCAGGGAGAGTTCATCAAAGCCTACGTGGTGCCCCGCCCCGGGCAGATCCTCACCGGGGACGAGGTGATCGCGTTCTGCCGGGAGAACCTTTCCCTGTACATGGTACCCCGGGAGGTGGAGGTGCGGGCGGACCTGCCCAAGTCCGCCATCGGAAAGGTGCTGCGCAGGCAGTTGAGGGAAGAGGCCCTGGGCGCGTCATGAGGCGACGCTGCTTCTGCTGTAGCACGGGGGTCAAACCAGTGCGAAATGCATCTTTAGACAGGATCGCACGGATTTCACGGATCAAAAACTGAACCCGCAACAGGGCCTTGCTCTTGCCTTTTTATCCGTGCAATCCGTGAAATCCCGTCCAAAAATAGGTTCGGTCTTGATCTGATCCCAGCAACAACAAGAACCCCACGCCTCACGAGGAGATAGAGCGATGCTGCTGCACCCCACCAAGGAGACCTTCGCCCACTTGGATCCCGCCAGCCGGGAGATCCTGCGCAAGACCATCGCGTTCTTCGAAAACCGCGGCAAACGGCGACTCAAGCAGGACGACTACGAGCACCTCTGGTACACCGAGTTCCTGGCATTCGTGCGTCAGGAGCAGGTGTTCGCCACCTTCCTCACCCCCGCTGCCTATGGTGGCGGGAACCCGGACGTGCGCTGGGACACCCGGCGGATCTGCGCCATGAACGAGGTGCTGGGCTTCTACGGCCTGCCCTACTGGTACACCTGGCAGGTGACCATCCTCGGCCTCGGCCCGATCTGGATGGGAGACAACGAGGAGGTGAAGGTCGAGGTGGCCCAACTGCTGTGCCAGGGGGCGGTGTTCGCGTTCGGGCTCTCGGAGCAGGCCCACGGCGCTGACCTCTACGCCTCCGAGATGGCGCTCATTCCCGCGCCAGGCGGCGGCTACGTAGCCAACGGCCGCAAGTACTACATCGGCAACGGCAACCAGGCGGCCCGGGTGTCCACCTTCGGCAAGCGCACAGACACCGGCGAGTATGTGTTCTTCGCGGTGGACTCCCAGCACCCGGCCTACGACTGCGTGCGGAACCTGGTAAATTCCCAGAACTACGTGGCGGAGTTCGCCCTGCGCGACTACCCGGTGCGGGACGCCGATATCCTGGCCACCGGGGAGGCCGCCTGGAACGCCACCCTCAACACCGTCAACGTGGGCAAGTTCAACCTGGGCTGG
>JARGFW010000127.1 GCA_029211085.1 Deferrisomatales bacterium | reverse complement strand
TCCGGCGTCGCCGTCGGAACGCAGCAGAACACCCACCCATTGGCCCGTGTCGCCGGCACTCGCCACCCGGCCCACCACGGTGGACGCCACACCTCCGCTATCCGCCAAGCGGACAAACGGCTCCGGCAGGGTTTCTAGGCTTCCCCCAACGGGTGGGGACTGCAGCAGCAACTCCAAGCCACCGAGTCCCGGCCCAAGGCAGAACACCTCGCCAAACCGCTGCGGCGGAAAACTCGCAACTCTGACCGTCATCGATTCCGATCGCTCCTGGCCCGCTCCCCGGACCTCGCTCCACCGGCCGGCCAATCCCTATCGTACTGACGGGAATGGACGATAGGCGGCGACCGGTAGGTTGTCAAGTTACCGCCATTTTACGGGATATTTGCTGCACCGTTGGGTCAAGGTCTGGGAGAGGCTCGAACGGATCTGCCCCGCGGATGGGCCGCGACTCGGCCTCGCCCACGCAGAATGCACGATGCTCCGACAGAAGCACCGGCGATCCGGCGGAGTGCAGTCCGGCGGGCCAACTCGCGTCCCCAGGACACTGCCATCCGGATTTGGCACGGCCTGCCCGCTAGTGGGCTCTTTGGGGCAAGCCGAAGGCCGCCTCGCTCAGCCACGTGCCGCCGAATTCCGGAACGCAGCCGCCTCACAAACGACTGCGTAGGGCCTCCAGACGTTCCATCTCGGCTCCGATCTCCTGGCGCGCCGCCGGACCCGGCATGGCCAGGGGAGAACGCACGTCGCCGGCTGCGTAGCCGCGGTAGGCCATGGCCGCCTTGAGACCGCCGATGCCGTGCACCGAGGTGACCAGGGGAGTAAGGTCCATGAGGGCCCGCTGCAGCTGCAGGGCTCCCTCCAGGTCGCCGGTGCGGAAGCGCGCCTGGACAGCCACGCACAACTCGGGGACCGCGTTGGCCACCGCCAGGATGGCACCCGCGGCGCCCACGCACAGCCCCGGGTAGAACGCCCCGGCGGCGCCGACGAAGACCGCGAACTCCTCGGGAGTGCGTCGACGGATCTGGATCAGCTGGCCGATGTCGCCGGAGCTGTCCTTGATGCCCACGATGTTGGGGTGTGTGGCCAAGTTCCCGACCACCGCGGGCGCCAGGTTCAGGCCGGTGAACTTGGGCACGTTGTAGAGCAAGATGGGGATCGGCGCGGCGTCCGCCACGGCACGGTAGTGGGCCTCGAGGCGCTCGCCGGTCATCTGGCCCTTGTAGTAGCCGGGGGTGATCACCAGGGCACAGTCGGCGCCGGCGGCGGCCGCCCGAGCGGTGAGGCGCACGGTGGCGCGGGTCGATTCGCACCCGGTGCCGGCCATGATGATCTTGCCGGCGGCCGCCGTGTCCCGGCAGGCGGCCACCAGGTCGAGTTTTTCCCCGTCGTCCAGGAACACGTTCTCGCCGTTGGAGCCGAGCACCAGGTAGCCGGACAGCCCCGTCTGGTCCCAGCGGGCGACGTTGGCGCGAAACGCCTCCAAGTCCAGTTCCTCGCCGGCGAAGGGGGTAATCACCGGGGGGATCACCCCCTGCAAGGTCTCCCGCATGGCGTCTTCCTTTCCCCGCCGCGGCCCGGCGGTCAGGTCGGGCTAGGCGAGCAGGCCCAGCCACAGGGTCAAGGTCGCAGCGCTGGCCAGGGTGCTGACCGTGACGGCAGTGGAAGCCAGTTCCGGGTCGCCCCCCATCTCCCGCGCCATGATCAGGCTGATCGTGGCCGAGGGCGCGCTGAGCAGCAGCACGGCGGCGGCCCGGTCCACGCCATCGGCGCCGGCCCAGGTCAGCAGCAGCGCCCCCAGGGCGGGCAGGGCCAGGGTCTTGGTGGCGGTGATCCAGGCCGCGGCACGGATCCGCTCCAGGGAGTCCAGGCGCAGGCCGGCGCCGATCAGCAGCAGGGCCAAGGGCAGGGCCATCCCGGCCAGGATGCCCAGGGCCTCCGCGGCCACCGGGTGCACGCCCCAGCCGGTCCAGGACCAGAACAACCCGGCGAAGCTGGCCAGGATCACCGGGTGCAGCAGCAGGACCCGCAGGAGTTGCCCCGCCGAGCGGGCTCCCGAAGAACCGAAGCGCCCCATGGCCAGAACCGACAGGCCGTTGTTGGTGAGCATGAAGAACGGGGCGAACACGCTGGCCGCCTGGAAACCGCGTTCTCCCAGGCCGTAGAACGCGGCCGCCAGGCCGATGTAGCCCAGGTTGGCGTGGATCGAGCACTGCACAAAGCTGCCCCGGCTGTCCCGGGCCAGGCCCAGGCGCCCCGAGAGCAGGATGCTGGAGGACCACAGCACCACGGTGGCCCCACAGGCGGCGGCGATCCACCCGGGGCGCAGGATCTCCCGGAACGGTGCCTGCTCCACCTTGAGAAACAGCAGGCAGGGGATCGCCACATAGTAGACCAGCCGGTTCGCCGGCCCCTGGAAGGTGTCGGGCAGCAGGCCCAGGCGCTTGCCGCCGATGCCGGCCAGGATGACCAGGAACACCGGCAGGATCTTCAGGGTTGCGTCCACGGTTACACCGGGCCGCCGCTCACGCGAGGGCCTCTTCCCCCCGCACGATCTCCGAGCGGTTACCGGCCCGTTGGGACAACACTGCGATCACGACCAGTACGAACCCCGCACCGTTGGCCCAGACGCTGGGCCAGAACAGGCCCCCGGCGCCGACGCACAGCAGACCCGTCTCGGTCCAGGTGGCCGGGCGCAGGAAATAGCGCTCCAGGCCCGCGGCAAACGCCACCAGGCCGACGGCCGTGCTCACCGCGGTCAGCAGAACGTCCCAGGAGGGGCCGTTGAGAAGCAGCGGCCGGTAGGCCATGACGATGGGGATGATGTAGAGCCCCTTGGCCAGCTTCCAGGAGGTGAACGCAGTGCGCATGGGGTTGGCCCCGGCGACCCCGGCGGCGGCGAAGCTGGCCAGGCTCACCGGCGGAGTCACGTTGGCGTCCTGGGAGTACCAGAACACGATCATGTGGGCCACCAACACCGGGATGCCCAGGCCCTCCAGGGCCGGGCCGGCCAGGATCACCAGTACGATGTAGGAGGCGGTCACCGGCAGCCCCATGCCCAGCACCAGGGAGGCGGCGCCGATGAGCAGGATGGCCAGCATCTTGATGCCGAAGGAGAGCTCCAACACCAGGCCGCTGAACTGCAGCCCCAGGCCGGTGAGGGTGACCATGCCGACGATGATGCCGGCGGCGGCGCAGGCCACCGAGACCATCACCGCGTTCACCGCGCCGTGCTCCAGGGCCTGCAACAGCTGGCGCAGGTTGAGGCGGCTCTTCTTGCGCAGCATGGCCGCCACATAGGTGCTGATCACCGCCAGGAAGCCCGCCTTCATGGGCGACACGTGGGACAGCAGGGCGCTGACCAGGATGCCCACCGGGATCAGGAAGTGCAGGTTCTCCCGCAGCACCGCCCCGACCCGCGGCAGCTTGCTCCTCTCCAGCCCCTTCAGACCGAGCTTCTGGGCCTGGAAATGGACGAACATGAGCACCGTCAGGTAGTAGAGGATCGCCGGCAGGGTGGCGATCTTGATGATGTGCAGATAGCTGGTGTTGGTGAACTCGGCCATCAGGAACGCCCCGGCGCCCATGATCGGCGGCATCAGCTGGCCGCCGGTGCTGGCCGCCGCCTCGATCGCCCCGGCCACGTGGGGCTGGTAGCCGAGGCGCTTCATCATGGGGATGGTGAACGAACCGGTGGCCACCACGTTGCCCACCGCCGAGCCCGACACCGAGCCCATGAAGCCGCTGGCCACCACCGCCGACTTGGCCGGGCCGCCGCTGAAGCGCCCGGTCAGGGCGTAGGCGATGTCGATGAAGAAGTTGCCCCCCCCGGTCTCCTCCAGAAACGCGCCGAACAGCACGAAGATGAACACGAAGGTCGCCGCCACGCCGATGGGGATGCCGAAGATCCCCTCGGTGGTGAGCCACAGGGTGGTGGCGATGCGCTCCACGCTGTAGCCCTTGTGGATGATCAGCTCGGGCATGGATGTCCCGAAGTAGGCGTAGAGCAGGAACACCGCGCAGATGCCGGCCATGATGTTGCCGATCACCCGGCGGCACGCCTCCACCACCAGGCAGGTGCCGACCACCCCCACCACCACGTCGCCGGGCAGCCAGTCGCCCTGGCGTTCGAAGATCTCCAGCAGGTTGATGATCACGTAGAGCACGCAGGTCAGAGACGCGGCGATCAGCCCCAGGTCCAGCACCAGCCACAGGGTGAGCTTGTCCTTGCGGGCCCCGGCGAACGGCGGGCGCAGCAGGAACACCAGGGTGAGAATCGCCCCCAGGTGCACCGATCGCTGCACCAGGGCGGTCATGGCGGTGAGCCCGGCGGTGTAGAGTTGGAACAGGCTCAGCGACACCGCCACCAGGAACACCGCCCGGGCGGTGGCGGCGACGATGGTCGGGCTGCGGTCCCCGGGCAGGTTCCCGGCGGGGAGTTCCGTGTTCGCCGGCGCCCCCGCAGGGAGTTCCGTGCGCTCTTCAGCCATTGCCCTCTCCTGCTGCCGGCGTCGCCGGGTGGGGACTCAGAAGCCGCCACAGCCGGTAGGCCAGGCTCACCGGCCTGGCGGAGACCTGGACGGCCGTTCCGGCGGCCTGCGCCGACAGGTTGGTTGCGGTGTCGCGCCACAGCAGGGTGTGGTCCACCCCGGGGCTGCCGATGCGCAGCACGAACTCGCCGAGCCGGTAGTGCATGCCGCGAATCGACTGCAGCCCCTCGGCGCCCCCCCAGCGGCCGCGGCCGGGCAGATCGCCCATGCCGGCGCCGACCATCACGAAGCGCTCTTCTTCCACGAACAGGGCACCCCAGGGGTCCACGCTGTGCTCCTCCCAGATCGGCTGGCGGTCCACCGAGTGGACGTACCGCAGGGTGAAGCGCTCCCCTGGAGTAAGCAGCGCCACCCACAGGGCGGTACCGCCGCGCACCGGGGTGACGCTCACTTCCACCCCGCCGGGCAGCACCAGCACCGCCCCCGCCAGGAGCAGCAGCCCGGCCGCGGCGCGCTGCCAGGGCCGGGCTGCCCGATGTTGGGTCACGGCGGTAGGCGCCGCCACGGGGTCACGGTGTTAGGGCCGCAGATTCCCGGGCACCTGGACGCCCCGGGCCTCGATAGCCTTGACGGCGCCGGAGTGGAACGGGATCGGAGACTTGCCCACCGCGATCTCCGGGGTGCTGTAGCGGGCGAAGGGGTGGATCTTCTGCATGTAGTCGTTCTTCTCGAACAGCATCCGGGTCAGGTCCTGGACCAGATCTTCGGCCAGCCCCTTCTGCACGATGATCACGTTCCACACGCTCAGGGTCGGCACCGACTGGTCCACCCCGCGGTACCCGCCGGGCTCCAGGTCCCAGGCCGAGTAGTACCCGTACCCCGCCACCACCTTCTGCTGCTGCTCTGCGGTGAACGGCACGATCTCGATGTCGTGGGTGGTGGCCAGATCCATGATCGAGCTGGTACCCGGGGCGACCACCCAGAAGCCCGCATCGATGGTGCCGTCGCGCAGGGCATTGGCGGTTTCGTTGAAACTCAGCCGACGGGCGTCGAAGGCATCCAGCTTGATACCCAGGGCACCCAGCACCAGCTCGGCCATGAACGCGGTGCCGCTGCCCGGTGCGCCGATGGACACCACCTTGCCCGGCATATCGGTGACGTTCTTGATCCCCGATCCCTTCAAGGTCACCACGTGGAGGATGTTCGGGTACATGCAGGCCATGGCCAGGATGTCCTGCTTGTTGCCTTCGAACTTGCCTGCGCCCTGGTAGGCCTGGTACGCCACGTCCCCCATGACCAGACCGACCACGGTCTCGCCCTTGTGGGCCAGTTTGACGTTCTCCACGCTGGCGCCGGTGACCTCGGCCACCGCCTTGACGCCCTTGACGTTCTTAGTCCAGACCTCGGCCAGCCCGCCGCCATAGGGGTAGTACACCCCGCCGGTGCCACCGGTGCCGATGGAGATGAAGTTCGTCTTGGCTGAAGCGGACGTCGCGCCCGTCAGCGCAAGCAGGAGGGAGAGTGCGAGTGTTGTGCTCTTCATGTCTGGTTCCTCCTCGGGAAAGCTACTGGCTGATGGTCTTGACCAGGATGGTCACTGCGTCGGCCACGTCGGCCATGCCCTGCACCGGGTAGGTGAAGGCGGCCTCCTCGCCGGGCTGCAGCACCGGCGGCTTGCCCTTGTCGGGGATCAGCCCGCCCACGGCCTTGCCGTTGTCCAGGAAGATGTTGACCCGGTAGCGCTGGGGCTGGTCGCTGGTGTTCTTGATCTTCACGTCGAAGTGCAGGGAGTTGTGGTTCTTGTAGTCCTTGTAGGTGCACCCCACCGAGAGCAGTTCCGCGCCCTGGGCCACCTCGGTCTCTATTTTCTTCGCCCCCTCGCAGCTCAACTCGCCCGCCGGGGAGGTGGATACTCCCCCCAGGGTCAGCACCGTCGCCACCAACCCAGCCCCGAACCACGCCAACGGCCATGCTCGGTGAACCATCGTTTCCTCCTCTTCTGAAGAATGGGAAGCGTTACCCTCCCGTTGCCCCTGCCCACCCGGGCTCGGGTGGACCTCCTCGCTGCTGCCCCGATCTGGCCCTCCGCCCCGCGGCGTGCCACGCATCTGGACGGAGTTCCCCGGGGCCTGCATTTTGTGGCAGAACGATGTTTGAAGCAAGCGGCTTGTGGGCCCCGGGAACACCGGCCGGGATTGGGGTCGGAGGGTGTTCCGGCAGCACCGCTCAGGCTGCCGAGCGCCCCCGACCGCGGGGCCCTGGGCTCTGGTCCCTGGGGCGTTGGGCGATGGGACCCATGCCGGCTGGAACTGAACGCAGGCAGAGGCCCCATGGTTCGGTGCGCCGGGAAGATGAAGATGGCTACATTCACGATGCGGGCGGGGGCAATGGAATTCTGCCTTCCACTGCCGGTTCGGCAGGGCGCTCGCGAGACCGAGGGGTTAGAAATCGCCACGGAGGACGCGGCGCGGTTCGGCAAGACCCGGTGAAGCAGACGACGGAGACAAGGCAGTGGGTATTCGGTGCGGAGGTACGCAGCTGCCGACGGGGGTTGAGAACCCGTGGGGGCCTCCGGGAAGAACCGGGGGACGCCCTGCTCGGCATCCTTCTCGGAGCCCGCCGTGGGCGGGTTCAGCCGTCCGTCAGTAGCCGCGCAATGGCCTCGGGCTCTAGGAGGCGCCCGGTCGACCGGATCTTTCCGTCGACCACGATCGCCGGAAAGGAAAAGACCTTGTGTTTGGCGATCTCTTCGAGATCGACCACCTTTTCCACCCGGTCATCCCGCCCGGTCAGCGCCACAGCCTTCACGGCGGCTTCGTACATTTTGGTGCACTTGGGACACCCGACTCCCAGGACTTCTATCTTCATCTCGATGCTCCCTCATCCTGCCGCGCGAAGCTGGTTGACGATCAAGTAGACCCCGGCGAGCCCGACGACCACGCCCGCCAGACGACGCACCAGCAGGTTGGAACGGGCATAGCGATCGGAAGCAAGAAGCCGTTTGACTGCCCCCATCGAGGTTCCCGCCACGATCACCAGGGCGCAGTGCCCCACCGCGTAAGCCCACAGGAGCACCAGCCCGAAGGCCAGGCTGGCCTTCGAAGCCACGTAGGTGAGGACCAGGGCGAGCACAGGGGCCGCGCAGGGGGCCGAGATGACCCCGAACAGCAGCCCCATCCCGAAGGCCGTGGGGAGCCCGGCGCGGCTCGGCCGCACCTGCCCCAACCACGCCGGCAGGATCAGGTGCCACAGATCCCAGAACTGGGTCGCAGCCAGCAGGCACACAACGCCGATGATCCACGGCCAGACCGGGTTGGTGGCACCGAAGTACGTTCCCGCCGAAACCGCCGCAACTGCCATCACCGTAAACGACGCGGCCAGCCCGGAGACGAAGACGAGGGAGTAGCGTAGTCCCCGCCGCCAATCGCTGACGGCACTGTGGCCGCCCGTGAGGCCGATCAGCACGGGCACCGCGGCGAGGCTACAGGGATTGGCCGCGGTTGCGGCTCCCCCGGCGAAAACTGCCGCCGTGGCGAGCCAGGGACTGCCCTGGAGCCACTGCGCAGTGAGCCGTGTCAGTTCCTCCACCATGGCAGCCGCCAGTCAGCCCTTCCCCGGCCAGAACCCAAGGCCTACGAGACGCTCCAAGAGCTGGGCCGCGTCCAGGATGCCCTGGTGACGGAACACCTCGGCCCCCTTGGCGTCCAGGAATACCAGGGTTGGGCTGGTGAGGACGCGGTATGCCTGGACCGTGTCTTTGTCCCGGTCCACCCGGATGTCATGGAACTGCACCGAATCCCCGGTTTCATGGGTCACCTGGCGGATCTCCTCCTTGAGTTGCACGCAGTATCTGCACCTGCTCCCGAGGCCGAACACCAGCACGGTGGGCTTTCCCAGTACAGCCCCGTTCGGGGACTCGGGGCTGGCGGCGAGGGCGGCGGTACCGACAAAGAGGCACAAAGGGACGAGAGATGCGAAGATGCGTAGTGGGATCAAAGGATGGCTCCTGACGGCTTTCCTGGGAGCGCCGCAAGGGGGGGGGGGAAAGGATACCCGAGAGTATAGGGGCTGCCTTGGGGAAAAAGATTGACCCAGGTCAAGAGGAACCTACCCGAATCCTGGCGTCCACCGCGAACGGGGCTACACCGCTTCGTCGATCATCGCCCGCAATTCGGTTTCCACCTCCCCGGCCAAGGCTGCCGCGCCGGCAGCCCCGGGGAACATGCCGATCAGGGCCTTGGGCAACAGGGTGCCGATCTTGGTGACGCCCCCTTCCTCGTACACCGAGATCCGGCACGGCAGGGCCAGACTGACCGTCATGTCGGTCTCGAGGACGCGGGCGGCCTGGCGGGGATTGCACACCTCGAGGATGCGACAGGCGCGGTCGAACGCCACCCCCTTCTCGGCCATCTTCGCCGGCAGGTCATAGCTGTGGAACACGCCGAACTTGTGCCGGGCCACCGCCTCAGTAAGGTCGGTCACGGCAGCGTCGACGGTCTTCGAAGTTTCCTTCACGTACGCCATGGGGCAGCTCCCGGGTAGAGGGTTGGCGCATGGTGTCCTCCTACCATTATCCGGGGCACGCCAAAACTTGCCGGTGGAAAAAGCCGGAGGGTCGGGAAACCGTGCGGGGCGCCTGGAGGCACACCCCAGGGAGGGAAGCTCAGTCGGCGGGACAGTCCAAGCGCCCGCAGGCCAACAGTACGCGGAACTCCTCGGCGTCCACCGGCCGGCTGAACAGGAACCCCTGGGCATCGCCGCACCCCTGGGGGCGCAGAAAGCGCACCTGCTCGGGCGACTCTACCCCCTCGGCGATCACCCCCAGATGGAGGCTGTGAGCCAGGGCGATGATGGCGCTGGTGATCGCCACATGGTCGGGGTCGTCGGGCACGTTGAGCAGGAACGAGCGGTCCACCTTGAGGGTGTCGATGGCGAACCGGCGCAGATAGCTCAGGGAGGAGTAGCCCGTGCCGAAGTCGTCCACCGAGAGCCATACCCCCAACTCCTTGAGCTGGCGCAGACAGAGGATACTGGTTTCCACATCCCCCATCAGGATGCTCTCGGTCATCTCCAGGTCCAGGTGCTCCGGGAGCAGGCCCGTGGCGCGCAGGATCCGGTCCACCGTGGCCGCGAACCCCGGGTCGGCGAACTGCGGACTGGAGACGTTCACCGCGATGCGCACCGTCGGCAGCCCCTCCTCCTGCCAGGCCCGCATCTGTTCGCAGGCGGTGCGCAGGGCCCACTCGCCGATGGGAACGATCAGCCCGGTCTCCTCGGCCAGGGGGATGAACTTGCCGGGGGGCACCAGCCCCATCTCCGGGTGGCGCCAGCGGATCAACGCCTCGGCTCCGAAGATCCTCCCGTCCTGCAGCTTCACCTGGGGCTGGTAGTGCAGCACGAACTCCTGACGCTCCAGGGCGCGACGCAGATTGGCCTCCAGCACCAGGCGCTCGAACGCCGTGGCGTTCATCGACTCGTTGTAGAACTGGTAGTTGTTCCGACCCTGGTCCTTGGCGTGGTACATGGCCGTGTCGGCGTTCTTGAGCAGGGTGTCGGCGTCCTCGCCATCGAACGGAAACAGGGTGATGCCGATGCTGGTGGTGACCACCACCTCCTGACCCTGGAGCACGAACGGCTCGGAGAGCACCTCGACAATGCGCCGGGCCACCTTTGCGGCGTCCTGCACCCGGTTCACTTCGCCGAGCAGAACGATGAACTCGTCTCCGCCGAGCCGCGCCACCACCGACTCGGCCGCTATCTCCGAGGGCCGGGTCACGCAGTCGGTCTTGCGCAGGCAGGTGAGCAGGCGGCTGGAGACCTCCTGCAACAGGTGGTCCCCGGCGCTGTGCCCCAGGGTGTCGTTGATGCGTTTGAACCGGTCCAGATCCAGGAACAGTAGGGCTGCGAGGCGGTTGTGGCGCTGGGCGGTCTGCAGCGAGCGAGCCAGCCGCTCGGTGAACTGGCGACGGTTGGGCAAACCGGTGAGGCTGTCGAAGTAGGCCAGGAAGCGAATCTGGTCCTCGGCGCGCTTGCGCTCGGTGATGTCCTGGATGGTGCCAACCAACCGCACCACGTCGCCCGCCTCGTCCCGACTCACCTCGGCCTGCTGATAGACGATGCGTTCCGCCCCGTCGGAGCGGGTGATGCGGTGATCGGTGCTGAACGGGTCGCCGCCCCGCAGGGTGGCGTCGATGAGGCCCTTCAGTTCCTCGCGATCGCTGCGGGGGATGCAGCGCAGCAGGGACTCGTAGGTGCCGCCGAAGCTGTCCCGCTCCAGGCCCAGGATGGCGTAGAACTCCTGGGAGCACACCAGGGTATTCGCCTCGAGATCCCACTCCCACCACCCCAGTTGCGCGATCCGCTGGGCCTTGGCCAGCTTCTCTTCGCTGCGGCGCAGGTGGGTGGCCATCTGCCGGGCGTGCACCAGGTTGCGGGCGCGGTGGGCGAGCACCCCGGCCTCCAGGGGACAGCACACGAAGTCGGTGGCCCCCGCTGCGAAGGCCCGGGACACTCCGTCCGGGTCATCGCCAGCCACCAACAACAGCACCGGGGCGTGCTCCCCGCCGGGGAACCGGCGCAGTTCCCCGCACAGGGCAAGGCTGTCCAGGCCGGGAGCCGTGCCGTCCAGCAGCACCAACTGGGTCCGCTCGGGGTCCCAACCGGCCACCAGGGCGGCGCCCGAAGCCACTTCGACCACCTCCAGCCCCAGGGGTTCCAGGGCCTCTCGTGCAGCGGCGCGGATCTCGGGGTCGACGATCAGCAGATGGGCGTTGTTGGGCATGGCACGGGAGGGGCTCGGGTGGAAGAGCTGGAGCCGGCGGCCCCGCTCGGGTTCCGTGCCGGCACCTCCCCTTGATCGGCGGATCTCGGGAAAGCTTGAGACCGGCAACGGCACGCCGACCCTCTGCCGGTACGCCCGGCTTGCCAAAAAAAGAAAGGCGGCCCCGAAGGGCCGCCCGTACTTCACGACACGTCTGTTCGCTTAGTCGCTGCCGCCGTGGCACTCGGCGCACTTCAGCTTGTTCGCGGCATCCTTCACCAGGTGGCAGGTGTAGCAGGCGCCCGCCGGGTCTTTGCCGTGCATGGCGTCCTTCAGCTTCGGCCCTTCGCCGCCGTCGAGCTTGTGGCAGCTGTTGCACGCCTTGAAGTTGTCCGCGCCCTTTACCTTGTGGTGGCAGACCTCGCACTTGTTGTCCTTGTGCTTGGTGTGGCTGAAGGTGACGCCACCCTTCTTGCCGTCGCCCGCGTCGATCACCTTGTCGGCGGCCGGCATATCGACCGCAAACGAAATACCTACACCGAGAGCGAACAGAACTGCCGTGGCGATCAGTATCAGCTTCTTCATGGTTCTCCTACCTCCCTTACAAATGGGTTGCCCCCAAGCAGAAATGGATGGGGTTCACTTAAAAACGGGTCACTGTATACCACGGCCACCGGGCCACCCGTCAACCCCCTTTCGCGGCCCGACGCCGCTGCAGGGTTGCGTCCCTGGCTTCCACCCCGGCGGCCATTTCCCGCTTCATGGCGTCCAGTTTTTCCGCCAGCCCTGGGTCGGACAACGCCAGGATTTGACACGCCAGCACGGCGGCGTTGCGCGCCCCCGCCTTGCCCACGGCGACGGTGGCCACGGGGACCCCCGGTGGCATCTGCACGGTGGCCAGCAGGGCGTCGAGCCCCCCCAGGGGGGAGGCGTCCACCGGCACCCCGATCACCGGGCGCCGGGTGATGCCCGCCACCACCCCGGCCAGGTGCGCTGCCATGCCGGCGGCGCAGATGAACACGCCGGCTCCCGCGGCCTCCGCCTCCTTGACCAAGGCATGGGTCCGCTCCGGACTCCGATGGGCGGAACTCACGCGGAGGTCGAACGGCACCCCCATGGTGGCTAGGAACGACTCGGCCTCCTGCAGCACCGGGTAGTCCGAGTCGCTGCCCATCAGGATGAGTACTTTCAGCCCTTCCCTTTCCCGTTCACCGGTCACCGTTCACCGCCTTTCCAAGGCCTTCTTCCCGATGTCTTTCCGGTAGTGCGCCCCCGGCCATCCCACCAACTCGACGGCTTGGTACGCTCTCTCGATGGCTTGGCCAACGCCTTCGCCGATGGCGGTCACCCCCAGCACCCGGCCCCCGCTGGTCACCACCTTGCCGTCCTGCACCTGGGTGCCGGCGTGGAACACCACCACGCCCTCCCGTGCGGCCGCATCTTCCAGGCCCCGGATCTCCACCCCCTTGGGATAGCGGCCCGGGTAGCCTTCCGACGCCTGCACCACACACACGGTGGCACGCGGATCCCACTGCAGGGTGACGTCCTCCAGGTTCCCGTCGATGCATGCCTCGAGCACCGGCACCAGGTCGCCCTGCATGCGCATGACGATGGGCTGGCACTCGGGGTCCCCGAAGCGGCAGTTGAACTCCAGGACCTTGATGTTGCCATCCTTGATCATCAACCCGGCGTAGAGGATGCCGACGTAGGGCATCCCCTCCCTGGCCATGCCTTCCACCATGGGCCGGATCACCGTCTCACAGGCCTCTTCGAACAGCTCCGGGGTGACTACCGGGGCCGGGCTGTAGGCTCCCATTCCCCCCGTGTTGGG
This sequence comes from Deferrisomatales bacterium, assembly GCA_029211085.1. Classification (GTDB taxonomy): domain Bacteria; phylum Desulfobacterota; class Deferrisomatia; order Deferrisomatales; family JARGFW01; genus JARGFW01. The sequence goes on along the minus strand of JARGFW010000127.1, from coordinate 1,682 downwards.
CCCCTGGTCGCCGTCGAACGCGGGTTTGTGGTCCTGACTCGAGACCATGGGTAGGAACGTCTTGCCGTCGCAAAACGCCAGGAAACTGGCCTCCTCCCCTTCCAGGCACTCCTCCACCACCAACCGCGCCCCCGCGTCGCCGAAGATGCGCTCTCCCATGATGGCATCTACCGCAGCCAGGGCTTCCTCCACGTCGCGGGCAACGGTCACCCCCTTACCGGCGGCCAGGCCGTCGGCCTTGACCACGATGGGAGCCCCCTGGGCACGGATGTATGCCTTGGCGGATGCAGCATCCGTGAACTCGCCGTAGGCGGCGGTAGGCACCCCGAACCGATCCATCGCCGCCTTCGAGAAGTACTTCGATCCCTCCAGTTGTGCTGCCTGGCCGCTGGGACCGAAGACCCGCAGCCCCCTCTCCCGGAAACGATCGACGATACCCAGCACCAGAGGGGCTTCGGGCCCCACCACGGTAAGGTCGATGGCGTTGGCCGCGGCAAACGCCGCCAACTGCTCCACCGCTTCGGCGTCGATCGCCACGTTCTCCGCCAGGGAGGCTGTTCCGGCATTGCCGGGTGCGGCGTAGATTTTGTCGACTCGCGGGCTCTGGGCCAACTTCCAGACCAGGGCGTGTTCCCGACCGCCGCCGCCGACGACCAGGATCTTCATTCCGAGCCCCTCCCCTTGAGCCAACCGGAGATCGCGGCGTCGTACTCCGAAGTGCGGGCGAACGCCTTCACCGCCAGTTCGAAGTTCAGGTCCAGCCCCACCGCTCCGTTGCGGCGATCCATCTCGCCGAGCACCCGGGAGTAGTCATCTGGATTGGTGAGCACAGTGACGAAGCGGTGGTTCTTGGCCGCCGCCCGGATCATGCACGGTCCGCCGATGTCGATCTGTTCCACCGCTTCGGCCAGGGTGCAGCCCGTCTGGGACACGGTGTTCTCGAAGGGATAGAGATTCACCGCCACCAGATCGATTGGGACGATCCCGTGTTCGGCCATCTTGGCCACGTGCTCGGCCTTGTCCCGCAGCCCGAGGATGCCGCCGTGGATCTTCGGATGCAGGGTCTTCACCCGGCCATCGAGCATCTCGGGGAAGTCGGTGTGGGAACTGACGTCCGTAACGGGCACACCCGCTTCCCGCAACAGGCGGGCGGTCCCGCCAGTGGAGAGGATCTTCACCCCGCGATCGGCCAGCCCCTGGGCAAACTCGGCCACCCCGGTCTTGTCCGACACACTCACGATGGCTGTCTTAATGGCTGCCATGTCTCGCTTCCTCCCTGGAAAGGTGCACTGGGTCTGTCGTTCGAGGAGATCGCCCGGAGGCGTCATTTCATGAGGCTGGCCGCGGGGGACAGCAGGAGTTTGAGATCCTCGTCGAGAAAGTGCAGCCCGCCGCCTGCGAAGTAGTCGGCACGGCCCCGGTCGTCGAGAAAGTCGTCGAACCCGGCGGCCAGGTAGAAGTGTTTGAGCAGCGTCCACTGGACGCCAGCCTTGAGGTGGGTGGGCCCTTGGTCGCGGCCGAAGTCGAACGCCTCAAAGGTCAGGCGCAGCCGGTCCGCGAACAGGTCCAGGTCTGCCCCCACCCCCCCGGAGGACTCGAATAGCCCTCCGCGCACGGTGAGGTATGAAAAACGTTTGCCCACCTGGGCCGAAAACTTCCACTGGTCGGTGGTGGTGCGCTTT
>JARGFW010000126.1 GCA_029211085.1 Deferrisomatales bacterium | reverse complement strand
CTCCTGCGATCACGGCACTCGGCCCTCCGTGGCCAGCGGCCGTTCCCTCGCCTCCGGAGATCACGACACGCAGCCCTCCGGGGAGAAGGGTACGCCGTGAAGGTCTTTCTGGTAGAGGATCACCCCATCTTCCGCCGCGGTCTCTGCGACCTTCTGGAGGAAGAGGAGGATTTGGAGGTCTGTGGGGAAGCAGAGGACGTCGGTACCGCCCTGGAGGCAATCGGACGCACCCAGCCGGACGTGGTGTTGGTGGACATCTCCCTGAAGGGCCGCAACGGGCTGGAGCTGGTGAAGATCCTCCACGGCTCCGACCCGGGTCTGCCCATCCTGATGATCTCCACCCACGAGGAGAATCTCTACGCCGAGCGCTCCCTGCGAGCAGGCGCCCGTGGCTACGTGATGAAACACGAGACAGCGGACTCCATCGTCAGCGCAGTGCGCGAAGTGGTCGCCGGCCGGGTGTGGGTGAGTCCGCGGGTGGCCTCTACCCTGCTGGCCCGGACCGTGGGAGAAGCGGTGGCCCCGACAGGCCCTCCGGAGGAGCGGTTGTCGGATCGGGAACTCGAAGTCCTCGCGCTGTTTGGCCAGGGGTTGACCACCAAGGAGGTCTCCGACCGGCTGTCCCTGAGCCACAAGACCATCGGGACCTATCGGGAACGCCTCAAGGAGAAGCTGGGGCTGCGCAACTCCGCCGAGCTACTCCGCCACGCCGTACAGTGGCTGGAGCAGCGCGGCGGGCGCTGACCCCGGGTGCTGCGGGGGTGGGGCCGGTGCTACTGCAGGTCGTCGTCAGACCCGGTCGGCTCCGCCCGATCCTCACCGTCGGACGGCTCCGGACCGACCTCCAGAGTCGCCGCGCCAAAGCTGACTTGAAGTTGATTGCTCCCGGAAGAGTCCAGCTTCACCTCCAGGCTCTGGGCACGGATGCGGGTCTTGTCGTTCACCTGGCCCGAAAGTTTGAGGGTGTGGGCCTCGATGTCCCCGGCCACCTGTCCCTCGCTGGTGAGCTGCTCCACCCGGATCTTCCCGTGCAGGCGCCCCGTCGTGGTCACCACCGCCGCCGGTGCGGTGAGTTCACCGTCGATCATCCCGCTCACGGTGACGGGGCAGGCGCTGGTGACGATGCCCTTGCAGGAGGTGCCCTCGGCAATCACCGACTCTTTGCTGGTTTTCGGATCCATATTCTTCTCCTTGGAAAGAAGACGGTTGTGCCGTCGATGAATAGCAGGATCAGGCGCGGATGCTCAGGCGCAGGACACAGCCGGGTTCGAACCCGAAACGGGTCTTGCCCGCTGGTTGCTGCACGGTGCCCACCGCGGTGCCCCCGGCGCCGACCAGGAACACCCGGGCGGTGACGGCGCTGTTCTTCGCGCGATTGAGCAGTCGGCCATGGACCAGCACCACACCCTCGCCGGTGATGCGGCAGTCCCGGAGGAGCCCGCCGGCGCCGACCCGGAGCTCTGCCCCGGCACCCAGGGTGATGGCGCAGTTCTCGAAATGGCCACGCACTTCCACCGAGGAGTCGGCACTGAACTCCAACTCGGCGTTCTTGAGCACATCGCCTTCGCCGAAAAAGCGGGCACCCGGAGCCGGCACCGCTTGAGCCGGTGCCGCCGCTGCGGGTGGGGCCTCATCGCGCAGGAAGCTCCCCACGGCCGCCCCCTCTTCGCGCTCCGTGCCATCGCCGTCCCGTCCCACATCCCACCAGTCCACCAGGGCGGTCGCGAGCTGTTCCGGCGTGATGGCGATGCCGAACACCTTGGCGCCCTCAAGCAAGGCGCCCTCCAGGGACGCTGCGGCGTGGAGATCGCAGGAGCGCAGGTCCGCCTCGATCAGGTCGGCCTCCTCCAGGTTGGCCCCGTCCAGGGTTGCCTTGCGCAGATCTGCCGCGCACAGCCGCGCACCGCCCAGATAGGCGTCGGACAGATCGCAGGAGCGCAGGTTGGCACCCCCGAGGTCGGCCTTGCCCAGATTGGTGTCGGCCAACAGGGCGTACTGCAGGCGTGCCTTGCCCAGATTGGCCCCTTCCAGGTTGGCCCCCTCCAGGTTGGCCCGGCTCAGGTCTGCTCCACTGAGATCGGCGCCGGAGAGATTGGCACCGTCCAGGTCGGCACTGCGCAGGTGCGCACCGGTGAGCTTGGCCCCCTGCAGGAACGCCTCGGGCAGGCTGGCGTTGGTGAGGATCGCGTCGCTGAGATCGGCGCCGGCCAGATTGGCCCCGCTCAGGTCGGCCCGCGCCAGGTTGGCGCCCACCAGGGCAATCCCCTCCAGTTGCATATCGCTGAGGTCGGCCCGCTCCAGGCTCTCGCCGCGATGGAACCGGTTGATCAGTTCGTCTTTCGTCAACTCAGCCATCTCTACTCACTCCTGTGACAGGTCCGCCGCGACGGGTTCCGGCCGGGTGCCCAGGCCGGAGTGCGCGAATGAGGACAGGTAGCGGTGCATGCGCTCGAGGGCGCCGTCCAGGGGCAGGCGCTGCAACTCCTCCACCAACGGCGCCTCCCCGAGGGTGGCGAGATAGGTGTGGGCACGCAACTGGGCCAGCCGGCGGGCGCGGCGGTAGCCCTTGCGCTGCTCGAAACCCTGTGCGGTGTCCGGTGTATCGCCATAGGCCACATGCTGCTGTTCCAGCTCGGAGACCGCGGCCCCCAACAACTCCAGCAACGCAACGGGGGAGCCGCCTTCCCGGAGGCTGGCGGTCTCGTCCAGGAAATGGTCCACCGCGTCGCGCACACGGTCCGCCAAGGGCTGGGAGATCCCGGTGGTGACAGACAGGTCCTCGGCCGACGCCTGTGCCAACATCTGCATGGCGGTGAGACCGGCGGCAAAGATCTTGTCGAGGCTCACGGTGCCGATCTGAGGCACCTGCCGCAGTACGCCATGGACGGTGAGGCTATCCCTGGCGTCCGGGTCTTCGTCTCCGGTGAACGCCTCTGGAAACAGCTCGACCAGTTCGTCGCACGCCTGCTGGATGTTGTCGCGGACCGCGCCGACGATTTCCTGCCCCCCCTGGCGCGCCGCAGCGCTGAGCAGGGCCGCCAACTGATCCAGGGGCCGCACCAGCTCGATGAGGTCCATCTCCACGGCGCTGCGTCCGACCGTGGACACCGCCGGGCGGCACAGGCCGATCCAGTCCACCGACACCGGGCCCTCATGCAGGCGACGGTGCAGTTGTCGCACCGGCAGCAGATGCCGGGCAGCCACCCCAGCGAAGGTGGCCCGCAGTTCCGCCGCGGCCTCCCCCCGCAAGACCAGTTGGGGAACCTCCTCCTCACCCTCGTCCCCGTCGAGCCCGGGTTCCTCCCCGTCGCCCACAGCAGATCCGAAGAAATCCTCCAGCAGGTCCCCGAACCCCTCGGCCACCGAGTTCCCGTCCCCGGGTTCCTCCCCGGCAACGTGAGGCCCCTCGGGCTTCGGCAGTTCATCGGTCGCCTCGGGGAGCCGTTCATCCAGGGGCTCGACCGACAACGATTCCGTCTCCTCCAAGGGCGGCGTTTCCGGAGGGGGGCTCGGCAGCTGGGACTCGGCGGGCTCCGCGAAGGTCTGCGGGAGTTCCGACTCCTGTTCGTGTCGGGCGAGTAGTCTGGCGAAGAATCCCATTTCCGTCCGTCCTGCTGGCGGGCACTCGGCCGGCCTGCGCTGGTCTGCCTGACAATTGTGGATTCCTATCGACCGGAAAAACGGAAACCCTGAGGAAGGACAGAAAAAAACTCCGCCCAGAGGTGCCGGTGTAGCGCCGCGGAGAAAAAGCGGCTACCGGCGGGCAGGGGAAGTGGCGAAAAAGGCTACCCGTCCAGGGCCGCCAGGGTCTCGGCGTACACCCCGAGATCGCGCCCGGAGAACAGGACGAACCGCACCTCGTCGAGATCCGCGCCGTCCTCCAGCACACTGGCGACGGTGGCCAGGGCCACGGCGGCGGCGCGGCGTATCGGAAAGCGGTAGGCGCCGGTGGAGATGGACGGGAACGCCACGCTGCGCGCCCCCGCCTCCAGGGCGCGGCTCAGGCTCTCCCGGTAGGCTCTTTCCAGGGTCGCCTCCTCCGCCTCCACACCACCGCGCCAGACCGGCCCCACGGTGTGGATGACGAAGCGCGCCGGCAGATCCCCGGCAGGGGTCACCACCGCCCCGCCGGGTTCCAGGCGGCCGATCCGAGCCACGATGGTGCGGCACGCGGCGAGGATGGCCGGGCCGCCGACCCGGTGGATCGCCCCATCGACCCCGCCGCCCCCGAGCAGGGACGAGTTGGCGGCGTTGACGACGGCGTCCACCACCTGGGCGGTGATGTCCCCCTGTACCAAGGTGACCCGCGACGTGCCGAACCTCTGTTCCGTAACCATGCCCACCTCCCGCGCTGAGCAACTCGCCGGCGACAGGCTATCACCGGGATCTCCCCGTGCCATCGGCGGCCCACCGACCCTTCGCCCGCGGCGCACACCGGGCCCGCCGGTTGACACCCTGCCCCACGGCACCGATCATCTCCGCTCCAGCCAACCGTGTCAGGAGAACCCCGTGCGCATCCGCTCCGACGAAGAGATATTCGTCGATCTGCCCCCGAGCCCCGCGCTCCTGTACCTGCTCGAAGACCTGCTCACCGTGCGCCACGACCTGCGGGTGGACCCGATGCTGGCGGACCGCTGGTCCTGCGACCCGGAGCGCTGCCTGCCTTTGCTCGGCCGCAATCTGTGCTGCAAGGTGGAGACCCGCTGCCGCTACCTGGGAGAGGGAGCCTGCACCATTCACGACGACAAACCCCTGGACTGCGCCCTGTTCCCGGTGGACCTGGTGCGGGTGGCGGGGGTGCGGGTGGTGACCACGGCCAAGAACATGGCGTTCTTCGACACCGGCTGGTGCCGCTTCGACCGGGACATGCTGCGCTGCTTCGACGGTGAGGAACTCGGGGAGCAGACCATGTTCCAGGTCCAGCGTACCCTGCTGGAGCGGCTGTTCACCCGGGCCGAGGTGAAAGCCATGGCCCGCACCTTGGCGGCCGTGGTACCCGGGGGCTAGACGCCATACCGATAGCAGACTATCTTGGTAATATTACGCGGCTCCCCCACAACCGGATCGAGGAGGAACGGAAGATGAAGATCCTGGGTATCTCCGGCAGCACCCGCAAAGACGAACAGTCCGGCACCCTGACCCTGGTGCGGACCGTGCTCGAGGCCACCGGGTGCGAGTATGAACTGGTGTCCCTGCGGGGCAAGACCATCGGCGGCTGCGTCGCCTGTCTGGGCTGCGTGAAGACCAACGTGTGCGTGTTGGACGACGACCTGAAGCCCCTGCGGGAGAAGATCGACGCAGCGGACGCCTACGTCATCGGTGCCCCCAACTTCTACACCGGCCTCAACGGGGTCACCCACGCCTTCCTCGAGCGCTGGTATCAGTTCCGCCACCGCACCGGGAACGCCCTGTGGGGCAAGCTGGCGGTGGCCGTGGGGGTTGGCGGCGGAGCGGGTCGCCCCCCCGCCGACGAGATCGAGAAGTTCATGCTCTACAGCTTCGTGGAGACGGTGGCCAAGGTCTCGGGCCAGGGAGCGGCAAGTTGTTTTACCTGCGGTTATGGGGAGACCTGTCAGGTGGGCGTGCCGGTGATGCTGTTCGGCGAGGGGGTGAAGATCACCGAGGATCTCGTCCCCGGTGTGACCAAACAGCCGAATGTGCTGAAGGCAGCCCGGGAAGCCGGAAAGGAACTCGGCGCGCGACTGCGCGAGGGCCACGACCGGGCCGAGGTCACCCGCCGCATGCAGCAGATCATGATGCGGATGTTCAAGGAGTCCTCCTAGTTCCCATGCGGGCATCCCGCAGCCCCGGATGGAGCTTGCAGCGCTCAGCTGTCAGCGCTCAGCCGGACTGACTGCAATCAAAGCCCTCCAGCCTGCGGGCTGAAAGCTACGGGCACTACCCGGCCCGGTGACCCCGGCGGCGCCCACCCCCGGCCTCCGACCCAGCCTTGCGCCCCTGGCGGCCCCGCGGCCCCGGGGGCGTTCTAGTGCGTGCCGGGGGGTTGCCCACTACACCTTCCACCACCAGGTACCCGGTTAGCTCTTCCCGGTCGTGGTAGAGGTGCTTGAAGCGCAACTCGCAGCTGCCCCCTCCGGCGGCGAGTTCGCGCCGGATGATCGTCTCGCAGCGGCGCAACTCCGCCAGCCGGTCCCCGGACGGCAGCTTGAGATTGAACACCGCCCGGCGGCACAGCCCCCGTCGCGCCCACAGCCCCACCAGCTTCGCCACCCGGGCCGGTGGGGCCACCATGTCGCAGACCAGCCAGTCCACCGGCCGCTCGGGCCGGTAGGTATAGCCGTCGGCGCGCAGCGGATCGACAAGTCCGGTGTCCAGGGCCCCGCGGCCCAGGGGACCGTTGTCCACCGCCACCACCTGCAGGCCGCGCCGCGCCAGCACCCAGGACCAGCCCCCCGGGGCGGCCCCCAGGTCCACCGCCCGCATCCCGGGGCGCAACAGCCGCGAGCCCTCTTCCCCCAGGAAGAACTTCAGGGCCTCCTCCAGCTTCAAGGCCGACCGGCTCGGGGCCTCGCGGGAGTGGCGCAGCCGGGGGATACCCCCCGCCAGGGGTGACGAACCCTCCAGGGGCGCCACCCCCACTTCCACCTCCCCGGTGGTCATCAGTACCAGGTGCAGGCGCAGCCCCTCTTGGCTGCCGCGTCGCGCCGGCGACACCGCGCCCTCCAGACGCTCCTGCAGAGAGCGGCATGCGGGCCACAGGCGCCGCGCCGCTTCCCCGTCCGGGGCCTCCACCAGGATCTCCGTCACCCCGGGCACCGCTGCCAGCCACTGGGGCAGCCGTTCCAACACTCCCTGGGGCCCGTCGAACGGCTGCGTTTCGATCCCGTCGGCCAGCCAGCAGCCCTGGCGGGCGAACACCAGTGCGACGAACGACACTCCGGCGGGTTCGAGTGCCGTCCGGGGAAACCGCAGCCGGGCCCATCCCTCGCCTCGCGTCACCTGGGGCGCGCCCCCACCCCGGCCTCGCCACTGCGCGACCGCCTCCGCAGCGCACTCCGCCTCGAACCCCGGCCGGCACAGCAGCAACCAGCCGCTACCCGCCACGCTACCGCGGCTCACGCGGTCACACCGGCGCCGGCCACACACAGGCCAGCCTTGCGTTTCCGGCAGAATCTGGGACACTGGCCTCCCCACGTTGGGAGGCGGGAGCGCATCCGGGCCGGGGCGCCCGGAGCAAGGATGAGGATACGGGGAGAGGGAACCATGGCGTTGATTCTGTTTGCCCTGGGGTTGGTGTGGGTGGTGTCGGGAGCGGGTCTGGTCCTAAAGACCGCGGCCACCCGCCGCTTCTACCAGGACATGGTGCCGGCGGACAAGGTGCGGCGCTACGCGATCCCGGCGATGCTTCTGGGGGCAGTGCTGCTCATCGGCGCGTTCACCTCGCAACGGTATTTCTGGTGGCCCCTGGTGCTGGGGGGAATCGCCCTCGCCAAGGGCGTATATCTACTGAAAGCCGATGCGACGCAGGTGCAAGGGCTGCTGCACTACTGGTACGAGGAGGCCCCGGAGGACACCCTGCGCCTGGTGGGGCTGGTGATCTACTCCCTGGGCGCCGCCCTGCTGGGGCTCCTGTTCTGACCGTGGGCCGCCTCCTCCCCCGTCCCCCCGCCCACCGCTGATGGCCCCCGGCCGCGGCGCCCGGCTGCAGTCGACCCTGCTGGACGCGTTGATCCGCGCCACCGAGTGGGTACCGGCGCGGGGACTGGCCGCCCGGTTGTCCCGCAACCAGCCCCCGGCGCCCCGGGCCGAAGTCGTGGCGGCGGTGAGCCGGGCCGTGTCTACCCACTACCACCACCATCGCATCGAAGCGGAACTTGCCGCCCGCCAGGCGTGTACCTACCAGCGGGTTTGGTTCCGCCACCGTGTGCGGGAGTTCCGCAGTCTGGCCGAGAGCGCCCCGGACGACCCCCGTCGGCCGCGCTGGGAGGAACTGGCCAACTACTTTCGGGCCGCCAGCCAACGGCTGCAGGACTGCGGTGACGCAGACGCGGTGATCGCCCATCTGGCGACCTATTACGTCCAGGACATGGCGGCAGACCTAAACCCGGCGTTCTTCCTGACCTTCAAACAGGTGGCCCGGCGCCTGTTTCCCTGTTTCGTGGACAGCATCCGCGCCAGTGAGACAGAGCCCGGCGTGTTCGACCGGCTGCGAGAACTGGACGGTACCGCCCCCCTGGTGTACGTGCCCAACCACGTGTCCAACGCCGACCACATCCCGATCTGCTTTGCACTGAACTCCCTCGGGCTGCGACAACCCAAGATCGCCGCGGGGGCCAACCTGTTCCGCGGTACCTCGACCCGCATTCTGCCCCGGGTCAACGTCTACAAGATCCGCCGCGAACACATCGGCGACGGATCTTCATGGCTGAACAACATCCGTTGGTTCCAGAACCCCATCTACCGCCGCACCCACGCCGAGTATCTGCGCTACGGCTGGGATCACAACGAAGATCTCCTGTTCTACCTCGAGGGCACCCGCTCCCGGGACGGCACCATCGGTCGCGCCAAACTGGGCATCCTGGCCGAGGCGTTCGAGTACGCCACCGAGACCGCGCGCACCCTGTACGCGGTGCCGGTGTCGATCGCCTACACCGTGGTTCCCGAAGATCGCGACATCGAGTCCAGCCGCAGCGGCAAGAACATCTCCCACACGGACCTGGTCGCCCAGTTGACCGCCTTGGACCGCTCCTACCGCACCTATGCCGAGGTGCCGATCCACGTGCGCCTGGGTCCACCGACGCCACTCGACGCCGACTCCGGCGGGGTAGACAAGATGGGGGCCGACCTGCTGAAGCAGGTCAAGGCCGGGGTGGTTCTCACCGACACCTCGGTCGCCGCCGCCTGCCTGCTGGCGGTCGCCATCCGGGAGGAAGCCCCCCCCACCTGCCGTATCGCCGACCTGCTGGCCCACTGGCGCGAGAGGTACGGCGGGGCCGCGGAGTTCTCAGAAGGGACCCTGCCCTCCCGGGTCGAGAACGCCCTGCGCACCCTGGCCCTGCGCGGATTCCTGGCGCCCACGGACGACCGGCAGACACTGCTGCTGTTGGATGAACCCCTGCTCCGGCAGTACGCCAACCGCATCATCCACCACCCGGGTCGCAGCCGCAGGGCCGGTTGACAGCCAACGGAGTCCCGCGTATAAGTGTTCGACTTCGGCTCCGGCCGGAGAATCCGAGAAAGGGAGGAGGTGAAGATCCGTTGAGCGAAGAACAAAGCGAATACCGGTCCGGCGGTTTCCGCCGTGAAGGGCGCGGCGAAGGGCGCGGCGACTCTCGCCGTGAAGGCGTCGCAGACCCCCGGCGCGATTTCGAGCGCGCGGTGCGGCGGCTGAAGAAGGACTTTCAGAAGAATGTCCTGCCTGCGGTCAAGCGCCACTCATCCTACGTCAGCAAGAGTGAGATGAAGCGCATCAAAGAGCGCAAGGCTTCTCGTCGTCGGCGCCGGCAACTGCGTAAGTTCGACGGAGACTAAACCAGCTCCCCGGATCACCTCTCCGCAGCGGCGGGGAGGTGATCCCCCTTGCCCTGCCCCCCCGATGTTCGTTACCTTGCTTTCTTTACAACACCCACCCCAGGAACCCTATGCCGCGAACCATTCTCGGCGTCGTGCTGGCCCGAGGGGAACTTACGGCCGTCCACCTCCGCGGAGGCTGGAAGGGCGCGACCGTCACCCGGGTGGAGCACATCACCACACCTTCTGGCTCTACCGAAGAACTCGGCGCGGCGGTGCTCACCGCCGACCTGCCCCGAGCCGATGCGTTGATCGCCGGTCTCCCCAGCGACCAGGCCTTTTCCCGTATCGTCGAGTTGCCGTTTTCGGACCGGGCCAAGGTCGTCCGGGCGGCCCCCCTGGAGGCTGAGGAGACCCTGCCCCTGCCCCTGGAGCAGTTGGTGTACGACGTACAGGTGCTGGGCAAGAGCCCAGGCGGCACCCAGGCGTTCCTGGCTGCGGCAGGAGCACAGGCGGTGACCGAGCTGATCGGCGACCTCGAGACCTGCGGCCTGCGGCCCCAGGGCATCGACGTCGCGGCGCTGGGGATGTCGGCGGTGGTCCGCCACGCGGCGCCGGCCGAACCGTGGGTCGCCGCCCTCGACCTCGGGAGCGACCTGCACCAGGCGCTGCTGCTGGGCCCTGGAGGACCACGGGCATTCCACGCCCTCTCCGGCGCGAGCAGCAGTGCAGAACTGCTCGGCGAACTCGGCGGCGTACTCGGCGCATGGTGCGAGCGCTTCACCCCTCCGGCGGTGCTGTACCTGAGTGGAGCGGCAGCCCTGGAGCAGGATCTGGACGCCTGGAACCAGCGACTCGGGCTGCCGGTTCAACTCCTCCCCCTACCCGCCAATGTGGTCACCGCCTCGGCGGGCAGCGACCTACCGTGGCCGACCTGGGCGATCCCCCTGGGACTGGCTCTGAAGGAGGGCTACGCCAAGGGAGCCTCCACCATCAACCTGCTGCAGGGGTCTTTCGCCCCGGCCCGGGAGAGCGGCCCGTGGCGGCGCAAGGCGGCCACCGCCGCTGTGTACCTGACCCTGCTGGGCGGACTCTGGGCGGCCGCCATGTGGAACCGGGTGGCCCAGAAAGAAACCCAATACGAGACCCTCAAGACCGCCATTCGCACCACTTTCCAACAGGTGCTGCCAGGGGTGCGGGCACAGCTCGAGCTCGACCAGATGCGCAATCAGGTGCGGGAACTGGAGGAACGCGCCGAGAGCCTCGGCAGCCTGGTGGACCGGGAGGTATCTCCCCTGAGCATGCTGCGGGAGATCTCCGCCCGCATCCCCGAGGAGTTGGAGGTGGAGTTCCGGGACTTCACGGTGGAGGAGGGGCGAGTGCGCATAGAAGGCAGCACCACCAGCTTCGACGCCATCGACAAGATCAAGGCGGACCTGATCCAGTACCCGCGCTTCGCCACCGTGGTGGTGAGCGACGCCAAGGCGGGAGTGGAGCGCGACAAGGTGCTGTTCAAGCTGACCATTACCCTGGGACGGGAGGGCTAGCCATGCGCCTGTCTTCCCGGGAACAAGGGAACATCGCCGTCGCCGCCACGCTGCTCCTTGGGGTGGGGTTCTGGCTCGGCGTGTGGGAGCCTCTGCGCGACCACCTGACCCTGCTGGACCGCAAGGTGGAGGCCAAACACGCCGAGTATCGCGAGATCCAGGAACTGGCCGGGCGCTTCGCCCGCCTCAAGGGCCGCATCGAGGGCATCGAGGCCCACCTGCGGCGCAGCCGCGAGTTCTCCATCCTCTCCTACCTGGAGGGCCTGGCCAAGCGCGAGCAGGTCAAGGACCGCATCGTGCAGATGAAGCCCAAGGGGGGAGAGAGCACCCGTTTCTACCGAGAGAACGCGGTGGAGATCCGCATGGAGAAGGTGCGCCTCACCGAACTGGTGGCGTACCTGTTCAAGGTGGAGAACTCCCCGGAACTGTTGCGGGTGAAGCAGGTGCAGATCCGACCCCGGTTCGACGATCCCGACCTGCTGGATGTGAAGTTCCAGGTGTCGGCGTACGAGCCGCTGGAAGCGGGCTGAGATGGCGAACCCCTCGTCCTGGCGCCGCCGCGTGCTGCGTGGCAGCGGCTACCTGGCTCTGGTCCTGGGCACCTATCTGGTGGCGTTGTGGCTGCTGCTGCCCTACGAGGAGGTGGGACACCGGATGGAGGCGGCACTGCGCTCCCGGGGGATCGGCGCAGAGGTACAAGGCCTGGGCCCCAGTGGCGTGCTGGGCTGCGCGGCCGACACTGTGACCCTCTACCCCGCGGAGCTTCCCGACCTGCGCTGGCAGCTCACCGGACTGAACCTGCGCCTGCTCCCCCAGGGCCTGCTGACCGCAGAGCCCGCAGTGGCCCTGGATGGCGCCACCCTGGGGGGCGAGATCGAAGCCACAGCCCGGTGGCAGCAGCCCCCCCGGATCGACGTCCGGTGGCAGGATCTGCTGCTGGCCAAGCTGCCCCTGCCCCCGGCGGCGGAAGGACTGCTGCTGACGGGCCGAGTCTCCGGCACCCTGCAGGCCGACGCGGACCCGGCAAGCCCTGCCCGGGCCGATGGGACCCTGCAGGCGGAACTGCGCGACGTGGCGATCGGGGCCGGCAAGGTGCAGGGCATCCCGGTCCCCGCGGTGCGACTGGGGGACGGAGCACTGCTGGTGCGGGCGGCAGACGGCAAGATGGAGATCGAGGACGCCGAGTTCACGAACGGCGACCTGGAGTTCAGTTTCACCGGCAGCATCATCCTGCGCGACGACCTACCCCGCAGTCTGATCAACGGCATGCTCACCCTGCGCCCCAACGAGCAGGCGTCCGAGGATCTGGCCCTGCTTTTCGCGCTGTTCCCGGGGCCCAAGGGCTCCGACGGCCGCTACACCGCCCGCGTGCGCGGCAGTCTGGGCGCCCCCCGTCTGCTCAAGCGGTGACCCGATCCGGTTCACGGACGGGATCGCCAGCAGGGACAAGGGTGCGGCGGCACGCAGCGGAAACCGTTTGCCTCGGGATCTGCAGATCCGGTGGATCCCATCCGCGCCGTCCAAGACGATCATTACGATCATTGCAGAAGATCTTTCGTTGACAGGAGACACAGGATGGACCGGATCGGAGATTCAAGCACAAAGGTCGTAGCCGTTCGATTCCGTAGATCCTGTTGATCCCGTCCAAGACAGCACGTGACCTGCTTCTTCGACTGCCGACTTTCCCCAAAGGACCCCCCATGGACACGCTGGACTTTGCAAAGAGCGGCGGGCTGGTGCCCGCCGTGGTGCAGGACTACGAGAGCGGCGAGGTACTGATGCTCGCCTACATGAACGCCGAGGCGTTCCGGCGCACGGTGGAAACCGGCAAGGCGTGGTTCTACAGCCGCTCCCGGGACAAGTTCTGGATGAAGGGAGAGTCCTCCGGCCACGTCCAGGAGGTCCGCGAGATCCGCGTGGACTGCGACGCCGACGCGGTGGTGCTGAAGGTCAACCAGATCGGCGGGGCGGCCTGCCACACCGGGCACCGCACCTGTTTCTACCGCGCCGTACACGCCGGAGGTTGGCGGGTGATGGAGCAACCCGTCTTCGACCCCCAGAAGGTGTACGGAAAGTGAGCATACTCAAGTTCGGCATCCCCAAGGGCAGCCTGGAAACCGCCACCGTGGAGTTGTTCCGCCGGGCCGGATGGCGGGTACGCACCAGCTCGCGCAACTACTTCCCTTCGGTAGACGACCCGGAACTGCGCCTGTCCCTGGCCCGTGCCCAGGAGATGAGCCGCTACGTGGCCGACGGCGTGTTCGACGCCGGCCTCACCGGGCTGGACTGGATTTTGGAGAACAACTCCGAGGTGGTGGAGGTATGCGACCTGGTGTACTCCAAGGTGTCCACCAACCCCGCTCGGTGGGTACTGGCGGTGCCCGGCGACAGCCCAGCACGCTGCGCCGAGGATCTGGCGGGCAAGAAGATCTCCACCGAACTGGTGGGTTTCACCAAGCGCTACTTCGCCGAGCGGGGCGTAGCTGTGGAAGTCGAGTTCTCCTGGGGCGCCACCGAGGCGAAGGTGGTCGAGGGCCTTTGCGACGCCATCGTGGAGGTCACGGAGACAGGCTCCACCATCAAGGCCCACGGCCTGCGCATCATCGACACCCTGCTGGTGACCAACACCAAGCTGATCGCCAACCCGACCGCCTGGGCCGACCCCTGGCGACGGGAGAAGATCGAACACCTGGCGTTGCTGCTGCAGGGGGCGTTGAAAGCCGAGGGCATGGTGGGGCTGAAGATGAACATGCCCGGCGATCGCATCGAGGAGGTGATGGAACTGCTGCCCAGTCTGCAGGCGCCCACCGTGGCGCACCTGTACAACTCCGACTGGCTCAGCGTCGAGGCCGTGATCCAGGAATCGGTGGTGCGCGACCTGATTCCCCGGCTGCTCAAGGAAGGGGCCACCGGCATCGTCGAGTACCCCCTGAACAAGATCATCTAGGCGATTCGTTCCACTAAACTTCCGCCCCACATCTGTCGATCAAACCACTCGAGATCGAGACAACGACCCCGGGGGAGGTCGAACCCACGGATTGCAGGCACACGAAGGAGGCACACCCCCATGGCAGCAAGGCAAGGAGCCCAGGAATCGAACCACGCAGGCCGGCTCTACTCCATCAAAGAGGCCAGTGAACTCACCGACGTTCCCACCCACACCCTGCGTTTCTGGGAACGGAAGATTCCGGAGTTCCTGCAACCGGTGCGCACCAGCGGCCGCCAGCGTCGCTACGCCGAAGATTGTCTGGAGCGCATCCGCCAACTCGACTACTACGTCAACCACAAGGGCATGACCCTGGTGGGGGCCCAGCGCATGATTCAGGAGGGGGTGGAACCTGAGAGGACAGCCAAACAGGAACTGCTGACCAAGATCCTGGCCGACAAGCGGGTCCGGCAGGCGGTGGATGAGATCGTCGAGCTGATTCGTCGGCGCATCCTCGAAGAATACTGAACCACACCGGCAGGAACCGAAGGAAACAGGGCCCCACGGGGGCCCTGTTTCCGTTTCCGGGGGGAGAACCAAGCCGGCTTCCACGCGACCGGCCGGCCCACGCCGGCCAACCTCTCCGGGGCCCAGATTTTGCTTAAGAAGTTCATTGGAGTCGCGTTGACCGGCGTGGGCCGGGGCGCGCAGGATCCGCGGGCCCCCGTGGGCCCTTTCGGCCGAGGAACGGATCCCCTCACTACTCGTGGAAGACCAGGAGACGAACGATGGTTGAGTTCAATGACATGCGGGAATGGCTGGCGCTCGCCGACGGCATCGGGGAACTGAAGAACATCGAAGGGGCCGACGCGCACCTGGAGGCGGGGACCATGGTCCAGGTCAACGGGCAGAACATGGGGCCCGCCCTGCTGTTCGACAAGTTTCCGGGGTACCAGGAGGGCTTCCGGGTCCTGACCAACTCGATGGCCAACATCAAGACGGTGAACCTGACCTTCGGGCTGCCCACCACCCAG
>JARGFW010000125.1 GCA_029211085.1 Deferrisomatales bacterium | reverse complement strand
AACCGAGGTTTCACAAGAGAACAATGCTGATTTACCGCGAAAACAGACCTGTGAATTTGTGAAATATGTACGTGCAACTGTCAAACTCAAGTGTCAGGCACTCTCATTTCGACTGGTGTTCACCGCTACGGAACAACAGTGCGCTGTTGCACGGAGGTGCCGTGCAGCGTGTGACTGTGATGCTGCCCTCACATTGCTGCCGTTGGCGATACTGGGCGAGGAACTCTTTCAAGCTCATGCCCGGTTGAAATTGCAGGCGATTCATCTTCACAGCGTGTCCGTCGCTGAGAGTGTCCCCCGATACTATTGGGATTCTACGCGGCACTCGTGACAGATCCGGTCACGCGAACCGCCCAGCGGGGGATTGGCGCTGATCAGTTTATGGAATCGACGCCGGAATCCTGAATACCCCCACCTGCACGGACCAGCGCTCCCCTCTGCGCCTTTGGCCTTCCGGAAGAGAACTCCGGGTTGCCTCAGCCGTGCGAGGTAGCCGTTGGGGGACCTCGATGATGGGGCCCCGACCGCGCGGGCGGGGACCGCTTCCCGTCCGACCGGATGCCCTGCCCGGACTCTGCGGTGAGGAGCGCGGCTGCACGAGAGTTCTCAGCCTTGGACCGGGGACCCCGGCTCGGGCCTCCTGCCGGGACTGCGGCTGGGGCTGGACAACGCGCAGGTGTGCGCAGCGGTCCTCGGGAGGACGCCTGAGATACGAGCCTCCTTGCGACGAGCAGCGAGTCGTCAGATACGGGTCGTCAGGCAGAATATCGATTGCCAGCGTGTCTTGGAGCACGCAAGGCCGGTGCGGATGTTCACCGAAGCTGTGTAAGGGGCTTTACTGAGTGGCCGTCTTGCCCGTGGCATAATGCACAACGTATGAACCGGCTCTTTCGAAACATCCTTGATCAAGCGGTTCTTCAGGCGGTTGGGGCAGGGTTGCACTTGGCCTCGCCGACACGCAACGGGGCAGGAACTTCGATCCTTGGGAGAACGTGATGGGTGTTCAAGAACGTGAAGGTGAGCAACAGCGGAAACTGCCCCTCGAGGGCCTGCGGTTCATCGACTTCAGTTGGATCCAGGCCGGGCCCTGGGTGGGTCGTTATTTTGCGAACTTCGGCGCCGAAGTCATCCGCATCGAGAGCTCCTCGCGGCTGGACTGGGCGCGCAACGTTCCCGGTCGCCCGGATCACATAGAGGGGCGCCACCGCAGGGGGGCGCTGTTCACCAACTTCAACTGCGACAAGCTCGGTGTGACCCTCAACTTGCGCCACCCGCGGGGCTTGGAGGTCGCCAGGAAACTGGTCGCTATCGGCGACGTCGTCATCGACAACTTCTCGGCGGGGTACATGGACCGGATCGGGCTCGGCTACGAGGATCTGGTCAAAATCAAGCCCGACATCATCGCGCTGTCCATGCCGGTGTTCGGCAAGACCGGGCCGCGGCGCAAGTTCGGGGCCTACGGCAACGGCATCCAGGCGGCGATCGGGCTCAACGAGATCTCCGGGTTTCCCGATCGCCCGCCCGCGATCAATATCGCCCTGCCCGACATGTGCGCCAATCCCACCCACGCCTGCATTGCCCTGCTGGCCGCCCTCCACTCCCGGAGGCGAACCGGGAAGGGGCAGTACATCGAGCTGCCGCAGTTGGAGAGTTCGCTCGCCTGGATGGACACGACGGTGCTCGACTACACCGCGAACGGGCGCGTGGCGACGCGAACGGGCAACCGCTCGCCCCATGGGGCTCCCCACGGCGCTTTCCCGTGCCTGGGAGAGGACCGATGGTGTGCCATCGCCGTCTTGACCGAGGAACACTGGCGCGCGTTCGGGGAAGTGCTGGGTCGCCCTGCCTGGGTGCAAGACGCCAAGTTTTCCACCTTGGCCGGGCGCAAGGAGAACGAAGACGAACTGGAACGTCATGTGGAGGAATGGACGGCGACCCGGACGGCCGAAGACGTGATGCGGCGGCTGCAGGCGCGGGGCGTGCCGGCCGGTGTCTGCCAGACGGGAGAGGACCTGCTGGAACACGACGAGCACGTGAAGGCCCGCAACTGCTTCGTGGAGCTCGACTACGAGGGTGGCAAGGCCCTCTGCGAGAACACCTTCATCGGGATGTCTGCGACACCGGGCAGCGTGCGCCGCGCAGGGCCCACCATGGGCCAGGACAACGAATACGTCTATCGCGAGGTCCTCGGGCTGGCAGAGGACGAAGTCAACGATCTCTATGTGGAAGGGGCTCTGGACTGATGTTGGGCGGCCTGGACGAAAGGGAACACGCGGCATCGAAAGCGGAAGGGGTGTCCATGAATGCTCAAGATGGGATGATGGCTCTCGACGACCTCCGGGTGCTGGATCTGGCCGGACCGAGCGGAGTCTACTGCACGAAGTTGCTGGCCGACCTGGGCGCCGATGTTATCCGCGTCGAGCCCCCCGGCGGTGACGCGACGCGACGAATCGGCCCGTTCTTCCAGGATGATCCAGATCCGGAGAAGTCACTGCATTTCTTCCAGTTCAACACCAACAAGCGCAGCGTTACCCTGGACCTGGAGAACGAGCAGGGGCGCGAGTTGTTCCGGGCCCTCGTGAAGAGTACGGACATCGTCGTCGAAACGTTCGCGCCGGGGTATCTGGCGTCAATCGGGCTCGACTACGCAGCGCTGCAGGCGCTAAACCCCGGGCTCATCCTGGTCTCGATCACAGGATTCGGGCTGGACGGACCCTACCGGGACTTCCAGGCCTCGGATCTGGTTGTCCAGGCGTTGACCGGGCTCATGTACACCATCGGGTTTCCCGAGGACCCACCGGTTGCCATCGGCGCATCCCAGACCTACCACATGGCCGGGGCTCACGCCGCCATCGGTGCGCTGATGGCCCTCTATCATCGGGAAGCCACGGGCGCAGGGCAGTGGGTGGACGTTCCGGTCGAGGGCGCCTGCATGCGTATGGCGGATATGGTCGCGCTGATGTACTGGGTCGAGGGGACGGTGCGCAAGCGCTCCGGGTTCGAGTTCTACCGCGGTGTCCAGGACGTGTGGCCATGCCAGGACGGCCACGTGATCTGCAGTGCGCTTGGCGGCGGCGGAGCCGACACGATCCTGGAATGGATGGAAAGCGAGGGGATGGCCGGAGATCTGCGCACCGAAGAGTACGCCGATGTGATCGCCGCGATCAAAGGGGCGGCAATGGGCTCCAGGGGGGGCGGTGGCGTCGGCGCCAAGGCCCACCCCAAGATGCGCGACCTGAAAGCTGACCAGAAGCACGTCGAAGAGGTGTGGCAGGCCTTTCTCTTGAGCCACACCAAGGAGGAGTTGCTGGTGGGGGCGCAGACGCGTGGTATCGTTCTGATGCCCGTGAATACGGCCAAGGACATCGTCGAGGATATCGGACTCGCTGAGCGCCACTACTTCGTCGAAGTCGAGCACCCGGAGCTGGGGTGCTGCCTCAAGTATCCTGGAGCCCCCTACCAGCTGGCTGAGACCCCGTGGAGCCTGCGCAGACGGGCGCCCCGAATCGGCGAGGACAACGCTGCCGTGTATGGGGGGCTCGGTATTTCGCAGGAGCAGCTCGATTCCCTGCGGGCAGCCAAGGTGATCTGAGGTGGCTGGGCGGACCCCAGCGGCACGAGCGGAATGCGCACAACTTCAAATGGGCGGCGCGCGGCCCCGACAGGAGACGAGCCATGAGTAACACACTGGGAAAGAGATACCGTTGCGAGGACTGCGGTACTGAAGCGCTGTGTACCAAACCGGGCGCCGGCCAGATCGAGTGCTGTGAAAAGCCCATGGTGTTGCAGGAGCCGAAGCCCGTGCCCTCTTCCGATTGATGGCGTTGCATCATTCGCCCCTACAGCGGCACCTCTCCCCTCGAATTCCCGAACGTTTCACCTAGGGGTACCCACCTCCGGCAGTGTCGGGCTCCCAGTGCCCCGTTGCCAGATCATCCGAGGCGCGGTGCGCGAGTGTGCTCGCCGTTCTCCAGTTCCTACGGGGACCACACAGGGCCTTGGTTCTCCGCTTGGCCGCGATGGCGGCATGAGCGGTCCCTGGAACACGACGTTGTACTCCGGGGCACGGCATCGCCGACCGTGTTCCACGGCACGGAAGGATCGTGCGGATTTCCACTGAGGGTCTGTGCGGCGTTTGACTGAAGTGAAGCCGACGCCGTGACACACTGCATGCATCCCGAGCGCGCTGTGATGCAGTCGCAGCGAGAGGCTCGCGACGGGATGGAAACGTAGGCAGGAAGTGGTGAGGAGAGAACTAGGTGCTGCCTGCTGGCCATGGCAGCGCATACCCGTAATAGCACATTAACCCGGAACACACACGGAGGCGCCAATGTTTACGTTTGATTGCGAGTCCCACCTCGTACCCCCCGCGGACGATATCAACTACTTCCCCATGTACAAGATGAACCAGCAGTTGTTGCGCAACATGATGTATCGCCTCGCACCCATGTCCCGGTTCGGGCTCAACGACGTCATCCCCTTCAAGGAGATGTGGCCGGCCCGGAAACGTCCGCCGGCCCACGATC
Organism: Deferrisomatales bacterium; assembly: GCA_029211085.1. Classification (GTDB taxonomy): domain Bacteria; phylum Desulfobacterota; class Deferrisomatia; order Deferrisomatales; family JARGFW01; genus JARGFW01. Next base: position 10,602 of record JARGFW010000125.1, on the reverse strand, counting down.
CGGAGGAATCCGCCGACATCATGGTGGCGAAGATGGACGAGGTCGGCATGAGCATGTCGGTCATGCTGCCGGAGCCGTTTCTTCCCATGTTCATGGGTGTGCGCATGATGTCGACCAACGGCTGGCTGGCGAAGGCCGTGGCCCGGCATCCAGACCGGCTGGTAGGGGTCTGCAACGTCGGGCCGATGCTCTACCGGGGCGTGAAAAACGCGATCTGGGAGCTGGAGTACCTGGTCAAGGAGCTGAACTTCAAGGCTGTGAAGTTCCTGCCACCCGACGACACCTACATCAACAACCGCGAGCTATGGCCCTACTACGAGAAGATTCAGGAACTGGAAGTCCCCCTGTTCCTGCACACCGGGTTTTCCTGGTGCGTGCCCGGCCGCTCCGCCTACTGCGAGCCGAATCTGATCGAGGACGTGTGCGAGGACTTCCCGGACCTGACCATCCTGGCCTATCACATGGGATATCCCCACTGCGATGCCCTGAACGCGCAGGCCATGAAGTTCCCCAACCTGTACATCGGCACCAGCTTGCTGCCCCTGTTCGGCCATGGAGTCAGCAAACGGGCCCAGAAGTACTTCGGGGAAGCGCGGATCTGGGCTGGCATCGACAAGCTGGTGTGGGGCACGGACCTGGGCCCGTGCAGTGACGAGATGGATTTCGTGAACAAGTTCCAGATCAGCGAGCAGGTCCAGGAGGAGTACGGATATGAGCCGCTCAGCGATGAGGACCGGGCCAAGTGGGCTGGCCTGAACCTGGCCAAGATTTTGAAGATCACCCCTCCCGAGGCATGACGGCGTGTGTGATGGGCAGTGCCGTGTACTGAACGCAACCCACCAAGACCAGGCGAGACCAACACAAAGGAGGAAGAGGCATGTATGACGAACTCTTTGAGCCCATCAAGATCGGGCCGGTGGAGATCAAGAACCGTGTCGCCGAAGCGCCCATGAACCAGCAGGGCGACCGTTTCGGGTATCCGACGAGACAGTACATCTGCAGTCACAACTCTCGGGCCCTGGGTGGCTTTGGGTTGATCGTCGCTGGCGCCATCCTCACGGACAAGTATGCCCACAACGAGTATCCGTTCATCCCCTACCTGTACCCCGGCTGCAACACCGTGGGGTTTTGGTGTGACTTCATCGAAAGCATCCGCTCCCAGGGCACGGACACCAAGGTGTTCGCCCAGATGTGCATCGGTATCGGCCGCCAGGGCGCGCGTCCGGGGGCTCGGTCTCCATCCAATTCGCCGGTGGATCCGGTTGAGTTGATGAAGAACATGCCCGACACCGCGCGCGCGTGGTTTCCCTATTTCCCGAGCAACTTCGCCAAGCACCTGGGCAAACTGCAGATGTCCGAGTTCACCCTGGATCAGATCAAGGAGGCAGAGCACCGCTTTGTCCGTTCCAGCGAGCTGGCCATTCTGACAGGGTTCGACGGCATCGAGATCCACGCTTGCCACGGATACCTGATGCACACCTTCTTGTCCCCGCGGAGCAACAAGCGCACGGACGAATACGGCGGCTCCCTGGAGAATCGCGCACGCTTGCTCATGAATCTGATCAAGGGGTGCAAGACCAGCTTCGGCGACGCGGTACCGATTACCTTCCGTATCAGCGCCCGTGAGTTTCAGGATGGCGGGTTGTCGGCCGAGGATGTGCGACAGATCTGCATCTGGGCGGAAGAGAACGGCGCAGATGGGGTCCATTTGTCCGAAAGCTCCGGCTATGATGACCAGAAGAACTGGCAGACGAACAAGAAGAGCGACCAAGACTGTCTTTCCATCCTGGAGGCCCAGGGGAAGAAGCTCAAACAAGCCATCAAGATGCCGGTTATGACGCCCGGATTGCACACACCCGAGGTTGCCGCCAAGGCGATCGCGGATGGCGCGACCGACATGATCAGCTTGGGTCGCGCCTCCATCGCCGATCCCGAGTGGCCCAACAAGGTCAAGGAAGGCCGTGTGGATGAAATCAACAAATGTACGAAATGCATGTACTGCATGTTGATGGGAATCTACTCCGGGCGGCAGCAGTTGCGCTGCACTGCGAATCCATCCTACGGCGTCGAAGAGTACGACCCAAAGATGTGGCCGAAGCCGGTCAAGGCGAAGGTGCCGCCGACCCTGCGGCGCTGGAAGCCGGGCATGCGCTGGAAGGACGAGTGGGATATCAAGTAAACCATGCTCCCGTGAGCAGGCTCGGTGTCTACTCCCGTAGGCACCGAGCCTGTGTTTCCAGACCAGAGTGCGCAGCGGTTGTGGAAGGAGACCATGATGCTAGACGGATTTGTTCCCTGGCCGGATGAGGAAGTGAAGCGATTCAAAGCCGCGGGCTACTGGGAGGACCGCACCTTTGGAGAGTATCTGGACCGTTGGGTCGAGCAATACAGGGAGCGCCCCGCGCTGGCCATCGACGGCAGAGAGATCACCTACGGCCAGATGGACGAGCAGGCAACCCGTCTGGCCTACCAGATGGCGCAGATGGGGGTCCAGACCTATGACCGGGTGATCTTGCAGTTGGCCAACACTCCCGAGTTCGTCTACGTCATCTACGCATGCATGAAGCTCGGCGCCATCCCGGTGTGTACGCTCGCGACGCACCGCTGGGCTGAGATCAGTTATCTTGCTGAGTTCACGGAAGCGGTGGCCCACGTGATCCCGGCGGGTACGGAGGGGGGCTTCGATCTTGAGGATTTCGCTCTGAAGATTCGCCAGGCGACTCCCACGATGCGCCACATCCTCACCGACGGGACACCCTCCAACGCCGGGTTGGTGTCGATGCAGGAGTTGATGGCGCGGGAGGTGGACCTAGCGCACGCTAGGGGCGAGCTCGCCAAGTACCGCCCCGACCCCATGTCCCCAGCCTTTTTCCAGCTGTCCGGGGGCACCACCGGCGTACCGAAGGTGATCGCGCGCACCCACAATGACTACGCCTACGGTGCGCGGTGCATCGGAGAAATCCTGGAGTATGGCACGGGCACCCGGCTGCTGCTCAGCTCCCCCGTGGTGCACAATGCCGGGCTGATCAACGGCCTGCTCCCGCTGCACGGCAAAGGCGGCACGCTGGTGCTTTCGCCGTCGCTGGCGCCCGAGGCTCTCATGAAGGCTATCGCTGAGAACCACGTCGACACGGCGTTTCTGTTCACCATCCAGATCCACCGCATGCTCGGTCTCGATGAAGGCGTGCGCAACGGCTACGACCTCGGTTGTCTCAAGAGGGTCATGGGGTTCTGGCCTCCGGGCAACGAGGACGTGTCCAACTTCCTTCAGGCGTACCAGTGCGAAGGTGTCCAAACCTACGGAATGACCGAGGGCCTGGTCTGCTGGGGACACTGGAGTGACCCCCCGGAGATCCGGCATTTCACCAGCGGCAAGCCGGTGTCAGTGGGCGACGAGGTCAAGGTCGTCGATCCCAACACGGAACAGGCAGTGCCGGTGGGGACGGTCGGGCACCTGCTCAGTCGGGGGCCGTGCACCATCCGCGGGTACTTCAAAGCCGAGGAGCGCAACCAGGAGGCATTCACCTCGGACGGCTACTACAGGAGTGGAGACCTGGTGCGCCAGGACCCGGACGGAAGCCTCACCTGGCAGGGGCGCATCAAGGACTGCATTGACCGGGGCGGGGAAAAGATCAATGCGGAGGAGGTGGAAGCGCACCTTGCCGAACATGCGAAAGTGCTGCAAACAGCAGTGGTCGGGATGCCGGACAAGGAGATGGGTGAGCGCATTTGCGCTTTCGTGGTATGTAACCCCGGAGATGAATTGACCCTTGATGAAGTCCGCGAGTTTTTGCTGAACGAGCGGGGGATCGCGCGCTTCAAGGTGCCGGAACGCCTGGAGTTGATCGACGAGCTGCCGGTAACCAAGGTGGGTAAGCTCGAGAAGAAGAGCCTGCGGGAACGAGTCACCCAAAAGCTCCAGCAAGAGGGGAAGCTGTAACCGCCAGCTACTGTCTGTCAATGTCTCGAAGAAGCCAGTTGGCGCGCGACGGAAGCCTGGGCTTGGACGGTAACCGTGCCGGGGTTGCCGCCGCCCCAAGGCGTTGGCATCAGCATCGAGAGTGGAGGCCGGATGAGATCATCCGGCCTCCTTTTCCGTTATTCCTACCGGCATATGCGAGGGGTTCATGAACTCAAGTGCGCGTTCGAGGTTCGCGGGTAAGACGGTTCTCATCACCGGTGGAGCTTCCGGTATCGGGGCCCAGACGGCACGGGACTTCGCGGCGGAAGGTGCCGCGGTCGTCCTCTTCGACACGCAGGGGGACGCGGTGGACCGGGTCGCCGATGAGATCCGCGGCGCAGGCGGGAAGGCCGTCTCCTATACGGTCGACGTCACCTCGGTCGCGGAGATCGAGGCTAATGTCGACACAGCTTTTGCGGCTGTCGGAGAAGTCGACCTCCTGGTCCAGTGCGCCGGTATCCTTCGCGATGCCCTCCTCAAGGACGTTACCGAGGCACAGTGGGAGACCGTGATGGGCGTCAACGCCAAGGGGATTCTCTTCACTGCCCAGGCGGTGGTCAGGCGCTGGCTCGCGGCCGCCGCTGCGGCTCCCGAACCGACCGCCGCCGCATACCCGGACCGGAGGATCGTCACCGTGTCCTCTCTCGCCGCCGACGGGCAGGCCGGGCAGACCTGTTACGCCGCTTCGAAAGCCGCCATCGTCGCGATGACGAAGTCCTGGGCCAAGGAACTGGGCCGCTACAACATCCGTTCGCATGTGGTGATGCCGGCGCTGATCGAGACCCCCATGGTGAGGGAATTGTTGGAAAAAGATGGTGCGAAGTGGAGGAAGGCCTTCGAAGAACTCATGCCCTTCGGCTTCGGAAAGCCTTCGTACATCTCCGATGCCATCCGCTTCCTATGTAGTGACGAGTTCTACTTCGCCAACGGAGAGGTCCTTCGCGTCAACGGGGGGAAGCTGACCAGCGCCTAGTGGCATTGGGTCGATACGCGCCGGGAGGTGTTGTCGAGCACGAAGGGGGCGTGTGGATGTTCACCGCGGCGCAGTGATGCATCTGACTGAACCGGTTCCCATTCTGTCGGATACTGGGCTGCGAGGGGAAGTGGGGTCCCAGCCGGGGCATGAGACAACCGTGGTACTGCTGTAGGTGGAGGGGAACATGAATACAATCGATATTCTCAGCATCGCCAGTGCAATCTGCCCGGACCGAGCCGCGATCGTCTTCGAAGGCAAGCGGCTCAGTTTTGCGCAACTCGCGGACCGGGTGAATCGCTTGGCGAATGCCCTTTTGGAGTCCGGGGTCGAGAAGGGCGACCGGGTGGCCATCCTGCAAGTTAACTGCCCGGAGTTCGTCGAGATCTACTTCGCCACGGCCAAGGTCGGTGGGATCTGTGTCCCCCTGAACTTCCGGGCCAAACAAGAGGAACTGACCCACACGCTGAACAGCTCGGAAGCGAAGATCCTGTGCGCGGGAGGCCGCTATACCGGTCTGGTTACGGACATGCAGGCGACTCTCACCACGCCTCCACGGCTGGTCGCCATGGACGGCACGGTTTCCGGGATGGAGAACTACGCAGAACTCGTCGCGGACGGCTCGTCCGATGAACCGAGCGTGGCCATCGATGACGATGATGTCACGATTCTGATGTACACCGCGGGAACCACCGGCCTCCCCAAGGGCGTGCCCCTGCGCCACAGCGCCTTCTCGGTCTATCTTCTCGGCAACGTCACGCCGGTCGATCTCGACATGGAGGAGACCAACATCCTGTCGGTTCCCCTGTACCACGTCGCCGGGATCCAGGCGATGATTGCGGCCGTCTACGGTGGCCGCACCATCGCCCTGATGCGTCAGTTCGAAGCCGATGAATGGCTGGACACGGTGGAACGGGAGAAGGCCCACCGGGCCATGCTGGTGCCGACCATGCTCAAACGCATCGTGGATCACCCGGACCTCGCCAAGTGGGACCTCTCCAGCCTGCAGGTCATCACCTACGGCGCCGCCTCGATGCCGTTCGAAGTCATCAAGAAGGCGATCGAGACCTTTCCAGACGTCATGTTCATCAACGCGTTCGGCCAGACGGAGACTGCCTCGACCATTACCATGCTGGGCCCTGAGGATCACAAGCTCAGTGGCGACGAGACCGAGGAGGAGAGGGACAAGAAGCTCAACCGCCTGGCGCACTCGATCGGACGTCCCATGGCCGACATCGAGATCCAGATCTGGGGTGAAGGGGGCCGCCGGCTCCCGGTCCGAGAGGTGGGAGAGATCATGGCGCGGGGGGCGCGCGTGATGAGCGGCTACTGGAAGGATGCGGAGAAGACCGCCAAGGCGCTCACCGAGGATGGCTGGCTGCACACCAACGACACCGGCTACATGGATGAAGACGGCTACATATTTCTGTCCGGCCGCAGCGACGACATGATCATCCGCGGCGGGGAGAACATCTCTCCGGAAGAGGTCGAGAATGTCCTTCATGCACACCCGAAGGTCAGCGACGCGTCCCTCATCGGTGTCCCAGACCCGGAGTGGGGTCAGGATCCCCGCGCGATAGTGGTCCTGAAAGACGGTCAGACGGCGACCGAGGGTGAAATCATCGATTTTTGCAGGGAAAGAATGGCCGGGTTCAAGCGGCCGCGGAGTGTCGTCTTCGTCGACGACCTGCCGCGAACTTCAACCGGCAAGGTGCAAAGGAAGGTTCTACGCGACCTGTACGGGGCGCCGTAGCGCCGGAGACGGAGTGACGATGCACGTCGGCGCAACGCCCCAGGAGCGCGAGACTCAGCGGGGAGCGCTGGATGGTTTCGCAGGAGCAGCAATGCAGAGTCTTTTCCCCACTTCCAAGTTTTCTCCAAGGCTTCTCGAGGATCATCCGCTGCCGATTCGCGGCACTGCACCCCGCATCCCCGTGTTCAAGGGGATCCCCTCCTACAGTGAGTTGGTCCGGTTTGCGACCGCAAGAAGACCCTTGCTGCTGGGTATTCCCCTTGCTGCTTCGAAGGCATACAGAAAGTGTCAGTTGAATTGTGGGTTCTGTTTCGTAGAACGAGAGGAACGAGGGGGTTTCCTCGAACTGGCGGACCACCTCCGGATAATGGAAGATTTTGCGCGGCTTGGCGGTAGATACGTGAGAACGGCAACAGTGGGGGAGCCGTTTCTGGACCGCATGTTTTTCAATCCTGAAGGGGTAGGTGGCGCTTCACGGTTCCCCCTTATTCAGAAGGCAAATGCGCTGGGGCTTTGGTGGACCAGTTTCTCAAATCTCCTGTCGGTCACGGCAGAAATCGCAGAAGAAGTGTGCGAGATGGACGTGAGCTTCATCGGGAAACTCCATGCCTTGGACCCGGCGATCCAAGAAGCCATGACAGGCAACACGGGGCACTATGCGTCCCCCAAATGGGCCAGGTTCGGCGAATGGCATGTCCCGTTGAACCTGAAGATGCTCGTTGATGCCGGCTTCAATCGGGCTGGGGAGTGCGGTGCCGGTGCCGCGACGCGGCTCGCAGTCGATATCGTAGCCACACAAGTGAACGTCAGACACATCCCGGCGGTGGTAAAATTTTGTCTGGCTAACAACATCTACCCGTTCTTGGAAATGTTGGAGAATGTGGGAGATGCGAAATGCAATGCCAAAAAATTCGCATTGTCAGAATACCAAGTTGAGTGGCTATCTGACGAGTTAACAGACTTGCTGGGGGTCGGATTCTTTGGAGAAGAAAATAGGTCCTGCACCAATAAATTTTGTCCGGCATTTTCATCCGGACTTGTCTATAACCCAGACGGGAGAATTAGGTATTGCTATTGTGTGAATGCCAAAACGCAATGGAACTTAAAGGAGCATGGTCTCAAAGAAGCGTTTTCTGTGCTTTGTGATAGCCGAGAGACGATACGCTCGCATCTGGATCGCAGCCGTAGTGGCGAGGATGTCCATCTTCCCCTTGAACCCTGCCCGATGGGTGCCCATGGCAGCTCTGTGGCGTCAAGTATCGTTTCTTGACGGTCTGCGATCGACATCACGCCCGGACGTTGCTTCTTTCAGGGGAAGATCAGCCAACGTAAAAGGAAGAGGAGGCCTCTCATGTACTGCTTGACACTTGCAAAGACCACAGCTGCCTTATGGCTCTCAGCGATAGACCTGCTCACCGTTCCGCTGAGGGTTTTAGTCCAGACCCCCGAGCTCAGCGATAACGAGAGGCAAGAACTCCAGGAAGAGGTTTGGGACGCGTGGAAAGAACAGCCAGAACCTCTGCAGGAAGTAGTGTTTCAATAGTTCTTCCAGGGACCGCAACGGCTGGAAGTGTTCCAGGCCACGAAGCCAGACGAGGAAGACTGTGGGTCGTTGAGTACAGCGCAATCGGTCTTCAGCAGCCAGCCTGCCGTCGGTGATGGATACCACGAGACATGTTCCGGGATTGAATTCCCTGCCACATCGCAAGTAGACCCGGATTCAACGAGAATAGACGATCCGTCCCCCGACCATAGTGAGTTGAACCTCGATGTCCCTCAGGTTTGCTGGGGGCGTGGTGAGGGGGTTCCGGCTGAGTACCACCAGATCAGCGGCCATACCCGGAGAGAGCCTTCCCAGCGACGCAGGCGCCCCAATCGCTTTGGCGGCCTGAGTCGTGTACAGGGCGATCGCCTCCTCAATTGAGATTTTCTGCTCTGGTCCCACACATTCGCCCCGCATCGACAGCCGAGTAACGGCGGCGTAGATTCCGGTCAACGGTGAGGGGGGAACAATGGGGCAGTCGGAGCTGCCCGCGACCGTGACGCCGCAGCTGAGCAGAGTTTTGTGTGGATAGAGGTGGGCCTGCTGCTGCGATTCGATGGTATTGGTATAGCGAGTCCCGTGGTAGTAGATGAACGACGGCTGGCTGACAACCGTCAGACCGAGGCCGCCCATGCGCCGGGCAAGGTGTGGTGGGCAGATCGAAGCGTGTTCGATGCGGTGACTCAACCGGTGCGTCAATGGATCCTCGGACTGAACAGTTTCTAGAGCCTCGAGAGCCGCCTCGATTGTTTCCTCCTCCACGGCATGTATCGCGACTGGCCAGCCGTTCGAGTGCGCGGCTAGCACGATTGCGGCCAGCTCCGCCTGGCTTGGACACATGGTCCCCGTCGTTCGATCCAGGATCAGTTTAACTCCCCAGATGGTTACGTCGTTCGGCTCCTTGCCGGGGTGTGATCCCTTCTGACCCAGCCTGCCCACTACGTTCTGTCCCACTGTCATGAAGATCCGCTGCGGGATGCAGCTTTTCGATCGAAGCTGCTGAAAGAATCCCTGTTTCGAAAGGTTTCCCGTAGGCGATGCGTCCAGAAAGGAAGTAATCCCTACCGAGGCGAGATCCGTGGTCGCCTGTCTGACGGCCTGTTCAAAGGTCTCGTCATCCCAGCGCGGGATGCGCTTGGCCAAGGTGTCCGACATCTCGAACAAAACCCCGGTAGGCTCCCCGGACTCGAGATCCCTTTCAATCAACCCTCCGGGGGGATCCGGCGTGTCTCGGCCGATGCCCACCATCTTCAGTGCCAGGCTGTTCAGGACGTGGGCGTGGCCCGAGCGGTGGGTAAGTTTGACCGGATGCGCCGGTGCCGCCGTATCGAGCTCCCAGCGGGTTGGGTGGCGCTTTTCTTCTAGTGAAAATTCATCGTAACCCTTCCCCTTGAGCCATTCTCCGGGAGGGGTATCTCCAACCCGGTGCCGCAGTTCGTCCTGGATGCGGAAGATGGACCGGACACCGTTGCCTGGCCGCATGTTCATGCTGAGCAGAGACTCGGCATAGGAGAGGATATGCAGGTGCGCGTCCACAAAGCCCGGAAGCACCGTACTGCCTCGGCAGTCAATGACGTGCACACTCTTGCCCGCAGCCGAGGCCCCTGATGAGTGCCGGCCCACGTGCAGGATCCGACCATCACGGATCCCAATTTCGTGGCCCAAGGGCTGGCGAGGATCAAGCGTTACCACCTGGGCGTTGGTCAGAAGGATCTCGGGGTGGGGTGAAGTGTCGTTCTGTTGCCTCATCGAGACTCTCGCTCGTCGTGCTGCCGATTGGTCAGAGGAACTTCACTACCACGTGCTGCGTCACCCCTCAGTAAACTATCTGACCCGCTGGCCGTGCGAAGAAGCACGGATCTTGGGTGCCGACCGCCACGGAACCACGCAATTGGAACCGTTAGGATACCAGCAACAGAGGCAAGCAGTCGGCGATGAGGATGGGGTTGCACCCAGGGGGCCAGCGGAGGGTGGAGCAGATGAACAACGTTCTCCTGGATTGCACACAATGCAATGAACTTTACGGTTGTACCGAACCGGGGCGCAAGGACTGTGAGACGTGTACCAGCCATGATTGCCCAGTCCTGCCCGCTCGGCGCCAGCGTGATGGCTATTGTGCAGCTTGCGCCGCGTCAACGCATGCCGCTCACCCAAGCCATGGAGCCCAATTGGGTAGCTACACTTCCCCCTTTCGTAAAGGGACACTGCTGCACCAGATCTGAGCACGGATAGGGTAAGCGGTTCAGCCTCTCTGGGTTGCTCCGAGATCTCCAGTCAACATCCAACTCGAACGAAATGCAGATGAAGACCGCACGCGCCAGGAGAATCGCTCGTGCCCCTCCTTCGCACCTCGATCTTGTTCTTCCTCGCCG
>JARGFW010000422.1 GCA_029211085.1 Deferrisomatales bacterium | reverse complement strand
AGTGCGCTGGCCGCGTACAACGTGGCCACCTTCGCGGGGCTCGGCCGGAGAACCCAGGTCGCTTCCCCGGGGAGGTAGCGGACAAGATCCGCTGCGTAGCGGAAGCGCTCCTGGACGGCCTCGTCCGCCGGGGCGATCCCGGCCGAGACAAGGCAAATGGACACGACGCCGCTCCAGAGTTTCATGCGCTGCCTCTCCTTCTCACTGCCTGAACGTTCTGTCCCTTCATCCGATAAATCGCCGCCCGTGGAACATGGCGGGGCGATCAAAGCGAGTTTTTTCTCCGCAGACGCTCTTTTTCTCTCCGGGCGCCGGCCTCGGCCTGCTCCTGGCCCCTCGTGAGGAGTCCATAGGCGGCCCGGCGACTGATCTTCAGGGCGCGCGCGATCTCCCGGGCATCCGCCTCCCCGTGTCCCAGATGTCCGAGGGCCAGGAGCCAGGCGAGTTGCTGTCTTGGGGTCATCCACTTCAGTGCCTTCCAGAGCAGTTCCCGCCGTCTGTTGGCTTCCTCCCGCTCCTCCCGTGTCGTTGCCGGACCCGGGCGAGTGGCCAGTGTGGACTCCACGGCAGGGAGTTCTCGGTCCCCGGGTCGCAGGCTGGCCGGCGCCTCCCTGCGGATCCCCATCTCGTCCTGGCACTCGCGGCGGAAACGGACGAAGAGGTAGGCCACGAACCGCTCTGGCTCCCCCGCTCGGACGCAGTCCGTCCACGCGTGGAACGCCGCGATGGTGGCCTGCTGCACGTAGTCCTCGCGGTCATAGGGGGCGAAGCCCGCATAGATCCGCTCGGCGTTGCGCACGATCAGGCCGCGGTTCTCCTTAATCCAGCGGACCACCTGGTCCCAGGTGTCGGCGGGGGCTGGGGGGTGCCTCGCCTGGGCCCGGGCCTTCGGGGGCGTCGTGTCCGGCCGCTCGTGGTCGTGGGACCTTCCTCCCTTCGTGCCGGCCGGCTGCGGCGGAGGGATCGCGACGTCCGTCGTGTGCCCCGGCGGCACCGGTTGTGTGAAAAGCGCATCGGTTTTACATGGGGCACCTGGTCTGTGCCGCTTCGACCTGCCTCCCGGCGAAGCCGTCAGGTGATGATTCATCTCCAGACCATTCGATGGAATTGCCTCTCCTGAGCGCTTTTCTGTCCGCATGCTGGTCCCTCCGGTTTCCTTCGGATGGCCGTCGCCTCGCCGCCTGACATTTCCCTTCGGTGCGATCTTCGCTCAGTATGTATGCGCCAACCGCTCACGTCAAGAGATCGGTATGCTTTTTTCGCACCAATGAGAATTGGCGCTCAGCGGGCTTTCCAGCTCTTTTTTTGGGGCTATCTGTTGACACCATTGATTTGCAGTGTATAATTCGCACATGGAAAAGCTGCCGGATGCCTGCCAGAGAGTGCGCGAGACGCGCGAAAAGATGGGGTGGAGCCAGGCCGAGCTGGCCGAGCGAACCGGCGTGTCCCGGGACACGGTGGGGCGGATCGAGCGCGGTCAGCTGCCCGACGCCGTCTTCCTGGGGAGCTTCAGCGAACTGGCGGGAGTCTCGTGCGACTGGCTGGTGCTGGGACGGGAGAGCCGCGGAGGCCCGCCCGGGGAGCCGGGCGCCCACGGGCGCGAGGAGCTCGACGAAGCCGTGCTCGCCGGGGTCATCGAAGGGGTGGAGGAAGAGCTGCTGGAATTGGGAGCGAGCCTGGAACCGAAGAAGAAGGCCGAATTGGTCGCCCTCCTCTACGAGATGATGGGGAGTGAGGAGGGGCCGCAGCCGGGACGCTCCCGCATCACGAAGATGATCAAGCTGGCGATCTGAGACCCACAGGAGGGAAGGGGGAGATCATGGACGAGAGAGTACGCAGCACCACGGCACGCAGAGTCCGGCAGATCGTTCGGAGTGCCGCCGAAGAAAAGGTCGTACCCCTTCATCGGGACAGGGTCCCGCCCTCCCAAAGATCCAAGAGATCACCTCTGCATGTCTGGATCGCCATCCCTCTTCTAGCCTTGCTTCCCCTGGGTGACGCCGCGCCCACAGGCTCGAAGCCCGTCAGTGTCTCCCTGTATCAACCAGACCCGAACTGCAACATCTCGAAGTTTCGCATGGCCGAGTGCGACCCGAACGAGTACGTCGTCGAGGT
>JARGFW010000124.1 GCA_029211085.1 Deferrisomatales bacterium | reverse complement strand
CACCTCCTCGGCGACGATCGCCGAGGTCATCGCCCGCCCCCCCAGGCCCGCCCATTTCGCCGGCAGCGGCTCCTCCGTGATCGTCAGCGTGTTCATGTCGACCCGTACCAGTCGGTCTGCCATCACTTCCTCCTTTTCGCGCGGTGTTGCGTCGTCGGGTTGGCCCTGCCTTTATGTTCAGCCAGCTTGAGTCGCTCGCTGGGGTTCCTGCGCCCCGCTAACCCTTCCCAGAGTTGCCCGCAGCAGGTTGGGAATGCCGAAGTCCTTGGTGCCGGCGCCATAGCCCACACTATCCACCACCATCGGTGGCATGGCGCGAAAGCCGGTGCAGAAGTGCCGCACCAGGGCGGCACCGGTGGGGGTGCAGAGTTCTCCCTGCACCCCGTCGGAATAGACGGGGACCCCTTTGAGGATCTCCGCGGTGGCCGGCGCCGGGACCGGCAGCACCCCGTGGGCGCAACGCACGGTTCCGCAACCCACGTGCACCGGGGAACACCACGCTTCATCCACCCCGAGCTGGTGGAACGCCGAAGCCGCGGCGACGATGTCGGCGATCGCGTCCAGGGCCCCCACCTCGTGGAAGTGGACCTGATCCGCGTCCACACCGTGCACCTTGGCCTCGGCCCTGCCCAGCAGCTCGAACACCGCCACCGCGTCCTCCGCCACCGAGGTCGGCAGGGCGCTGGTGCGAATGATGCGGCGGACCTCTCCCAGGCCGCGGTGCGGCCGGTGGCGATGCCCGTGGCGGTGGCCGTCCCCAGGGCCGTGAGGGTGGGCATGGCCGTGGCTGTGCCCATGGTGGCCGTGGTGGTGCCCCTGTCCGGATGAAGCGGCCGTGGGCTCGTCCACATTGCGCCCCGTCTCCGGGTCGATCACGTCGAACTTGGTCCCCATCAGCCCGCTGCGCTGCACCCGGGTGACCCGGACGGCGAGCCCGTCGATCCCCAGACAACTGATGTGGTCACGGATCACCTGGGGATCGGCACCGGCGTCGATCAGGGAACCCACGAACATGTCGCCGCTGACCCCCGCCGCTGCGTCCAGGTACAGGATGCGGGCACTCACGATGCAGCCTCCTCTCTCCGCCCCCAGGCAGCCAGTTTGTTGATCATGTCCGCCTGATAGGCGGCGCCGAACCCGTTGTCGATGTTGACGACGCTGATCCCCGAGGCGCAGGAGTTCAGCATCGCCAGCAGCGCGGTGATCCCCCCGAAACTGGCACCGTAGCCGACGCTGGTGGGCACCGCAATCACCGGCACGTCCACCAGCCCACCCACCACCGACGGCAGTGCCCCCTCCATTCCAGCGACGGCCACCACGCAGTTGCAGCGGCCCAGGGCTTCGCTGTGGGACAGCAGGCGGTGGATGCCGGCGACGCCCACGTCGTACATACGCTCCACCCGGCTGCCGAACACCTCCAGGGAGATCGCCGCCTCCTCGGCAACGGGCAGGTCCGACGTGCCGGCGGCGGCCAGGGCCACCCGCCCAACCGGCGGGGTCTGGTCGCGCCGTAGCTCCACGATGCGGCACAGTTCGTGGTACTCCGCCCCGGGCACCTTTGCCCGCACCGCTTCGGCCGCGGCGTCGCTGGCCCGGGTGCACAGTACGTTGGGGTTCTTGTCGGCCAGGCGCCGGAAGATCTCGGCCACCTGGGCCGGAGTCTTGCCTTCCCCGTAGATCACTTCCGGATAGCCGTTGCGAATCCGTCGATGGTGGTCGATCTTGGCGAACCCCAGATCCTCGTACCCCAGGCTCTTCACCCGAGCGATCACGTCCTCGGTGGTTACCTCCCCCTGCTTGAGGCTCTCCAGCAGGTGGCGCAGGTGCTCCGGACTCATGGGGCCCCCAAGGGACGAATGTCCGTGAGCACCTCGTTGAGGGCGCCGGTGCGGTACCCCTGCAGGTCCAGAGCCACGTAGGCGTAGCCGGCCTCCTTGACGATACGCACCGCCGCGTCGCGCAGCCCGTTCACCAGCTTGTCGAACTCCTGGGGGCCCACCTCCAGCCGAGCTACGTCGCCGTGGTGGCGCACCCGCAGCACCCGCAGGCCGAGTTCGCGCAGCCCCTCCTCGGCGCGGCCGACCTGGGAGACGTTCTCCCGGGTGATGCGGGTACCGTAGGGGAACCGGGACGACAGGCAGGCGAACGCCGGCTTGTCCCAGGTGGGCAGGGCGATCGCCTTGGACAGCTCGCGGATCTCGTCCTTGGTCAGCTCGGCCTCGTCCAGGGGGCTGCGCACCCCCAGCTCCCGGGCGGCCTTCCGGCCCGGGCGGTAGTCGCCCCGGTCGTCGGCGTTGGAGCCGTCCGCCACCTCGCCCAGGCCCTCCTCGTCGGCCACCTCGCGCAGCTTGCCGAACAGTTCCTTCTTGCAGAAATAGCAGCGGTCCTTAGGGTTCTCGGCGAACCCCGGCACGTCCAGCTCTTCGGAGACGATCAGTGTGTGCCGCCCGCCGAGCTTGGCGGCGATCGCCTCGGCCTCACGGCGCTCCCGCACCGGGTAGGTCTCGGAACAGGCCGTCACCCCGAGGGCCCGGTTCCCCAAGACCTCGACCGCTACAGCGTAGAGGTAGCTGGAGTCCACACCCCCGGAAAAGCCGATGACCACACCGTCCATCTCCCGGAGTATTCCGTACAGCCGCTGCCGCTTGCTCTCCAGACTCGCTTCCATGGGTGCGTGCTCCTTTCTCATCCGAACGACATGTCCATCCTGGCGTACAGGATCGGGCAATAGCTACCGAACCGCTTCTGCCGCAGGCACCCGGCGAACACCCCCGCGCCGTAGGCCAGATGCTCGGCCAGGAAGAAGGTGGTGAACGAAACCAGCCCGAGGGCCGAGCCCCGCACGCGGCGCTCCACGGCCACCACCCCCAACAGCACCACGGCGGTCGCCAGGCCCAGCTGCGGCCACAGAACCGAGACGGCAAGGAGCGGCAGTCCGTAGTAGCGGACCGCATGCTGGGTCACATAGTAGACCAGACTGCCTAGGGCCCGTAGCCGCGCCTCCCAGACGGTGGCCGCCTCCAGGGGCAGTCCACACCGCCGCAAGCGCCGCACGGCCATCCTGCCGTCCAGCAGCAGGCAACTCAGTGCTCCCGCCAGGGCCCACAGGGAGGGAAGCAACACCGCGCAGACGCACAGCACCATCGCGGCCGTGAGCAGGGGCGGCAGGGCGATCTTCTTGCGCCTCTGGGGATGGAGGACATGCAGCGCCGCCTCCGAGGTGCCGTACTGGAAACGGCGACGGAGAAAGGCCCCCAGCTCGTTGCGGTGCTCATGCCAGACCCATCCGCGCGGGCTGTAGACGATCTTCCATCCCAGGTCGCGCAGCCGCCACGTCAGGTCCACATCCTCTCCCACCTGCATGCCGCCCCGGAACCCTCCGGCGGCGCGGAACGCGGCGCGACGCACCAGCAGGTTGCAGCTGGGTAGATAAAAGGTGTCGTCCCCCTGTTGACCACAACGCTCCCGGCGCCCCAGGGACAGGCTGGACATGACCGCCTCGTAGCGATCGAGCCGCGTCGCCACGTGCATGCCCTGCACACACCCCCCCACCGCCGCCACCTCGCGGTCGCGAAACCGGTCGACCAACTCAATCAGCCACCCGGGAGAGGCGGTGCAGTCGGAGTCGATGAACGCCAGCAACTCGCCGTGGGCCGCGGCTGCGCCCCGGTTGCGGGCCGCCGCCGGCCCCTGCCCACGCCCCCCCGAGGATACCACCGTGGCCCCCAGTTCCTCCGCCACCGCCGCGGAGTCGTCGCGGCTGCCGTCGTCCACAACGACCACCTGGAGCCTGGCGGCCGGGTAGCGCACCCGTTGCAGGGAGCTCAGGCAGCGGCGCAGTTCCCCGGCCCGGTCCATGACCGGGATCACCACGCTGACCGTAGGCAACTCCCGGGAGTCCGGCCCCGCCGGCGCCTCCCGTTCCAGAAATCCCTTCTTCGCCAGCCGCTCCAGGGGGCCCCCCGGGGATTCCGGACGCACCGGCTCCCCCCGGCCCAGGCGATGCAGCACCTCTCGCAAGGCCCGATTGATGCGCACCGCGCGCAACGGTCGCGGCGCCACCAGGTAGGTGGCATCTCCCTCGTCGCGCAGGGTGACACCGGCGGCGAGGCAATAGGTCATGATTCGGCTCCCGGGACCAGGCCTTCGCGGCACAACACCTGGAACAGCCCCTCGGCCAAGGTCTCGGCGCTGCCGAAGTGCATGCGACCCTCCCGGGCCTGGATGCCACCGGACAGCAACGCCCGGATGCGCTCGTGGGCCGGCAGGTTGGCGTCCGGCGTGGTCACCCGCACGGGGGTAGGGCGGGGGAAGGAGTACCCCGCGGGGCGAAGGGGAGAGATGTCCTCACCGAGCGCCCTTGCCGACAGACCCAGCTCCGGAAGACCCCAGAGTTCGACCTCTCCCTCCAGGGCGGCGAGCACCCCCTCCATGTCCGGGTAGCGGGGCTCCCGGGCCCCGCCTTCGAACAGCACCGCACAGGGCATGGGCAGCTCGATACGCTGGCGCGAGCCCCGATCCCCCTTGCGGGTCGCCTCCAGTGCCTGCTCCCCCACCTGGCGCAGCGCCACCACCGCGTCGCAGCTCGGCACGCCCAGGGCGGCGGCGGCCAGCGCCGGGGCCGGAGCTGCGCCGGCATCCAGCAGGCGACTGCCGGTGAAAAGTGCCCCCGGGCGCAGGATGCTCAGGCAACGGGTGAGCAGTTCCCCGGTGGCGACCGCGTCTGCGCCCTCCAGGGCGCGGTCCCAGACCCGGATGGCCCGTTGAACGCCCATCCCCAGCGCCACCCGCAGGGTATCGTCGAGACGCCCCGGACCGACGGCCAGGGCCGTCACCCGGGCGCCACCATCATCCGCCAGGAGCAGGGCCTCCTCTAGGGCCTCGAGATCGGCGGGATTGACCAGCCGCCGCAGGCCCCGGTCGCGGACCAGGGCCCCCTCCTCCGCCAGTTGGGCCGGGGGCCGGGGATCCGTGACCTCGCGCAGCAACACGAGAATGTCCAGTGGTTTGGCAGCCATGGGCGTTTCCCTCAGGTCATCCGGAAACTCACACCGAAGCCACCCCGGGGGTAGCGCCAGCGGGTGAAGGCGTTCTGGTCGCAGACCACGTAGCAGGTACCGCACTCCAGGCAGCCGTCGTAGACGAAGTCCATCTTCTGGTCGTCCTCGGACCACGTGTAGCAGCGGGCGGGACAGGCACATTCGCAGCCACGGTGGTCGCAGGCGAGGCAGAACTTCGAGTCGATGACGATGTGGGCTTCCTTGTCGATGGTGAAGCTGGTGGTGTCGAAGATCTCGTCGATGTTGATATAGCTCATACCGATCTCCACGCGGTGAAGGCGTCGCTCAGCAGTTCCCGGGTCGTCACCCGCTGTCTGGCCTTGTTGAGGAGGAGCTTGGCCAGTTTCTCCTTGGGCGTGCCGTCGATGCGGTAGACCCGGTCCATGAAGTCACACAGCACCGCCGGGTAGATCTCGTAGAGCCGGTCGATGTGCAGCATCTTGGGCGCCCGCCGGTACAGCTTGAGGTCCTTGAGGACGAAGCTCTGCTCCAGCTTGCGGCGGTAGCTGCCCAGCGACGAAGCGCTGAAGTCTCCCTGGGCCCTGGCTTCGACCACCGTGTCGGCGGCCAGGATCCCGGAATGGGCCGCCAGATTGATGCCCTCCAGGTTCAACCCGGTGGCGTAGCAGAAGCCCGCGGCGTCGCCGGTGATCAGGACGCCGTCGCCCGCCAGTTCCGGCACCATGTCGTAGCCGCCCTCGGGAATCACGTGGGCCGAGTACTCCAGCAGTCGCCCGCCGCGCAGCAGTTTCGCCATCTGCGGCTGCGCCAGAAAACCGTTGAGCAGGTCATAGGGGGTCTTGCCGCTGTCCCGCAGGCTGCCGATGTGCAGCACCAGCCCCACCGACACGCTGTCGTAGTTGGTGTAGAGGAAGCCGCCGCCGCGCACGCCGCCGGTGCAGCCCACGTACTCCACCGAGGCCCCCTGGTCGCGCACCAGCCCAAAACGGTCGTCGATGGCGGCCTTGGGCAGGTCGATCAGCGCCTTGACCCCCACCGCCATCTGGTCTGCGTTGAACTGGGGCCGGCGCAGGCCTGCCTTGAGGGCGACGAAGGAGAGCACCCCGTCGGCGGCGATCACCACCGGGGCACGCAACTCGCCGCCGTCGCGCAACAGCCGCACCCCGGCGACCTTGCCGGAGTCCGTGATCACGTCGTCCACGGTGCACCGGGTCAGGTAGGTGGCACTCGCCCGGCGGGCCTCCTCGGCCAGCCAGGCATCGTAGGTGGGCCGGAACACCGTGTAGCCGTTGAAGGGCTCCCGGTCGAACGCCTCGGTTTCGTATTGGGCGGTGAAACTCGCCTCGTCGGTCATGAAGCACAGGTTCTTCTTCATCACGTGGCGCTGCAACGGAGCGCGGTTCCAGAAGTCGGGGAACAGCTCTTCCAGGGCCGGCATGCGATGCAGCAGGCCCCCGAACATGTTCTTCTCTCCGGCGAAGGCGCCGCGCTCCAAGAGCGCCACGTCCACGCCGGCCCGGGCCAGTTTGAGGGCCGCGGCGGCCCCCGCGGGGCCGGCGCCGACCACGATGGCTTCGAAGGTCTTCTTCATGCGGCACCGCCTTGGGTCAGGTGGGCCTTGACCTTGTCGAGCAGCAACGGCACGACCTCGCGAAGGTCTCCCACGAACCCCTCGTCGGAGTTGGGGAACATGGGTACCTTGGGGTCGATGTTGAGGCTGACTAGGTGCTTCGAGTCCTTGATGCCCCCCACGTGGTGCATGGACCCGGAGATCCCCATGCCCAGGTAGAAGCGCGGGGCCACGGTCTTGCCGGTCTGACCGATCATGCGCTCGAACCCAGCGAAGCCCAGATCGTACACCGGACGGGTGACCCCCACGGACGCCTTCAACAGGCGAGCCAGTTCCTGGTACTGGGAAAAACTGGTCGGATCGAACCCCTTGCCGGCACAGAAGATCAGCTCGGCCTCGGTGACGTCCACGGTCTGGGGGTCCGGCGGCACCCGGGCCACCACCCGCTGGCGGTAGGCTGGCTCCGTCGGGGTCACCGGCACCCGGGACAACCTGGGGTGGCTCGGACGTACCGACGGGAGCACCGTGGCGCTGGTGCGCCGCGGATTAACGGTGAGGACCAGCGGCACCGAGCCGTCCCAGAGCCGGCACTCCAGGGCTTGGGTGCCCAGCGCCTGGCGGCTGAGCAGCAGCCCCTGCTCGGTCCGTTCGAAAGCGACGATCTCGGTCCACAGGGCAGCGCCGAGGCCCACGGCCAAACCGGGAGCCAACGCCGATCCCTGGTCGTTGTGTGCCAGGGCCACCACGCCGGCGCCGCAGGCGCGGGCCGCCTGCACCAGGGCCTCGGCCCGGGCGTCCGGGTAGTCCGACAGGTCACGTTCGGTGGCCAGTTCGAACACCTCCGCCACACCGTAGGATCCGAAGCCGGCGAGAGGGACGGTGGCCGCCCCGGCGGTCCGGAGAAAACCGGGGTCGGTGGGCCGCCAGCTGAGCCTGCCGCCGAACCCCTCCAGGGACACACCATCCCCTGCGTCCTCCTCTGCGTCCCCCGCGGAGGGGGGGAAGCAGGTGGCGAGCAGACCTGCCTCCAGGAGCCTGGCCAGCCTGCCGGCCTCGTTGAGGACGCCCTTGTCGGCGTCGTCCAGTTCGCCCTCGGGGAGCTGGCTGAACGCCAGCACCCCGGCGCGCAAGCGGTCGGGAGCCGCGTCGCTGCCCATCAGATCTCCCTCCCCACCTTGTGACCGTCCCAGATCGCCATGTCCACCTTGCGGGGGGCCACGCAGTCGCCGATGCGGTGGAGTTCCTTCACCTTGCCCTTGAGGGCCCTGTACAGGGCGTCGTCCACCTGCTGGCCGATGATCAGGACGACGGAGTCGTAGGGACCGTAATCGGTCATCGCATTGGAGTAGACGTTGAGCCCCTTGAGGACCTTGGCGCCGGCATCCCCGGTGATCTCGAGTACCGCCGTGTCGGGGGTGAAGGTGGCGCCCTTCTGCAGCAGACGCTGCCGGGTGAGGTAGAGGTCCTGGAGCGGGCCCAGCTCGGCACCGATGAACAGGCTCGGGCAGAGGATGTGCACCGCCTTGCCCTGGTCGGCCAGATACTCCGCTGTGGAGGTCCCCCGGTGGTGGCCGTCGGCGTCCACGATGCAGACCTTCTCGCCGAGTTCGGCCTCCCCCTGGAGAACCTGCCAGGCGTTGTAGATACCGGGCCCATCGGCCCCGCCCATGGGCGGGTGTTGGATCGGCACGCTGCCGGTGGCGACAATCACCGCATCCGGGTTCGCCTTGAGCACCATCTCCTCGGTGACCTCTACACCCAGGCGCAGTTCCACCCCGGCCCCGTCCAGTTGGTCCTTCTCGTTGCGGATGATCACCCCGAACTCGTCCCGGCCCGCGCCCTTCATGGCGATGCGGATCTGGCCGCCGAGCTCCTCGTTGCGGTCGTAGAGATCGACCCGGTGGCCCCGCCGCGCGGCCATCTTTGCCGCCCACATGCCCCCAGGACCGCCGCCAATCACCATCACCTTCTTCTTCACCGCTGCGGGCTTCAGGGTGCCCTCCCCCCACTCCTTCTCCAACCCCACCGCCGGGTTCTGGATGCAGCCCAGCAGCTTGTTGAGGCCCATGCGACCGATGCAGCCCTGGTTGTCGGCCACGCAGTAGCGGATGTCTTCGAGTCTCCCCTCCAGCGCCTTCTTGGGCATGAACGGGTCGCAGATCAGCTGCCGGCACATGCCGATCATGTCGGCCTGGCCGTTGGCCAGCACCTTCTCGGCCATCACCGGGTCGTTGATGCGGCCTGTGCAGAACACCGGCAACTTGATCTTCTCGCGGATGCCCGCGGCTAGGGGGATGGTGTAGCCCAGGGGCGTGTGCATGGACCCTTCCACCAGGTACAGGTTGAAGAAGGTCCCGATGGAGAGGTCCATGAAATCGATCAGGCCGCTGGCCTCGAACTTCTGGGCGATCTCCTGGACGTTCTCGAGGTTCAACCCGCCCCAGGGCACCATCTCGTCCGCGCACAGGCGGATGCCCACCGTGAAGTCGTTGCCCACCGCCTTGCGCACCGCCTCGATGAACAGGGTCGGGGCCCGCATGCGGTTTTCCAGGCTGCCGCCGAACTCGTCCTGGCGCAGGTTGCTCAGCGGCGAGAGGAACTGGCGGGCCAGACTGGAGTGCCCGTACTGCAACTCGATGCCGTCGAAACCGCCCTCCCGGGCGTGCACCGCGCTCTTGCCGAAGTACCGCGCCACCTCCTCGATGTCCTCCGGCTCCATCTCCTTGGGAACCTCGCGGAACAGCACGTCGGGCACCGGGCTCGGCGCCCACACGGGCAGGCGCGAGATGGTGCCGTCGCACTGCTGTCCGTTGTGGTTGAGTTGGGCGAACATCTTCGCCCCGTACTGGTGGACGGTGTCGGTGATCTTGCGAAAACCCGGAATGACCTCCGGGTGGAACACCTCGATGAGCTTCTCGTAGGCGGTGTCCGTGGGGTGGACACTCATCTCCTCGGTGATGATCAAACCCACACCGCCCTTGGCCCGTTCGCCCCAATAGTTTCTGTGACGCTCGCTGGGCAAGCAGTCCACCGCGAAGTTGGTGAGGTGGGGCTGGAAGGAGAGGCGGTTCTTCACCTCCACCTTGCCGATCTTGAGGGGAGAGAACAGGTACTGGAACATCATGGCAAGAACTCCTCAGAGCCGGGCGGCGGCGGTCTCACGCCGCTGCCGAGGGTGCGCCGGCTACGACTCCGGCCAGCGATGCTGCGGTGAGGGCACTCACGCAGTTCTCCAGGCATTCGGGGTCTCCGCCGTCCACACCGCGGCCGATGTGATGGGCCACCGCAGGGCAGCCGCCGTGGCAGTGGTCGAACCGGTGGCACTCCTCACAGGAGCGGATGCGCAGCGTGCGCAGGGAGCGGAACACCCCGGCCTCGTCCCAGATTCGCTGGAACGGCTGTTCCCGCAGGGACCCGGCGCGGAACTCGGGCATCTGCAGGAACGCGCAGGGATACACCTCGCCCTGGGGCCCCACGCAACACGTCAGCTTGGCAGCCCCACACAGGTTCAGGCCCAGCCCCTGGCGTTCCTGGGCCGTGAGCGAGAAGAAGCTGTCCCCGGTACGCACGTCCCCGCTCTCGGCCAACCAGTCCGCGAACCCGAGCAGCTGCCCGGGTGACGGCCGCAACTGCTGCCAGTTTTCGGCACCCCGCCCCGCAGGGCGAAAGCGGCTGACCCGCAGGGACACGCCCAGTTCCCCCGCCAGCCGATGGAGTTGGGGGACCTCGGCGGCGTTGCGGGAGGTGAGCACCGTGTTGATGCTGGTGGGGATCGGGCTCTCGGCCAGCAGGCGCAGGGCCGAGATCGCCCGGGCAAAAGTGCCCGCCCCGCGGATCGCGTCACAGGTCAGGCGGTTCGCGCCGTCCAGGCTCACCTGGATGGCTACCAGGCCGGTTTCGCCCAGCCGGCCCACCACGCGGCGATCCAACAGGGTGCCGTTGGTGGAGATGCAGGTCATGATGCCCCGGGCATGGCACGCGGCGAGGATCTTCTCGAAATCCAGGCGGATGAACGGTTCCCCGCCGCCGAAGTTGACCTGGAACACCCCAGCCTGGTGGAACTGCTCCACCAGGTCCAGGGCCTCGGCGGTATCCAGTTCGGCGTCAGCCGCACACCCGGAAGCTGACAGGCAGTGGCTGCAGCGCAGGTTACACGCCAGCGTCACCTCCCAGGTCACGTTCACCGGGGCGCTCAGTCCCTGTTCAACAAACCGGTTGCTCACGCAGAAACCCCTTCTGCACCAGGGAGTCGAGGAACGAGTGCGCCTGTCGCCTGCGCGACGGTGCGGCCCCGTCCAAGGCACTCCCCAGGCCGACGTGGCCGGCGAAGAAATCCGGCCGCAACAGGTCGCCGGTGTTGGCGAACAGCAGGCGCGGCCCCCGCATGTCGTAGAACAACAGGCCAAACCCCTCACTGCGCACTCGGCAGGTCGGGTAGAGGACGTAGCGCTTGGCGTCGATGCTTGTTTGGCGGCTATCGGTCATTGGCTCTTTGGTACTGGTTGGTGGTTGTCGGCTGAACGGCCCCGCAGCGGACGAGCCGTCGGGCCGTCTCAGTACACCCCGCAGATGCCGTCGATGGCGAGCTCCTCCACCTCGATCTCTTCCAAGATCTCCGGCTCCTCCTGACAGGTTTCGGCGGCCTTCAGCGCGGGTTGTTCGTTGCGAATCTCGTCCATGGTGGTCTCCTTGGGTTGGTGGTCGAACCTCCTGTGGTCCGGGGCTGCCCACGGAGGAGCGCACGCCGCGGCCACGGGACGCGGTGGAGCGCCCTGCCTAGCCGGCAGCCGCGGTCCAGCCGCTGTCGACGGTGATCATGTTTCCGGTGACGTTACGGCTCTCGGGCAGGCACAGCCACAGCACCGCCTGGGCCACGTCGTCGGGGGTGATCTCGCGATCCTTGAACAGGTGGCCTTCGCAGAACTGTTCCTTGGCCTCGTCCTGTTCCATGCCGAAGTACTCGGCGAGGCCGCTCATCATGTCAGTCCACACCGTGCCCGGGCAGACCACATTGACGTTGATGTTGTGGTCCGCCACCTCCATGGCGAGGCTCTTGCTGAAGCCGATGATGCCGTGCTTGGCGGCGCAGTAGTGGCTGCCCATGCCGAAGCCGCGCTGGCCGCCGACGCTGGAGATCGACACCACTTTGCCACTGTGGGCCTCGATCATGTGGGGTACCACGTGGTGGCTGCACAGGAAGGTGCCCTTCAGGTGAGTGTCCAGGGTGTCGTCCCAAGTGGCCTCGTCCATCTCCGCAACCGGGACCAGGCTGGTGATGCCGGCGTTGTTGATCAGGATGTCGATCTTGCCGCCGCACTTGGCCAGCACCTCATCCACCATGGCCTGGACCGACGCGGCAGAGCGCACGTCGCAGACGATGCCCAGGGCCTTGACCCCCATCCCCCCGACCTCCGCCACGGCCGCATCCAGGGTCTCCTTGGTGGACAACGGGTACGGCACGCTGTCGATCCCCTCGCAGATATCGGCGAGGACGACGTTGCAGCCTTCGGCCGCCAGGGCCTTGGCGATGGCCAGCCCGTTGCCGCGGGCGCCGCCGGTGATGACGGCAACTTGATCTTTGAGTTTCATGGTTCCTCCGTCAGCCGTCAGCTGTCAGCTGTCAGCGTTAGAAATCTTGCAGTGAAGCCCCCAGCTGAGCGCTGACAGCTGAGAGCCGATCGCGACCACCTCACACCGCTTCCCGCAACTGCGGCAGGTCGAAGAGCTCACCAATTTCCTGCAGGCTGACGTTGATCTCCTGCAGATCGTCCTTGAGCGAGTCCAGGCCGTACTCCCGCACCTGGAAGTCCAACTGACCGTCGAGGCTGTGCACAAGGTGCAGCACGTTGAGCAGGCTGACCCACTCGGGCCGTTCCATCAGCAGGGGGAAATAACGCCCCAACAGCTCACCAGCCGCCAGCTCCTTCAGGCCCCACTCCAGGGTCGGCTGGTCGACCTTCTTCAGCATCACCCCGCGCAGCAGAACAGCGGCGCGCACTCCCAGGCGAGTGACGTCCTCGACCAGTTCACGTTCGATAGGATCCATGGTGCGCTCCTCAGGTCATGCGGACCTTCATGGTCTTCACGTGCTTCATGGTCTTCTCCAACTGGGCGAAGTAGGGGGTGCAGAAGCTCTGGGCGCCCGCCTCGTCGCAAACAGCCATCTTGGCCTTCAGGTCGGACAACTCACCCGCAAGTGCCTCCATCTCCTCGTTGCCCTTCTGGGTCTTGAAGTACAGCTTGGTGGCCAGCGGCTCCAAATCGTCGGCCAGCGTCTCGAGTTTTTCCTTGAGGCTCGGATAACCGCAGTCTGCGGCCGTCTCTCGAAAGAGTTGGCAGATCTCTCGAACGTAGTGGGTCCCCATCTTCTGCGTCATTGTTTCAATCTCCCGTTGGTTTGCGTGGGTGGGCAGCGCGCTGCCCGTTTCCATGTCGTCTACGCCGCTTCTTCTACGTCTGGGCGTGGCGATGATGATGGTGGGCGTGACTGCAGCCGCCGGCCGCTTGTTCGCTCCCGTGCTCGCCGTGGTGGTGATGGCCGCCGGCACCGGGGCACGGTTTGCTCTCCTCCACGGGCGCTTCGGATACCTCCTTGGCCGGCAACCCGGAACTCACCCGTTCGGCGATGTCGGTAAACGCCTTGGCGGTGATGCTGTCCGGGTGCAGATCGACAATCGGCACACCCGAGTCAGCAGCCTCGGAGAACTGCGGGTCGATGGGCACCGAACCCAGGAACGGGACACCCATCATGCGTGCCAGGGCCTGGCCCTTGTCCTTGCCGAACAGGTGCACGGTGTCACCGCAGCAGCCACAGGTGTAGACGCTCATGTTCTCCACCAGACCCAGCACCGCGGCGTCCAGGGTGAGGGAGGCGTTGATGGCTTTGGAGCAGACCAGGGTGGACACCTCCTGGGGGGTGGTGACGATGATTACGCCGTCCAGGTCCGGGATCGACTTGAGGATCGCGATCGGCTCGTCGCCGGTGCCCGGCGGCAGGTCGATCAGCAGGAAGTCCAGGCCGCCCCACTTGGCCCCGGCCAGAAGCTGACGGATCGTGCGGCTCTTGGCCTGCCCGCGCCACATCACCGGGGTCATGTCCCCGGGCCAGAACAGGGCCACCGACAGGACCTTGATGCCGCCCTCGGTCACCACCGGATCCAGCCAGAAAGCGCCGTTGAGCTTGGCCTCCGTCTTGATCCCCAACATCTTGGGCACACTCGGGCCATGGATGTCGGCGTCGAACACCCCCACTCGGTGCCCCACCTTCTGCAGGGCGGCGGCGATGTTCACGGTGGTGGCGGTTTTACCGACGCCGCCCTTTCCGGAGAGGACGGCGATCTTGTACTTCACGTGTTTGAGGGCTTCGGCGATGGCTCCCTCGCCGGCCAGGAGCTGTTTCTGTTGGGCGTGGAACTCACTTTGGGTCGCGTCCATGGATGTCTCCGGGTGGCTGTTGCGATCCGTGTAAAACCCGTGGGGGCGGATCTGGTTTAGGCCATGCGTTTCAAATCGTAGGCTCGCGCGCCCAGGCCCATGGCTTCCGCCAGGGCCAGTGTGGCGGAGAACTCCTGTGTGCACGTTGCCAAGGGCGCTGATCGTTGTGCATTGGCGGTGAGCAGGTCCAGCGTCGCAGCGTCTAGGCTCACCGGGTCCCTGGCAGCCAGGAAGCCCTGGTTGGGAACCACCGGTTCCCCGCTGAACGGGAAGTACTCGGGGTGGGGGGTGACGTCCCACACGTAGTTCAGGTACAGCACCCGGCCCCCCATCGCCTGCACCACTCCGGCTGTACCCTCCAACGCCCGGGCCCGGAAACCAGCGAGTTGTTCGGCGGGGGGCCGGGCGCCGTTGAACAGGTACAGGTCCAACCCGCCCAGAACCCGCTCCCGTTCGCGTCCGGCCAGGCACTCGAAGCCACCGTTGAACAGTGCCCCGCCGAGTCCGAACAGAGGATTCAGGGTCACGTGGGAGAGCACCCAGAGGACATCGGTACGGCACACCGCGGTACCCACCTCGACCCCGCCGAGTTGGGAGTCTGGCACCCGGCACGGGTAGGAGTTGCCCTCGTCGCCGCTGTAACCGCCGTTGATGACGAAGTTGCCGCCCAGGGAGTCAGAGGTGTATCCCTTACCCCGGGCCACGTCCATGAACGCGTGACCCTTGGTGCGCCGACGGTAGTCCACCATTTTCAGCCCGTCACAGAGGATAGGGCTGCGCTGGGTTGCCATCCGGACGGCGTCCGCCGCGACCCGCAGGAACACCGGCCGCAACCCGTACTCGTAGCCCTCCTCCGAGGTGTTCACCTTGAGGGAGACCCGGGCGCCCTCATCGAGGCCGTCGGTCGCGGAACAGATCTCGAGCAACCGCTTGAGTTTGTGCTCCACCGAGTTGTCGAAGCCCGGTTCGGACGTGTCTACCCAGAACACCTCACTCATGGAATCTTCTATCCTCCTGTGTTGAACTCGGGGCCGCACTGCTGTCACCGCCCGGTAGAATGGGGTGGGGGGGCGATGCCCCCCACCCCGCGAGGTTGGAGCTAGCCTAGCCGGGCGTCTTG
>JARGFW010000123.1 GCA_029211085.1 Deferrisomatales bacterium | reverse complement strand
CTGCCGACGGCGAGACGCCGGAGGGTGCCGTGTCGAACCCCGACATCCGTGACGTCCTCCGTGCCCACGACGCCGAGCTCCTGGCCATCCCCGGCGTCGCCGGGGTCTACGTCGGCTTGGCCGACGACGGGGAGACCCCCTGCCTGAGGGTCATGGCCGTGGAGAAGACCCCGGATCTGGACCGAAGAGTTCCGAAATCATTGGAGGGTCACCCGGTGGTGGTCGAAGAGACGGGAGTGACGCGTCCGCTCCCAGGCCGCGAACCCCCGGCCCCATGAGGTGCTCTGCTCACCGCGAAGCACACCCCGGGGGCGAGCCCGGGCCCAAGAGAGATGGGGAGAAGGAAGCTCGTCTTGCGGTTATCGGGGTCGCCCCCGGAGCGTCGCGAATGCAGCGGTGAAGGGTGTCGTTGAACCATCAACGCACCGACCCAACCCGATCGGAGAATCGATGAAGCGGAAATGGATGGCCGTCTTGGGACTCGTCTTCCTGGCCGCTCCGGTGGGCGCCGAGGAGGCGCCGGCCCTCAAGACCCAAGCGGAGAGGCTGAGCTACGGGCTCGGGGTCGACACCGCGAGGGACTTCCGGCGCCTCGGGCTCGACCTGGATCTGGACCTGCTGATCCGCGCCATAAGGGACGTGCACTCCGGGGAACCCCTCCTCTTGACCGAGGCAGAGCTGCGCGCGGCGCAGGACACCTACCAGGCCGAACTGCAGGAGAAGCTGGCGGCGGGCGGGAGGAGCGCGGCAGAAGTGAACGGCCAGACGGGGGCCGCCTTCCTGGCGGAGAATCAGGGCAGGGAAGGCGTGGTGACCCTGCCGAGCGGGCTCCAGTACAAGGTCCTCGTGGCGGGCGACGGCAGGACGCCCACGGACGAGGACACGGTGGAGTGTCACTACCGGGGGACCCTCATCGACGGGACCGAGTTCGAGAGCACCTATCGCAAGGGACGGCCGGTGAAATTCACCCTCCGCAGAGGGATCATCGAGGGCTGGCGCGAAGCCCTGATGCTGATGCCCGCGGGCGCCAAGTGGCAGCTCTTCGTACCGCCCCAGCTGGCCTACGGGGAGCGGGGAACCGGCCGCTACGTCGGGCCGAACGCAACCCTCGTCTACGAGCTGGAGCTGCTCGAGATCAAGTGAAACAGGGCTGGCCGTGCAGGGGAAGCGGATCACGGGACCTGGCCACCGTTGCCCGGAGAGCCATGCGGGCGCAAGCACACACGGTGATTGCCGGCCGACATGGTGAGCCATTCTTCGCGTGAGGTGCCGCGGTTCCAGCCGCACGGCAGGGGACGAGATGACACGATGACGAAAGCCGGAAAGGGGATTCTGCTGTTGGCCGCACTGACTGCCGCCTTTGCCGCGGGAATCTGGCGGGGCGGAGGCGCCGGGAAGAGCGGCGCCGGCCCCGAGGTCCTGTACTGGGTGGACCCCATGCACCCGGCCTACCGGTCCGATCAGCCGGGCATGGCGCCGGACTGCGGCATGCAGCTCGAGCCCGTGTACGCGGAAGGTGCCGGCGCGACCCCGTCCGCGGCCGAGGCGGGCCTGCCCTTCGGCACGGTGCGGGTGTCACCCGGTCGCCAGCAGCTGATCGGCGTGCGGGTGGCGGCGGTGGAACGGGCGCCCGCCACGCGCACGGTGCGACTGCTGGGCCGGGTGGTGCCCGACGAAGCGCGGGTCTTTCCTGTGACCGCGGCCAACGACTGGTATGCCAAGACGGTCTCTCCCTTCACCACGGGCAGCAGGGTTCGCAAAGGGGATCTGCTGGCAACGATCTACCCCCCCGGCGATGTGGTGCCCCTGATCCAGGGATACCTCGCACGCCTGGACAGCTCGATCCGGGTGCCGACCGGCGCCACACCACCGATGGAGCAGCTGCGGCTCGGCGTGTGGAACATCGAGACCTTCCGCAACAGCCTTCGAAACGAGGGCTTGATGGGACATCAGCTCGAAGAGCTCGCCCGGACGCGCATGATCCCGAACGAGATCGAGGTCCGTACCATGGTGTCGGGCATCATCCTGGCGCGCAACGCGGCGCCGGAACAGCGCTTCGCAAAGGGAGAAGAGCTCTACCGGATCGCGGATCTCCGCAAGGTCTGGGTCCTGGCGGACCTGTTCGGGGCCGACACCCAGGCGGCCCAGGCGGGTCTGCCGGCGACGGTGACGCTCCCCGACCAGGGCCGGATCTTCCAGGGGAAGGTGAGCCAGGTGGAGCCGGTGTTCGACGGGGAGACCCGGACCCTGAAGCTGCGGGTCGAGGTGGACAACCCGGGGGAAGTGCTGCGCCCCGACATGTTCGTGGACGTGGAGATCCCGATCGAGGTGCCGTCGGCGCTCGCGGTGTCCGTGGATGCGGTGCTCGACTCGGGGCTGCGCAAGACCGTGTTCGTGGACCTGGGGGACGGCCATTTCGAGCCGCGCAGCGTGGAGACCGGCGCCCGGTTCGGCGACCGGGTGGAGATCGTCCGCGGCCTCATGGAGGGGGAGAAGATAGTGGTCTCGGCCAACTTCCTCCTCGACTCCGAGAGCCGGATGCGGGCGGCCTCCCTGGGCATCCAGGGGACCCCGGGCCGTTGCGTGGTGTGCGACATGGACATCGACGTGGAGCGCAGCAAGGCGGCCGGACGCACCGCAGAGTACCAGGGCCTGACGTACCACTTCTGCTCCGACGCGTGCCAACTGGAGTTCTTGGCGATACCGGAGCGCCACGCGGGCAAGGGCGCGCCGGGAGCAGCGGGGCAGCCGGCCGAGGCGAAGATGGCGCCCGAGTCCAGGGGCGCAACGGCGAAGCCCGGTGGCTCGATGCCCATGGAGAAGGGCTCCGGGGCCCCGCCCATGGATCACGGCGAGGGGCACAAGGGCATGAAGATGGCGCCCCAGGGTGAGCTCCAGGAGCGAAAGATGGCGCCCGCCGGCGGGGGCATGGACATGCCCATGGACCACAAGACGGGCGGCGGGTAGGGATGATCGACCGCGTCATCGAGTACTCGGTCCACAACCGGTTCTTCGTGATCGTGCTGGTGGCCGCCGCGGCGCTGGCCGGCGGGTGGTCGCTGCAGCGGGTGCCCCTCGACGCCATCCCGGACCTCTCGGACACCCAGGTCATCGTGTTCTCCCGGTGGGACCGCAGCCCCGATCTGGTGGAGGCCCAGGTCACCTACCCCATCGTCCAGGCGCTGGTGGGCGCGCCCAAGGTCAAGGCCGTCCGCGGCTTCTCCGATTTCGGCTACTCCTACGTCTACGCCATCTTCGAGGACGGGACCGACATCTACTGGGCCCGCTCCCGCACCCTGGAGTACCTCTCGGGGGTGCTCTCCCAGCTGCCGCAGGGCGTGAAGACCGAGCTGGGGCCCGACGCCACCGGCCTCGGCTGGGTGTTCCAGTACGCGCTGGAGGACCGCTCCGGCACCCACAGCCTGGCGGACCTGCGCGCCTACCAGGACTGGACCCTGCGCTACTATCTGAAGTCCGTGCCCGGTGTGGCGGAGGTGGCACCCCTGGGGGGCTTCGGGAAGCAGTACCAGGTGAACCTGGACCCCAACCGGCTGCAGGCCTACGGCATCCCCCTGAGCCGGGTGGTGGAGGCGGTGCGGGCCGGCAACGCCGAGGTGGCCGGCCGCCTGGTGGAGTTCGGCGGCACCGAGTTCATGGTGCGGGGCCGGGGCTACGCGACGTCGGTACAGGACGTGGAGGAGATCGTGCTGACCGCCAGCGAGACCGGCACGCCGATCCGCATCCGGGACGTGGGGCAGGTGGTGCTGGGGCCGGACCTCCGCCGCGGTGTCGCCGATCTGGACGGCACCGGCGACGTGGTCTCGGGCATCGTGGTCATGCGCCAGGGGGAGAACGCCCTGGAGGTGATCGACCGGGTGAAGAAGCGCATCCGGGAGATCGAGCCCGGGCTGCCGGAAGGCGTCCGGATCGTACCGATCTACGACCGCTCGGACCTGATCCGCAGCGCCATCGACAACCTGCGCTCCACCCTGGTGGAGGTCATCGTCACGGTGGCCCTGGTGATCCTGCTGTTCCTCTGGCACGTCCCGAGCGCCCTGATCCCGGTGGTGACCATCCCCCTGGCGGTGCTCATCGCGTTCATCCCGTTCCGCCTCATGGGCCTCTCGGCGAACATCATGTCCCTGGGGGGCATCGCGATCGCCATCGGGGCCCTGGTGGACGCGTCCATCGTGGTGGTGGAGCAGACCCACAAGAAGCTCGAGGAGTGGGGGCGGGGCGATCGGACCGAGACGGTCCGCTCCGTGGTGGTGCGGGCCGTGAAGGAGGTGGGCGGGGCGAGCTTCTTCAGCCTCCTGGTGATCGCCGTCTCGTTCCTGCCGGTGCTGACCCTGGAGGCCCAGGAAGGGCGGCTGTTCAAGCCCCTGGCGTACACCAAGACCCTCGCCATGATCGTCGCCGCCGTGCTGGCGATCACGCTGGACCCCGCCCTGCGGGTGTGGCTCACCCAGGTGCGGCAGCGGGAGTTCCGGCCCGCGTGGCTGTGCCGGCTCGTCAACGGCATCTTCGTGGGCAAGATCCACCCGGAGGAGCGCCACCCCGTGAGCCGGCTCCTGATCCGGCTGTACGAGCCGGTGGTGCGCTGGTCGCTGCGCTGGAAGTGGGCGGTGCTCGGCGGGGTCCTGGTGCTCCTGGCGGCGACCGTCCCCATCTACCGGGGGCTCGGCTCGGAGTTCATGCCGCCCCTGGACGAGGGCTCGATCCTCTACATGCCCACCACCATGCCCGGCATCTCCATCGGGGAGGCCCAGAAGCTGCTGCAGGTGACCGACCGCATCATCAAGACCTTTCCGGAGGTGGATCGCGTGCTGGGCAAGGCGGGCCGGGCGGAGACGTCGACGGACCCGGCCCCCCTCTCCATGCTCGAGACCGTGATCACCCTCAAGCCCAAGAGCGAGTGGCGGAGCGTGCCGACCTGGTACTCGGAGTGGGCCCCGGAGTGGCTGAAGGCTCTGCTCCGCCGCGTCACGCCGGACCACATCTCCTCCGAGCAGCTGGTCTCCGAGCTGAATCAGGCCCTGCAGCTCCCCGGGGTGTCCAACGCCTGGACCATGCCCGTGAAGGGCCGGATCGACATGCTCACCACGGGCATGCGGACCCCGGTGGGGCTCAAGATCTCCGGGGCGGACCTGGGGGTGATCGAACAGATCGGGACGCAGATCGAGGCGCTCCTCCCCGCGGTGCGGGGCACCCGCAGCGTGTTCGCGGAGCGCACCAGCGGGGGGTACTTCCTGGACGTGGAGTGGAACCGGACCGAGCTCAGCCGCTACGGCCTGAGCGTGGAAGAGGCGCAGCAGGCGGTCACCAGCGCCATCGGCGGCGACAACGTCACCACCACGGTCCAGGACCGGGAGCGCTACCCGGTGAACGTCCGCTACATGCGGGACTTCCGCTCCGACCTGGACGCCCTCGGCCACGTCCTGGTGCCGGCCTCCGGGGGCCGGCGCCAGATCCCCCTGAGCCAGCTGGCCACGGTCCGCACCGTGGCGGGGCCCGCCATGATCCGGGACGAGGACGGCCTGCTGACCGGGTACGTCTACGTGGACGTGGCGGGGCTCGACCCGAGCCGCTACATCCAGGAGGCGGATGCGCTGCTGCGGAGCAAGATCCAGCTCCCAGCCGGCTACGCCGCGATCTGGAGCGGGCAGTGGGAGTCCATGGTGCGGGTGCGGGAGCGCCTGGCGGTGGTGGTGCCCGTGACGCTGTTCCTGATCTTCGGCCTGCTCTACCTGAACACCCGGTCCATCGCCAAGACGCTGATCGTGGTGCTCGCCGTGCCGTTTTCGGCCATCGGCGCGTTCTGGTTCCTGCACCTGCTCGGCTACAACATGAGCGTGGCCGTCTGGGTCGGGCTGATCGCGCTGCTCGGCGTGGACGCGGAGACCGGGGTGTTCATGCTCCTCTACCTGGATCTGGCGTACAAAGACGCGAAGGAGAAGGGGCGGCTCGGCAGCCTCGCCGAGCTGCGCGAGGCGGTGGTGAACGGGGCGGCCAAACGGATCCGGCCCAAGTTCATGACCGTGGCGACCACGTTTCTGGGGCTGGTGCCGATCCTCTGGGCCACCGGGACCGGCTCGGACGTGATGAAGCGGATCGCGGCGCCGATGGTGGGGGGCATCTTCACGTCGTTCCTGCTGGAGTTGACGGTCTACCCGGTGGTCTACGAGCTGTGGAAGTGGCATTTCGAGCTGAAGAACGAACTGGGCGGGCCGGCCGAGGCCGGCCTGGCCGCCGAGCCGGTGCTGGAAACGGAGTCCTGAGTTTCCATGCCTGGCGGCATCCCGAGGGATGAAGCGGGGTGTCCGGCCGCATCGGCGGGATGTTTGTTCCTTTATCGTTTGCCATTGTTTACGACCACCTCGCTGGGGTCACTACCGAACCAACGGGGTCCAGGGGTTTTGGCCGTGCGGCGAACCCGTGGCGCCAATGCGCTTGTCCGCTCTCCAGGCAGGCCCCGCCCCCTTCGTCGGATCGGGTGGCGAGTTTCTTTGTAGGCCGCGAGAGGGCCCCCGGCAACAGCTCTGCGAAGCAGTAAACCCGCGAGGGGCTGGGGCCGCGTTCTCCCGGCTCGCCGCCGGCCCACGCCACGGTGTACTGGCCACCGGGTCGGTGACCGCGCAGCTGGTGGGTTTGATTCCTGCGGCCCACCGGGCCGCGGCCCCGCAGGCGGGGACGGGTCGTCCGTTCCCCGGCAGGTGGGAGGGCCCATCCGGGATGCCCGGCTCAAGTTGTGTATTTGCGTCTAACGGCTTGTCCGGTTCAGAATGGAGTTCGCTGGAAAGCGCACACAGTCCTGTGGCGCACAGGCCGGGGAGAGCGGGTTGGCCATGACCCTGTTTCCATTTGCCGGCAAGGCCAGCAGCCGCACACGGTGCGGGCGGGGCGCCCCGCGTAGCCGGATCTTCGGCGTGGGCCTCGCGCTGCTGGCCCTGGCGGCCACCGTGCTCATGCCCCTGGTGGTCGTCTGCCGTACCTACAAGGCCCTCTCCCTGGGGGAGGTCCCGCCCTGCTGTTCGGGCAAGAAGAGTTGCGCGCCGGAGCCCGGCGCCGACTCCATCGGCACCGGCGAGGTCGACTGCCCGTACTGCAAAGCCGCCGCCCCGTTCCGCCACGCCCACCCCCAGTGGACGCCCACCTTCCTCGCCAAGTGGACCCAACTCCACACGGAAGCCCCTGTCCTACCGCGGTCCCACCCGGGAGCGCCGCCTGACCTCATCGATTCCCAGCCCAGGGCCCCCCCTCTTCCTGTCTGATTCCCATCGTTTCGTCATCCTGTGAAGCGCAGGGGCCACGGCGCGCGCGCCGGCCCTCTCCGCGACGTCCGCCGCGCCCGACGGCAAAGGGGCCCCGAAAGGTTTGGGAGTGCCCTGCCCACGGCGCGCCGACCCGGGACAACGGTCAGGAATTCCCAACGGAAAGGGGAACGTACATGAACAGGGAACGCAGCAGGACATGGCTCTCGTTTTGCGCCCTCGCCGGTCTGCTGGCGGCGTGCGCGGGAGACACCGGCAGCGACAGCGCCAGCCGGGCGGTCACCCGCGCCGCCAGCCAGCAGGGCACCGCCGGCGGCTTCGCCGATTACGACGGCGACGGCGTCGACGATCTCTTCGTGGGGGCTCCCTACGCAGTGGTTAGCACCGGCCGGATCGGCGCAATGTTCGTCTACCAGGGCAGCGCCGCCGGGTTCGCCGCGGACGCTACCTGGACGCTCAGCGGCGACGACAACTTCGGCTACCAGTTTGCCAATGTGGGCGACGTCGACGGCGACGGGGTGGCCGAGTACGCGGTAACCGCCCTCAACGGGGACGGGGACGCGGCCTCCCTGTGCGGCAGTGTGACGATCTACAAGGGCGGCGGCAGCGGTCACGTGCTGAAGAAACTCGGTGGGGAGCAGGCCCTGGACAAGTTCGGCTACTCCCTCACGGGTAACTGTGACCTCAACGCCGACGGTCACGGCGACCTGGTCGTCGGGGCCATCTCCCACTCCCCGAGCCCGGAGACCTATCTCGGTGGCGCGGTGTACGTGTACTTCGGCCCCGACCTGGCGGAGGCCTCCCGGGTCAAGCTGCCGGCCACGCAGCACACCGGCATCCTCGGCTTCTCCAGCGCCTGCGGCGACGTCAACAACGACACCGTCGACGACCTGGTGATCAGCGCCATCTGGACCCACGGGGTGCGCTGGCACGCCTCCCAGGTGCTGGCCTACTACGGCCGCGCCGGCTTCGCCCCGGCCACCGACGCCGCCGACGTGACCATCGCCTCCGCCGCCAGCCACTTCGGCGACGGGCTGGCCGTGCTCGACGACCTGGACGGCGACGGCTTCCGGGAGATCGCCATCGGGGTGCCGGCGTTCTACGTCATCCCCGTCCCCATGGAGACCCACAAGGGGGTGGTCTATCTGGTCAAGGGTGGGGCGGGTGCCCGTACGGTAAACCTCAGTCCCCCCCGGGGGGAGCCCCTTCCCGCAGACCTGCTGACGACGATCTACGGCACGGCCCACCAGGAGCGCTTCGGCTCCACCGTCCTCGCCCTGGACGACCTGGACGGCGACGGCGTGGGGGAGTTCGCGGTGAGCGCCCTGCACGGGGACGCCGACGGGGCCACCGGGCTGGCCACCGGCCAGGTCACCGGCAGGGTGTACGTGTTCTTGGGAAAAGACGTGCAGACCGACGGCAGCGCCACCCAAGCGGCGGCTGCCAGCAGCCTGAGCCGCGGGGAGCGGGATCTCCACTACGGCACGTTCCTCGCGCCGTTCGAGCAGGGTGGTGTGGCGAAGCTGCTGGTCGGTGCCCCCACCGCCAACCGGCTCACCGGGACCGTGTACGTGGAAGCCTTGCCCGACGGGCAGTGAGAGGAGAGCGACCATGAAACGAATCGCGATGATCACTGCCTTCTGCTGCACGGCGTTCGCCGGCGCGGTCTGGTGTGCGGGCATCTGGAACGACACCAACTTCACCATGGAAGAGCGCAAGTGGCAGGCGTGCCCCACCGACCTGGTGGCCGGGGCCAACGACGGCGTGGGGGACGGCAGCCACCACCCCGCCGACGACTGCGGCATCTGCCACGGCTCCAACGGGGTCGCGGCCTCCAAGGTCCTCACCATCTCCGCCACCGTGTACGACAGCCGCGCGGCGCGCAGGCCGGTGCCCGGTGCGGAGATCGTCTTCCAGGACTACGCCGGCAACTCCTACAGCATGGTCGCCAACGACCTGGGGATCCTGTGGTCCGAGGACCCCATGTCCGGCGACACCAGCCTGGGCTCCGCCGACGACTCCAACACCTGGCGCTACAAGGCCTGGGTGGTGGCGGGGGGCGGCGAGAGGCCCATGATGACCATGCCGGCCGTGGGCGGCATGATGGTGCCGCGCATGAGCTGCAACATGCATCACGTGGTGTCCGGCACCCTCGGCGGGCTGTGGGCCGCCCCAGCGAGCACCCTGCGCTCCTATCCGGCCACGGGCCTCAGCTACCAGAAGCACATCTTCCCGATCCTGCGCAGCAAGTGCGGCCCCTGCCACATTCCCGGGGAGACCGTCGCCGAGCAGGGCCTGGACGACACCTTCGACTACGGCGCCGGTCTGGACCTGATGACCTACGGGGGGTCCGCCGTGGAGGCGGAGGGCACCGTGCACGCCAAGAAGGGAATCCGCACCATCGTCAATACCTCCACCCCGGACGCCAGCGAGCTGTTCGCCAAGACGATCTACGGCGGCACCCACGGAGGGGGCGAGTTCTGGGGCGGCGACAACCCCGACTACCGGGCCCTGCGGCAGTGGATCGCCGAGGGGGCGTTGGAAAACTGATGCCCGGTCGCCGTGGGGGCGCGTTGCGCTCCCCCGCGGCAACCGGCTGAAGGAAGGAGCATCCCAATGAACACCCGAATGGCACTGGATAGAATCCGTCTGTCCCTCGCGGTCCTGCTCGTCGGGCTGGGGGCGGCCGCCTGCGGGGGGGGCGGAGGGGGCGGCGGTGGAGGGGACACGCCGGCGGCCACCACCACCGTCACCGGCTCGGCGTTTGCCGCGCCCCTGCAGGGCGGGGCGGTCACCGTGCACGACGGCACCGGGTCCGTGATCGCCGGCCCCGTGACCACGGCCGACGACGGCCGCTACGCCGTCGATGTGCCCACCGCCGTGCTGGCCTCAGAGCTGTTCTTCCGGGTCTCGGGCGGCAGTTTCACCGACGAGGCCACCGGACAGCCGACCCCGTTGGCCGGCAGCGACGGCCTGGCTGCGGTCGCGGCGGCTGGGTCCTTGGGCGCCGGCGGGGCCGTGCACCTGGACCCGGCGACCACCGTGGTGCACCACCTGGTCGCGAATCACGGCCTCTCCCGGGCTGCGGCCCGCCTCCACTTCCGCAACGCGTTCGGGTTCACCCCGGACTCCACGGTGGCCCCGGCCAACACCGGGACGGCAGCCCTGGTGTCGCGCCTCGCCGGGCTGCGGGCGGCGGCGTTCAGCCGGCTCACGCTGGACCTGGGTCTGGCGCCGGGGGCCCAGTTCGCGTTGCTCGAAGCCCTGGCCCGGGACCTCGCGGACAGTGATCTGGACGGGGAAGATGCCGGGGGCGAGGTGCCGATCGCCGGCGCTGCGCGGTTCCTGCCCGCCGACGTCCAGAACCGCTTCGAGCACGCCCTGCTCGGCTTTCTCGACAGTGGCTGGAACCAGACGGGCCTGGGCCCGGAACAGGTCGGTTACCTGGCGTTCGCCAAGGTCGCCCTCACAACGTCGTACCGGGTGGAGTACCTGCCGGTGGCACCCGGCGCGGCGGTGGGTCGGACCCCGTTCCGGCTCTCGGTCACCCGCCGAGGGACCGGTGCGCCCGTCGCCGGCCTTGCCGTTTCACTCCAACCCGTCATGCACATGGCGGCCTACGACCACGCGACCCCCTGGGAGCCGGTCACCGACAACGGGGACGGCACCTACACCGGCGCGGTGTACTACTCCATGCCGGGAGGGGAGGGGCTCGGGACCTGGAGTCTGGGGGTGGACCTCGCCGCCGGGGCGGTGGTGGAGACCGCGATCTACCACCCGGTGGTGAGCAGTCTCAACGTGAACATGGCGGTGCTGCGGGGCCAGGACGACCAGATCCAGGGTTCGCTCGGTCCCGCGGCGCGGCCCTACTATCTGTTCGACGCCGGCCTGGCCCTGGAAGGCGGCACCCCATCGAGCTACCGGTTCGACCTGTTCGTGGCAGCCCAGGAAAGCGACAGGGACTACCCGGGGCTGGCCCTGGGGAGCGTCCTGCACGACGCCGGCGGCGCGCCCTGGACCGTGACGGAGGCGGTGGTGGAGGTGTCCCTGGACGCCGACGACAACGACGTCCCCGACGGTTGGTACACCGCCAGCGGCGGGGCGGGAGGCTTGTGGTCGGTGGCGGGGATGACCGGCATCGCCCCCGACTCGGAGACCCTCGCGTTCTTCGTGCGCCTGCGGGTGAACGGGGAGCAGAAAACCGCCAACGGCAACGACTACGCGAAGATGGTGATGGGGGGTGCCTCGTGTTGCGAGTGACCGGCCGGACACGGCTCGGGGTGCTCGCCACGGCCCTGGTGTTCCTGCTCGCCCCGTCCTTCGCCCTGGCAGCCTCCTGCTGCGGCGGGGCGGCGGGCCCGTCGATCATCGTGCCCAAGCTGTTCCGCAGCCGCCTCGACGTGTCCTTCGACTGGGAGAGGTACGACGGCCTCTGGGACCGCGACGGCACCCACCGGCCCGACCCGCCCGGCTCGGACCTCAACCAGTACCGCCTCAACGTGGCCTACGCGCGTCGCTTCGGGGAGAGATGGCAGGCCTACGTGGGCGTGCCCTACGTGTGGAACGACAACGACTACTCGGGCACCAGCTCCCGTTCCCACGGACTGGGCGACTCGCTGCTGGGGGCGTGGTGGGGAGCCTCCGGCGGCTGGCTCTACCTGGGTCCGTCGCTCACCGTACCCACCGGCGTCTCCCCCTACGACGACGTGGACAACAGCTTCGACGTCACCGGCCGGGGTTTCTACCGCCTGGACGCCAACGCCATGATCGAGAAGACCGTCGGCGACTGGGACTTCTTCCTGCTGCTCGGCTACGGGTGGCACTTCGAGCGCTCGGTCAACCGCGAGTACGGCAGGGACGTGGACCCCTACGACAAAGACCTGGGGGACCGCTTCTCGGGCACCGCCGCGGTCTCCTACACCCTGGCGACCCGGACCGGGCTCTGGACCGGCACCGGAGGGTTCAACTACGTGCACGAGGAGGAGGGGTCCGTCGACGGCGAGCGGGACCCCACCGGCGGCCTGCAGAAGACCGCGGTCACCGGAACCGCAAGTTACACCACCCGGGATCGCGTGTGGATGGTCCGGGCCAGCTGGAGCCACTCGATCCAAGACGACGACTGGGGGGAGAACTTCCCCACCACCGACACCTACACCCTGGGGGTGAGCCATGCGTTTCGTTAGAACGGCCCTGTGGGGGGTGCTGCTGCCCCTCGCCCTGGTCGCCTGCGGCGACATCTCCGACGACCTGCTGCCCTCCGACCACGACCGGCGTTCCGCCGTGGAGATCGGGGTCATCGGCCCCGAGGTGGGCCAGCTCGCCCCGGACTTCACCGTCCCCGACTCGTTCGGGGATGACTACACCCTCTCCGCCGAACTCCCCGCCACCGGCGGGGTGGTGCTGTACTTCACCATGTGGTGCCCCGTCTGCGACAGCCACATGAGCCACATGCGCGACACCGTCATCCCCCGCTACCCCGGGGTCGAGTTCCTGGCCGTGGACTACGTCTCCGGCAGCGTCGCCGACGCGCGTTCGGCACAGGAGTCCCACGGCTTCGGGGGCCCCGGGTTCCGCGTGCTGGCGGACCTCGGGGACGGGGTCGAGTCCCGCTACGGGGGCACCATGGGCACCACGGTGGTCATCGACCGCGGCGGGGTCGTGCAGATGAACGAGGACTACCGCAACGGCACGCGGCTGGAGGAGGTGCTGGCGGGGCTGGAGTAGGGGTTGGGGCGACTAGGTGGACTGGGAAGCGGCGCTGGGAACACCTCGGAGTGCTCGGTTTCGCTTGCGTTCCGATCGAACGTATGGGACCCGGTCCGCGCCGCCTCAGAGGTCCACGTCTCCGATGTTCTCGTACACCTCTTTGCGATCGCCCACCCGGGTGACGATGATGAGCACCAGGTCATCCAGAATCGCGTACACGAGCCGACAATTCCCTTCCACACGAACCCGCCAGAGGTCCACCTGCCAGGCCTGCTTGAGTAGGGCTCCCGTGCGTGGGTCGTACTTCAGGGTCCCGGCGTGCCCCGTGAGTTTCTCAACGCCCTGCGGGCGTGGGTCGGACTCGAGAGATCCAAGGCAGGCGTCGAGAGCCTTTGCCAAGCGCGCGTTGCGGCGTGTGAGCTTGCGGAGGTCCCGTTGCGCTC
Organism: Deferrisomatales bacterium; assembly: GCA_029211085.1. Lineage (GTDB taxonomy): Bacteria > Desulfobacterota > Deferrisomatia > Deferrisomatales > JARGFW01 > JARGFW01. The sequence continues at coordinate 1,727 of JARGFW010000123.1, read as the reverse complement.
GAGCTGAGACGATGAGCGTGTACTTAACCTTTGCCACGGGAGTCCTCTACAGACCCAGCTCTTTGCGGAACTCCTCCCACGTGGTCCCAGGGGCCTCCCCCATCTCGTCGAGGGCCGCCTGTGCCGCGCGCGCGTCGATCCGGTCCTCCAGTTTCTGAAGGAGTTCCAGGTCTTCCAGAGGAACGATGGCCACGGCCTTATTGCGGCGTTCGATGATGATGCGTTCCCGGCTGAACATGACATGGTCGAGCAGATCAGCCCACTTTGCGCGGGCCTCTGTGGCACCGATGCGGGTCATGGTTGGAGGCTCCTGTGCAGACTGTACAGAATGATAAGTATGTACACACTATCGGCTGTCGCGTGACAGGAGTCAAGGCCGTCGGTCGCCATCGGTCGCCTCTCCCGCCCGAATCTTCGGCCAGGTGACAAGGCGGAGCAGACGCCGCGGCACCTCCCCCGTAGCTTGTCCGACGGTCTGTTTCTGTCAGTCAGCGCAAAGCCGCGCGTTGGCATGGGCTTTCTAGCCTCCCAGACGCCTAGCTTTCTCGCCTACTCACGGATGCAACTGCATCCCCCCTGGCCGGGGTCGTCCTGCACCACGTAGCGAACCAGCACGTTGGTATCGAGGCCGATCACGAGGCGGCGCCTTCCGCGATGGCCCGGGCCATGTCTTCCAGGGGCAGGGGCTTGGCCGGTTTCGGAACCATCCCCTTAAGGGCCTGGACCGACTCGGACAGTGGGATCACCTCGAGCCGTCCGTCCTCGGTCACGAGCACTTCGAGCCTGGCTCCCGGTTTGAGGCCCAGCTGCCGGCGGGCTGCCGCCGGCAAGGTGATCCGCCCTTGCGAGGTGAGAGTGGTAACCATGGAGACCTCCTCATGAGAGTTCCTTACTTCTCCTCCGTACCCTGTTGCTGACACGTCTTCCCGTCAACCGCCCGTAGGGCAAATAAAGCAGGGGAGGCGCCTCTGCGCCTCCCCTGTGTCCCTTCTCGGCCGTCCAGCTGACCAGCCGTCCAGCCTCCTAGCCGTCCAGCCTCCCAGCCTCCTAGCCTCCCAGCCTCCTAGCCTCCTAGCCTCCTCACTGGTGCAGCTGCATCCCGCACTTGCACGCCCCGGGTTTGTCGGAGAGGACGTTGCACCGGCACTTGCCGCCGCAGTTGCAGTAGAAGATGCCGCTGTCCTTCAGGCTGACCTTCTTCAGATCTTTCCCACAGCCGCACTTCATCGGGTCCTTGGGGTCGGCGGAGCACTTGCAGCCCTCGTCGCAGGTGCACACGAACGCCGTGTCGCCCTCGATGCGCACCACGTGGCCCCACTCCATGGGTTTGCCGCACTTGCAGTTCCCCGGCTGGGTGCTCACCGAACCGCACTTGCACTCGGGGCCGCAGGCGCAGGAGTAGAGCATGTCGGTGCGGGCGCCGTCGTCGCCGGACATGCCGTGGTGCATGCCCCCGTGGTGGGAACAGCCGGCAAACAGCAGGGCCGCAACGGCCAGGGCGAGCAGGGTCAAGAGGGGTGCGTGGCGCATGGGAATCTCCTTTCGTGGTTTGGGAACGAAACCGGGGCTCCTTGGGGCTGTGCGTCCGCAGAACGACCGGGTCGGTACCCCTGCAAATTCCGACCTATTGTGTCCGAAACCCCCCCGTCCTGTCAAGAATCACCCCAGGATCATGTCGGGAGCAAATAGACTGTCCGGGGTTGTAGCACATGATCTGTCCGGTTCAT
>JARGFW010000122.1 GCA_029211085.1 Deferrisomatales bacterium | reverse complement strand
ACAGAAAAGTGGCTGCGGAGGCCGCATGAATCATAAATCAACGGGCTGCTAACCCGGCTTTGGGCTGATTCACGATACGGAGCATTCAGGAGGCGACGAAGATGCCAGACGCAAAATATGACGCGGTCATCATGGGGGGCGGACACCACGCCACCATCATCGGGTGCTACCTAGCCCGCGCCGGTCTGAAGACGGCGATGTTCGAGCGCTGGCACGAGTGCGGCGGCGGTGCCTGCGGTGAGGAGCTTCCCGCGCCGGGGTACATCCAGAACGTGTGTGCGCACTTCACCCGCTTCTATACCCACCCGGCGTACAACGACTTCAACCTCCGGGACTTCGGCCTGGTCTACAAGTTTCCGGAGTACAACGAGGCGTGGATCTACCCGGACGGCAAGTACATGATGGGCAAGGCCGTGTTCAACGTGGTCGATCCCCTCACCGGGCGCGGCGAGTTCAACGACGCCAACGCCCAGCAGGTGGTGGACCAGGTGCGCCGGATCTCGGGCAAGGACGCCGATGTCTGCGACGAGATCCTGGGCCGGTTCCAGAGCGGCTGGCGCAACGCCTTCGGCGAGTACCGCTACACGGGTCCGGACGCGTGGGGCGCGCAGGACCCGCTGGAGAAGCTCACCAGCGATCCCAGCTTCGGCATGGACCCCAAGTACGGCCACATGACCGTGGGCGAGATCGCCGTCGACCTGTTCGAGAGCCCCGAACTGCAGACCTTCTACATGCGGGCCATGCAGACCTCCAACGGCCTGATGCCCTGCGACAAGCCGGGCCTGTACTGGCACATCCACGTGCTCGGCCTGGTGCTCTCGGTGGAGAGTGCGGCGATCGTCATCGGCGGCACCCACTCCATCAGCCACGCCCTGCTGCGGGCGTTCCAGAAGGAAGGCGGCGAGTTTTTCGTCCTCAACGAGGTGGCGGGGGTGCTGGTGGAGAACGAGCGGGCCTGCGGCATCCGTCTCGCGGACGGCAGCGAGATCGCCGCCGACATCGTCATCAGCGACCTGAACGTCGAACAGACCCTGGACATGCTGGGGGAGAAGTACGTGCCCCGCGAGCTCTGGCAGAAGACCCAGAAACTCAAGCAGAAGCCGTCCAATCTGGAGGACACCGGCTACGAGCGTACCCAGTTGTTCTGGGGCAACGTGGCCCTGATGGAGGACCCCATCTACCCGCAGAACCCCGATCTGGGGATGGTGCCGCGGCTCTACCTGGGCAAGGCCGACCCGGACTACTACCTGAGCGGCCGCTACCAGAAGGAGCGCTGGGCGCAGGGGATCGCCAACCAACTCTACCTGCTGGTGGCCCCCGACGTGCAGTGGGACCCGACCCGTGCGCCCGCCGGGCGCTTCGCCGCCCTGGTGGAGGAGTTCACCTGCCCGTGGCGCAACTTCTCGGAGCGCGAGTGGCTGCGCATGAAGCGCGAGATCGCCACCCGCTTCGTGGACGAGTGGGGCACCTACGCCCCCAACGTCAACCGCAGCAACTTCATCGAGGCGTACATCACCACCCCCGACGACGTGGTCAACCGCAACCTCACCATGCCCCAGGGCGGTTGGGGTGCCCTGGATGCCGACGCCAGCCGCCTCGGCCGGCTGCGCCCGTTCCCGGAGATCTCCAACTACCGGATGCCGGTCAAGGACTACTACCTGTGTTCCTCGGCGGCCCACTCGGCCCACGGCATCGGCCGCGGCAGCGGGTACAACTGCTACAAGGCCATCGCCAAGGACTACGACCTCTCCTACCGGCCGTGGGAAACACGGGCGTTCTAGGGAGGCCAACGGCGAGGCAACGGCGATTTTTGACAGGATTTCACGGATTGCGCGGACGGAAGATCCAGAGCAAGAGATTTGGCTTTGGGTTTTGATTCTCAATCCGTGAGATCCGTGCAATCCCGTCCAAGAGAAAAGGGGTTGGGTTTGCCGTCGACTGGCCCATCCCTGCGGGAAATTGAACCACAGGAGGCTCCATGGGCAGGTTGGAAGGGAAGGTGGTGATCGTGACCGGGGGGGCCAAGGGTCTCGGCCGGGAGTTCTGCCTCGGGCTTGCCGCCCAGGGCGCCCAGGTGGTGATGGCGGCCCACCGCTTCGACACCGACGAGGCGAAACAGGCGAAGGCGTCGATCGAGGCGGGCGGCGGCCTGGCCATCGAGATGGACGTCACCAGCGAGGCGGATACCCTGCGGATGGCCGCGGCGACCATCGAGAGGTACGGCCGCATCGATGTGCTGGTGAACAACGCGGCGATGTACGGCGGTGTCTCCCGGGTGGGGATCTTGGAGACCTCGCCGGCGGAGTGGGACCGGCTGATGACCGTGAACCTCAAAGGGCCGTTCCTCGCCTGCCGGGCGGTGATCCCCCAGATGCAGTCCCAGGGCGGGGGCAAGATCGTCAACATCGCCTCGGAGGTGGCGTTCACGGGTTCCAAGGGGATGATCCACTACGTCACCTCCAAGGGCGGGGTGTTGGCCTTCACCCGGTCCCTGGCCATGGAAATGGGCCCGCACGACATCTGCGTGAACGCGGTGGCTCCGGGCTACACCGACACCGCGGCCAGCCGCACCATCGGCGACGTGCAGAAGTACGACGTTTCCAAGACCCCCCTGAACCGTCTCGAGCAGCCCGGCGACCTGGTGGGGGCGGTGGCGTTTTTCGCCAGCGACGAGTCCAACTTCATCACCGGCCAGACCCTGGTGGTGGACGGCGGCCGCTACATGCACTGATTCCGGAGGGTGACCCAACCACCGGCGCTGCCGGGGTCACCTCGGCGGCCCCGGCAGGTTCTTTGCAGCGGAGGGAGTCGTGCGACCAGAAGTCGAGTGCGGCAGTTGTATCACCCAATGGATCTACCACCGCGCCGCCACCGGGTTGGTGGGCCGGGAGCGCTTGCGCCTCTTGGAGGCTCTGCTGGCGACCATGGTCGAAAACAGCGGCGAGCTGCCGTGCATGGGCCAGGTGAGCAACCGCAGCACGGAGGCCGCTTTCGCCCTTGCCCCCGCCGCCCGGGGAACCTATGCGGAGGCCAAGGCCGCGAGCAACCGGGCGGCCGCGGAACTGCTGCCATCCGCTTCCGCCTACATCGAAGCCGGCAACACCGCGGGGGAGCGTTTCCTCCGTGCCTGCTCGGTGGCGGCTCTTGCCAACGTCGCGCCACTGGGGGTGCCCACCGGTCCGTTCGCCTTCGATGAACTCCAGGGTCTGCTGCAACAGGGCGGGCCCGCTCCCATCGTCCAGGGAGACGTGGCCGCGGGGCTCGGTGCCCGACGGGTGGTGTACGCCCTGGACAACGCCGGGGAGGTCGGGTTCGACTCCCTGGTGATCCGCCTGCTCAAGGAAGCCGGCGCCCACGTCACCCTGGTGGTGAAGGAACCGGAGTTCTTCGAGGACGCAACGTTGGCGGACGCTCATTTCTTCTCCCTGGAGGGGCTCGCGGACCAGGTGGTTGCGGTGGACGGTTTCCTGGTGCCTGCGGAAGCGCAGGGGGCGGCCGCCGAGGCGCTGGCCCGGTGCGACCTGGTCATCTCGAAGGGCACCGGAAGTTTCGAGTCGCTCTGGGGCGAACTGGGCGACACCCGGGGGATGTTCCTGCTCAAGGTGAAGTGCCGGCCGATCTCCCGGTTGCTCGACGTACCCGTGGGCAACTTCTTGATTTCGGCCCCTCCAGGGGGGGCACCGCGGCACCCATGACCGACGGCGCCCAAGGCTTCGAGCCGGTCCTGGCGGCGGCTCTGCCCTACCTGCAGACCCGGCACAACGACGTCCACACCCGGATCTCCAGGGAGTTCGCGGAGCGCCTCCTGGCCGAGGAGGGGGGGAACCCACAGGTGGTGATCCCGGCGATCCTGCTGCACGACATCGGCTGGTCCCGGGTTCCCGAGGACCGCCAGTTGGCCGCCTTCGGCCCCAATGTCCAGGACCCGGAGCTGACCAAGGTTCACGAACGGGAAGGGGCGGGCATGGCGGGGGAGATCCTCGCCGGTCTCGGTTGGCCGCAGGCGCTGGCGGACGAGATCGTGGACATCATCGCCGGCCACGACACGCGTCCCGGCAGCGCATCCCTCCACGAATCCATCGTGAAGGACGCCGACAAACTCTTTCGGCTCAGTGACCGGGGCTTCCCCATCGACTGCGAACGCTTTGCACAGAACCCGCCCAACTATCTGGACTGGCTCGAGGATCAGCTCGATCGCTGGTTTTTCACGGAAACCGCCCGGCGCCTGGCACGGGAGGAGATCGCCGCCCGCCGGACGGGGTTGTAAACGCTCCATGCGGGTCGCGGTGAAGCTGGTCGGCTTTCCGGACTTGCAGGCCAGGTTGGGTGCCGATCCGGTGGACGTCGAGTTCGACGGTTCCACCCTGGGGGACCTGCTGCGCTGGCTGCAGCGGACCCACGGGGACCCGGCACACGTCCGACTCCTCGGCGCCCATGGGGGGGCTCGTGCCGCAGGTGCAGGAGGCGCGGGAGCGGCGGGCGCCGACGGGCAGTTGGACCCCGACATCGTCGTGCTGCGCAATGGGCGACACCCGCTGCCCCTGGACGCAGAACTCTCCGACGGCGACCTGCTGACCCTGGTGGTGGTCGTGGCCGGGGGGTAGGACCCTTCCATCCAGCGGAGACCGCAGAGGCCCCATGTCCACCATCGCCGGCAAGCTGTTGCGCATCGACCTGACCACTGGCACCCACCGCGAGGAAGACATTCCCCGTAGCCATTTTGCCCAGTTCCTCTCGGCTCGGGGACTGGGGGTGAAGTACCTGTACGACGAACTCGCCCCCGGCATCGAGCCCCTGTCGCCGGAAAACAAACTGGTGCTGGGGATCGGCATCCTGGGGGGGACCCGGCTGCAGGGGTTCTCCAAGTGGTCGGTGGTCACCAAGAGCCCCATGACCGGGACCCTGGTGCGGTCGTTCGTCGGGGGCAACTTCGGCGTGTGGATGAAGTCGGCTGGCTACGACCAGATCATCATCGAGGGCATGGCCGCGTCGCCGACCTACCTCACCCTCGACGCTGAGGGCGTCCACCATCTGGACGCCGCAGACCTCACCGGCCTGGACCCCCGGGAAACCCAACAACGGCTGAAGGCGCGGCACGGGGTCCGTACCGAGGCTGCCTGCATCGGCCTGGCGGGGGAAAAGCAGGTGCGCTACGCGGTGATCACCGCCGGAGAACGCACCGCTTCGCGAGGCGGAGTGGGCACGGTGATGGGGTCGAAGAACCTCAAGGCCATTGCCATCCAGCCCGGCAAACGCAAACCGATGGCCCACGAGCCGGCCCGCTTCGACGAGCTGGCGCGCCAGCAGATCGCGATGCTGCGCACCAACCCGCGGCGGAAGGCCCTCAACACCCTCGGCACGCCATACATCACCACGGTGTTGATGGAGAAAGGCATCCTGCCGGTGCGGAACTTCCGCGAGGGCAGCATCGACGGCATCGCCGCCATCACCGGTGACGAGTTCCTCAAGGTCAAGGAAGCCCCGGCCGGCTGCTACGGCTGCATGACCCGCTGCGGCGGCATGCGCACAGTGGCGAGCGGGCCGTATCGGGGGACCCAGATCGACGGCCCGGAGTACGAGTCCGTCTTCGCCCTGGGGCCGCTGCTGGGTATCGCGGACCGCCAGTTCATCATCGACGCCAACGCCGTGTGCGACTTCTACGGCATCGACACCATCAGCGCCGGCGTGTCGGTTGCGTTCGCCGTCGAGCTGTTCGAGCGGGGCGTCATCGGCATGCAGGACACCGGGGGGTTGGCGCTGTGCTGGGGGGATCGGTTGGGGGCGATGGCGCTGCTCGAACAGATCGGCCGTCGCGAGGGATTGGGGGAACTGCTCGGCCAGGGGGTCAAACGGGCGGCCGAGGTGTTGGGAGGGGCGGCCCGGGACTGCGCAGTTCACATCAAGGGGCTGGAGATCCCGGGCTACGAGCCCCGGGCAGTGAAGGGCTACGGGCTGAGCATGGCCACCTCGAACATCGGCGGCAACCACATGTACGGCCGCCCGCGGGACGAACTGGCGGGGAAGGTCGACCCCTTGACCGAGGTGGGGAAGGGCGCGTCCATCGCCGGGAACCAGAAGGCCCAGGCGGTGGAAGACTCCCTGATCGCCTGCACCTTCGGCAACTCCGGGCTGACCCTGGAGGACTACGCCGGGTTCCTGGTGGCCGCCACCGGCATCGCGGAACTCGGGTCCGTTGACGAGTTGACCCGGATCGGCGAGCGCATCGTCTGCCTGGAGCGGTGCTTCAACGTGCGCGAGGGGTTCGGGCGCAAGGACGACACCCTGCCGAAGCGCATGCTGACGGAACCACTGGAGAAGGCCGGCCCCGCCTCGGGACAGACGGTGGCCGATCTGGACACGCTGCTGGACGAGTACTACCAGGCCCTCGGCTACACCCCCGACGGCGTGCCGAGCCCGGACAGGTTGGCAGAGCTGGGCCTGGGCGCTCTCGGCTAGCCGTCCGGACGTTCGGAAGTCCGGGCACTGCATCCTTCGAATGGGTCGATCACCCGCACTCCCGTTCCGTGGAAATCCTCCACGTTGCGGGTTACCACCGTAAGGCCGTGAACCAGCGCCGTGGCTGCGAGCTGCTTGTCCAGGGCATTCCGTGAGGCACCCGCAGTCGCCCCCACACCTGGGCCGTCTGCTCGTCGAAATCGAGAAGACAAAACCCGTACTCCGCGAGAATCCCCTCCAGCCACTCCCCTAGCCGCCGTGCTTGCCGTTCGCCCCCCCGGTGACGGATCAACTCAACGCCCCGCCGCAACGCCCCGACGGAAACTACCGACAGGTAGTGAGAGGTTTGCCCGTCGGCCGCCCGCGCAAAGAACGCCTGCACAGCCGGGTCGGCGCGGGCAGTCTTACGCGACTCGCTCACCACGTCGGTAGCAACCAAGTATACTTTGTGCCTCGCCGTCCCCCTCGCCGCGCTCGAGGTCCTGGACCTCTGCGAGTACCAGGCGGTGCCCCGCTTTCTCAATTCCCAGGCAATCCCTTTTGCCGAAGCCCGCGACTCTTCCAGCCGAAGAATCCGGCGAACGCCCCCCTGGTGCGGAGCACCGTGCGCGTCGTGGGCCGGATGTCGGCATGTTTCGGGCTGCCCATGCCCGCGCCTCGCCAGCAGTCGATTCCGGTCACGACCCCGACACGGGGAAGCACGTCCCCAGGAGGTCGCTCAGGATCTGGGGCAGCGGGTCGCCCTGCAGTTCCTTCTTGCGCAGGGCCAGGCCGCCGAGCACGGAAACCCCCTGCCCTTGCAGCCGCCGTTCCAACTGGGCCAGGTAGCGGTCCTGGTCCCAGCCGCCACAGGTCACCAACACGGCGGTGGGCGGGAGCCGGCTGCCGTGTTGGGCCAGGAAGGTGTTCACCGGGGGACAGGCGAAGGTCCACTTGGGCAGGGCCAGGAGGCAGGCGTCGAACCCGGACGGGTCGGGGGGAGCGGCTACGGGGAACCGGGAGCCGGGGACGAACGACAGGGCCAGCCACAGGGGGTAGGGCAGGTCGACCCGGGGCTGCAGGGCCACCCGGGTGAGGGCGTGCCCCATCTCGGCCAGCAGGTCTGCGGCGCTGCGCGCAACGGCTTCGGTGGTCCCTGTGCGCGAGTAGTAGACGGCCAGAATCTTCACGGGTCGACCGCGGCGTCGTTGCCCTGGGGCACGAAGTTGCGGCGCTCCAGGGAGTACTTGTTCATCTTGCGCTCGACGGTGCGCCGCGACAGCCCGGCAGCCCGCGCCACCCGGTTGATGCGCCCGCCGAAGCGCCGCAGTTGCGCTTCCAGGTAGGAGCGCTCGAAGCGCTCCACCACCCGGCCGGCGGCCTCTGCGAACGGCAGGTCCAGGTCCTCCGAGTCTCCGACCACTTCGCCGAACAGGTCCTCGCCCAGGGCCTCGCGCAGGTGGGCGGGCCGCAACACCTTGCCCCGCCCGGTGACAACCGCGCTTTCGATGATGTTCTCCAACTCGCGGACGTTCCCCGGGTAGTCGTAGTGTTGCAGGATCCACGCGGCCTTCGGGTCGATGTCGCTGAAGCTCTTGCGGTACTTCTCCGTGTAGCGGTGCAGGAAGGCGTGGGCCAGCAGCAGCACGTCCTCGCGGCGATCGCGTAGCGGCGGGACCACCACATGCACCACGTGCAGGCGATAGTACAGGTCTTGGCGAAACGCGCCCTGGCGGACCTCGTCGAGGAGGTTCTTGTTGGTGGCGGTGACGATGCGCACGTCCACGGCGCGGGCTTGGGTCTCTCCGACCCGGGTGACGCAGCCTTCCTGCAGCACCCGCAGCAGCTTCACTTGCAGCACCGTCTCCAGTTCTCCGATCTCGTCCAGGAACAGGGTGCCCCCCGAGGCCGCTTCGAAGTACCCGATGCGTTCCGCGTGGGCGCCGGTGAACGCCCCGCGGGCGTGACCGAACAGCTCGGTCTCCAACAGGTTGGAGGGAATGGCCCCGCAGTTGACGGGGATAAACGGGCCCGATGCCCGGGGTGACTCGCCATGGATGGCGCGGGCGAACAGTTCCTTGCCGGTGCCCGACTCCCCCTCGATGAGGATCGTCGCGTCCGTGTGGGCGGCCCGCCGCAGGCGCTCGAAGGCGCGCTGCAGGAGGGGACTGCGCCCCAGGATCTTGCCGTGAAGGCTGTTTTCCTTCTCCCGCCGCAGGGCACGGACCTCGTCCCGCAGCCCCTTGAGTTCCAGTGCCCGGTTGACGGCGTGGAGGATCTCTTCGGGCAGCAGGGGTTTGCGCAGGTAATCGAACGCGCCCTGCTTCATCACCTCGATGGCCGAGTCTACCGAGGCGTGGGCGGTGATGACGATGATCTCGGTGTCCGGGTGCTCATCGCGCACCCGCCGCACCAGGTGCTCGCCGCCCTTGCCCGACATCACCAGGTCGGTGATGACCAGGTCGAACGGTTCTCCGGCCAGCACTCCGTCGGCTTCTTCGGCGGAGGCGCAGGTGGTCACCGAGTACCCTTCGGCGGTGAGTACGCGGCGCAGCAGGTCGGTCATACCCGCCTCGTCGTCCACCGCCAGCAGTCGTTGGGTCTTCTTCATGGCATTTCCGTGGCTCTTTTCATGGCTCCCGTGGAGCGCGATTGCTGCAGCCGTGCCTCTGGGTCTTGGAGGTGCCCCTGGGTCTACGCCGCACCGCCCGCCGGACGGTCTTCCGGCTGGTACCACCAGGGTTCGAGCCGGTACGGGATGGGCACCCCGTCGATCCGCACCCGGGCACCGGCGTTGTCCACCGGCACTTCCAGGGCGCAGTCGGCGGCCCCGGGGGTCGTCCACTCCTGCCAGCGGCGCCACACCTCGGGGCGGCTGCTGAGAGCAAACACGGCCGGACCCACCGAACTCATGGAGACGATCTCCGCCCCCTGTTCCCGAAACTGCCGCAGGGTCCGAAAGATCTCTTCGCCGTGGTTGCCGTGCAGGCTGCACTCGGCTCGCTTGGAACCCAGCAGCGTCAACTGGTACACGACCTCCCCCAGGGCCTGCATGTCGCCGCGGTACATGGCGGGTAGCAGGTCCATCAGGATGCGGTAGGCCTTCTCCCGGGCATCTTGCCGGTCGCCGTCGCGGGCGTTGGTGAGCAGGGCCTCCACCTCCTGGTCCCCCGAGGCCACCTCCGGGCCGATGCGCGGCAGCACCAGCAGGGCCCGCATCGGTTCCGGGAACGGCATGCGGCACAGCAGTTCGCACCCGTCCGTGGCCACCACCATCCCGCCATGGATGCCGGCCATGGCCCCGACGTTGGTTTCGAAGCCGGGCACCAGGCTGTGGGGGTCTCCGGCGGCTTCTTCACAGTAGTTGTGGGCTACCAGCTTGCGTAGATCGCGCTGGCTAAACGGCCTCCCGAACAGTTCGTTCAGGGAAACCGCCGCGGCGCTGATGGTGGTGATCGAGGAGCCCAGGCCCATGTGCCGACGGCCGTGGTCGTTGATCTCGATCTCCACGCCGAGCGGCACGTCGGTGGCCGCCTGGAACAGTCGGCCCAGGTGGGTGGCGATGCCCGGCCGGTTCCCGCTGGCCACCACCTCCCGGCCACCGGAGACCACGGCGCGGCTGCGGCAGAACAGGGCCACGGCAAAACCGAGCCCTCCGCCCCCTGGTCTGCCCACGTCGAAGCGGTTCATGTCGATCACCGACGCGTGCAGGCGGCTCGGCATCTCCACCTCGCAAACCGTACCCGCCGGGCAGGGCCTGGGCTCGCGCAGCCGGCCCTGCCAACTCTCGGGAAACACGAAGCGCTCCGGATCGCCAGGGCGGAACGGGGATAGCCGCCGCGTGGCGGGCCCGGCGGCCGGGGTGGACTCAGCGCTCATGCTGTATTCCGCTCGGGGCCGGGCACGGTGGATGGGAGTGCCCGGCGTGTGGACGCAGACGGTACCGGTGGTGTCCGCAGGGAACCTGTTCTAGACTCAGGCCTCCTCTGCGGCTGCACCCGCCACTGCGGGTCGACCAGCGGACGCGGGAAGAGACACGGTTCCTTCCTGTGCTGACCGCTCCGCCGCGGCCGCGCCAGGCCCAACCGCGAAGGTGTGCGAGAGGGTCGTGGATGGCCACCCATCGAGGCATGTTTGGCCGAAACTCCAGCGGCGTTCCCATGGGACAAGATACGGGCATGAAGAATATACACGATTCCCAGGCATGCGACACTCTTGTCGCATGTCTGGAGGCCACGGGCGACGGGATCTGCTTGACCGACCTGGAAGGGCGCATCCAGAGGGTCAATCCTGCGGCTGAGATCATGACCGGAAGAACCTCCGGCGAAGCGGTCGGCCTGGCCTGCTGTGAGTTCCTCGGCTGCGGCGACCGCAGTGCCTGCCCCCTGACCCGACCCGCCCAGGGGAAGGCCTGGGAGGAGGCGACCTGCCGGGGCACCCGCACCGACGGCAGCCTGCTGGTGCTGCGCACCCGCACCCGCTTGGTGTTCGACGCGGTGGGTCGTCCCGCTGGGCGCGTGTTGCTGTTCTCCGAGTCCTCCCTGCAGGAGAGCCTGCAGCGAAAGATGGTGGTCTATGAACGCCAGGCCAGCCTGGGGGAGTTGGCGACCTCCCTGGTCCACGAGGTGGGGAACCCGGTCTCGGTGATCCTGGGTTTCGCGCGGTTGCTGATCCAGCAGGAAGGCGACGACCCGGGCGGCGAGGTTCGGGAACGGATTTTCCGTGAGGCGGAGCGCTGCCGACGCATCGTGGAACAGTTGCTCGATTACGCACGTTCCGCCTCTTCCCAGAACCCGCGGCTGGTTCCCCTGGGGCTCAAGGGGGTGGTGGAGGACACCTTGAGCCTGCTCAGCTACCGGGTGAGGCGCCGCGGGGTTGCCACCGAGGTCGTGTGGGATCCGGAGACGCCGTTTGTGCTGGCCGACCCCGGGGAGATGAAGCAGGTGTTCCTCAATCTCATGATCAACGCCCTGGACGCCACGGGGGAGGGCGGCAGGATCCGGGTGAGCAGCCACAAACGGGTGCGGGAGGTGACGGTGGGGGGCGACTCCCTGCTCAACCCCCGGGCCCGGGTGGAGGAACGCCCCTGGGTCGAGGTGCGGGTGGAGAACGACGGGGTCGGACTGGGGACCGCGAACCCGGAGCAGTTCTTCGTGCCGTTCTTCACCACCAAGGAGGGCGGGGGCGGCCTCGGTTTGCCGGTGTGCCGCCGGATCATCGACGAGCGAGGTGGTGGAATCCGGTTGGAGAACCTCCCCGGGAAGGGCGCCTGCGCGGTTGTCGAGTTGCCGGGCTACCGGGCGGGTGCCGACGACGTGCCCTGATGGGAAGGCCGCGCGAGGGGGAGGGATTGCCACCATGACCATCTATTTCAGCCAGCGGGCGTCGCGGGAGGGTTGGGTCAGCTTCGAGACCGATCCGCGTTTGCGGCACACCAAGGAGCGCCTGTACAGCCGCTGCCTGCCCTGCCTGACGTCCCTGTTGGAGCAGTTGAAGGAAACGCCGGGGACTGTCCGGTTGGAGACGGCGTGGGACTGCTGGAAGGTGGTCGCGGTGCTGGCGGATCGGGAACAGTGCCTGGAGCTGTTGACCCGGTTTGGGGAGGCATATCCGGACGAGTACGTGTTCGGCAAACTGGGCACCGGCAAGGGCAGGCAGACGGTTGCGGTCATGTTCCACACCGAAGATGCTGTCCGCCGCGACCGGCTGTACGCCTTGCTTCGCGAGGTGGCGGCCGAGCACTTTCCGGCGGCACGGGTGTTCTATTCCCGGGCCTGCAGCGATCCCTACGAACGGCTGCTGGGTTCCTGGGAGTCGTGGCAGCAGCCCTGCCCCATCCGCCACCCGGAACGCCTCGCCGCAGTGAAGGCGTCCCTGCGGGAAAGCCTCTATGGGCGCGGGTGAGGCGTGGTCGCCCTGCTGGGATGCTGGAAGGCCAGGAGGCCGGGACGCGAGGGCCCGTTCCAGCTTCCCAGCGTCCCAGCCCTACTTCACCACCGCGATGTCGCTGCCCTTCCAGCGGCGGAACAGGTCGTGTTCGATCTTCAGGGCGTCCAGGGCCTTGCCCACGGTCTGGTCGACGATCTCCTGGACGGTGGTGGGTCGGTGGTAGAAGGAGACCATCGGGGGCAGGATCACCGCGCCCAGGTCGGCGCAGCGGCTGAGGATGTTCAGGTGACCCTTGTGCAGGGGTGTCTCGCGGAACAGGATGATCAGGTCCCGCCGTTCCTTCAGGGTCACGTCGGCGGCCCGCACCAGTAGGTTTTCGTTGTAGGAGTTGGCGATCGCCGAGGCGGACTTCACCGAGCACGGAGCGATCACCATGCCGTCGGTGAGGAACGAGCCGCTGGCGATGGCGGCGCCCACGTCATCCGGGTCGTAGCTGACCGCAGCCAGGCGCTCCACGTCCTCCACCTTCCAGTCGCTTTCCAGCACGATGTTGCGCCGGCTCGCCTGGGACAGCACCAGGTGGGTTTCCACCCCCAGGTCTCGCAGCACCTGGAGCATCCGGATCCCGTACTGGGGGCCGGTGGCCCCGGAGATGCCGACGACGATGCGCTTCTCAGCCATGGGAACTCCTTTCCGGTAGCAAAGTTGCGGCTCTGATCACGGCGTCCGGGTCGAGCACGGCCCGTTGGTGCCCGCGTACCCGTTCGTAGCCCGTGGCGTCGAGGGCCAGCTTGGCGGTGTGGAACAGCTTCGGGCACGATGGATCGATCACATGTCCCTTTAGATCAGACAGGATCATGCCGTCCAGGTCGGGCTGGCAGCGGGTCGCCACCGACCACTCCACCTCCACCGGGTCGCCCGGGTCCACGTCGTCGGCCACCGCCACCACCTTCTTGACCATCCCCAGGGTGACCAGGTGGACCAGCAGGCTCCGCACCTGCGCGCGGGGTGCCGGCGCTACCTGTACCACCAGGGACGAACCGAAGGTGGACGGGACGAAGTGGTAGCGCCGGGCAAACGGAAACAGCTCCGCCACCCGGGACGCAATCGACGCTTCGGCCACGGTGGCCAGAAGCAGGTCCCCTTCGGGCCCGGTGGGCAGCAGCGCGTGGTAGATGGGGTCGACGCGGTGGGTGATGCGCCGTACCCGGAAGGTGGGGGTGGCCGCAAAGGCCATGGAGTAGCCCCCGATCTCCCCCAGGGGCCCGTCCTTGCGCTCGTCGGTCGGGTCGATCTCTCCCTCCAGCAGGAACTCGGCCCGGGCCGGTACCGGGATGCCGGTGTGGGCGGCGGTGGTGACCTCCACCGGCGACCCACGCAGCCCCCCGGCGATGGCAAGCTTGTCCACCTGGGGTGAGCCCTTCAGCGCGAAGGCGCAGAAGGTCAGGGGGTCGATACCCACCACCACGGCCACCGGCATCGGCGTCCCCTGATGTTTGTGCTGTGCATACACATCCGCCAGCGGGGGGTTCATCAACGCCACCCCCAGTTCGTTTTCCCCCCGCAACTCCATGCGGTGAATCCCTCGGGCGACGACTCCCGTGACGGGGTCGCGGGCGGAGAGCAGGCCGGTGGTGATGAACGGTCCTGAGTCGCTGCGGTAGTGGGTGAGGATCGGCAGGGTCTGCGCCAGGGATGCCTTGGCTTCTACGGCTTGGACCGGGCCATCGCCGGTGAGCACCGGGGGAATGGGAGAACCCAGCCGGCGGGTCAGTTCCGCCGGCACCGCTTCCTCTGCGACCCCCAGCGCCCAGCCCAGCACCTCCCGGCTGTGCACGAGATTGCCGCACACCGGCACCGTGGAGCCTTCGATGCGGGACAGCAGCACCGCTCCGTCCCCACGGCGGGCCGCAGCGGCCAGCAGTGCCGCCGCCTCAAACGCGGCGTCCACCGGCTCCTCCACCTGGAGGAGCCGGCCCTTGTCGCCAAGGGTCTGCAGCGTGTCCCGCAGATCTGCGAACCCCGTGGGCATTACCGCCACTCCGCCGGGATCTTGTTGACGAACTCGGCGATCTCAATGGACCACGGCTTCCCCACCCACTGCCCACGGCCCAGGAGGGGCCACAGGCGGTCCGGGTACTTGTCCGGGTCGTTGGACATCTTGGCGCGTACACACTTGCAGCAGTACTTGGCGCGGCCCGGGGTGAGGTCGCGGATGGTGATGTCGATCTCGGTATCGAGCACCGCGTCTTTGAGGTCGGTGAGGATGAAGGTGTCGTACTCGGCCATGGTAAAGCTCCTCTCGGGCTGTCAGCGATCAGCTGTCAGCTCTCAGTAGATGTTCCGTTTCCTCAAGCTGTCCGCCGAACGCTGTCCGCTCAGTCTTTGAACCCGTAATTCTTCCAGTTCTCCAGCACCTTGGTCTTGACCTCTTGCGGATAGACCTTGTCGAAGGAGACCAGGATCGGGACGTCGGACTTCTTCCAGTCCAGGGGGGTCAGGCAGTCGAACACCACCTTGGAGCCCTTGCCGATCATGCGCTCGTGCATCGGCGCAAAGGGGTTGAGAGGGGTTCCCGCCGAGTTCTTGTAGACGTGGATGCCGTCCACCGGGTGGCACTTGGTGCACATGGCGTGGATGACCTTGTCCTTGTCGTAGATGTCGGTCTCCTCGTCCACCACCACCGCCATGTGGAACCAGGGGCCGAGCTTGCTGCCGAAGATCAACTGGGAGATCTGGTTGGCGATGCCGCTGTAGGCGTGGCGGGTGCCGATCACCACCAGGTGGTGGGTCGACTCGGGCCACATGTACACGCCGGTGATCGGGATGCCCTGGCTG
>JARGFW010000421.1 GCA_029211085.1 Deferrisomatales bacterium | reverse complement strand
AGCAGGAACAGGATGCCGCGGACCACGTCCTCCCAGTGGATCCAGGGCATCCACTGCCGGCCGGAGCCCAGGGGCCCGTTGAGGAACCGGCGCGCGTTCTTCACGAACTCGGGCAGCGCCCCGCCGTCGTGGCCGAGGACGAGGCCGAAGCGGGTGGTCGCCACCCGCACCCCCCGGTCCCGGGCAGCGAAGGCCGCCGCCTCCCAGTCCACCGCCAGCCGCGCCAAAAAGTCCTTCCCGGGGGGCGAGCCCTCCTCCAGCACCCGCTCTCCCCCATCGCCGAAGATCCCGATCCCCGACGCGCTCACCAGGGTGAAGGGCTTGCCACGGGGGATCGCCGCCACCAGATTGCGGGTCGTCGCCAGGCGGCTCTCCCGCAGCAGAACCTTGACCTGCCGGGTCCAGCGGCTGAACACAGGGTAGCCCGCCAGATTCACCGCCGCGTCGCAGTCCCGCACAGAGTCCCACCAGCTCCCCTCCTGGGTCGACTCGCCCACCACCACCCGGACGCGGTCCCCGCCGGGCACCTCGCGACCCTGCTCCTCGGGGCGCACCAGGAGCGCTACTTCGTCCCCCGCTTGGAGCAGCTCGGGGATCAAGCGGGCCCCGATGAAGCCCGTCCCTCCGGTCACGAAGATCCTCATGGTTGCCCTCGCCAGATCAAGACGGAGGTGTCATCCCGTGTGACGTCCTACCTACGGAACCATCACACATGGTTGCGCAGTTGGAGCTCCAGGGGGTGGGGGTGCAGGTAGGTCTGCTGGGCCAGATACGGCTCTTGGTACTTGCGCACGTAGTGGCTGAGGAGGGTGATCGGTACGATCAGCGGGGTCAGCTGCAGACGGTACTGCTCGATCACCTCCGCCAGCTCCTGCTTTTCGTCGTGGCTCAGCACCTTTTTGAAGTACCCCATGGCGTGCTGCAGCACATTGGCGTTCTTCTTCGCGGTGGCCTTGAGGGACAGGGCCTCCAGCAGCAGCCTCTGGTACCGGTCGAACACCGCCGCGGTCTCCAGGGTGGCCGCCTGCGCCACCAGGCGGCCCATCTCCCGCAGGTGTTTGGGGCTGTGGGCCATCAGCAGAAGCTTGCTGCGCGCGTGGAACCCCACCAGGTTGCGGCGGCTCTTACCACCCGCCAACACCTCCCGCCAATGGCGCAGGGTGAACAGGCGCTCGATGAAGTTCTCCCGGAGATTGGGATCGTGCAGTCGCCCCTCTTCCTCCACGGGCAGGAGGGGGAAGTGCTCCATGAAGATTCGTGCAAAGAGCCCCACCCCGCTCTTCGAGGGCATCCCCTCCGGAGAGTAGATCTTGACCCGCTCCATGCCCGAGCTCGGCGAACCGTGTTTGAAGATGAACCCGCACAGCCCCTCGGCTTCCAGCTCCCGCACCCGGCGGCGGGCCCAGGACAGCATCCGCTCGGTGTGATCCACCTGGGTGCGGATGGTCATCAGCCTGGGCCCATCCACCTCTCCCACCAGCCGCATCGCCTCCCTGGGGACTGGCAGGCCGCACTCCACTTCGGGGCACACCGGCACGTACTCCACGTAGCGGCCCAGGGTGTCCGTGAGGAAGTGATCCAGCTTGTGGCCACCGTCGTAGCGGACATTCCGCCCGAGGAGGCAGGCGCTGACACCGACCCGGATCTTGCCCATCTGCTCGGGAGGGACCGGCATGCGTTCGGCCATTCTTCACTCCTGGGGTTCTGTGTGTAGGCTCTGGGAGGGGGTTTTGGCTCTTGAGGGTACCCCCACCGCGGAAGCAGTCAAGCCCCGGAGAGGGGATAGGGCCCAAGCGCTGACCCGTTGAAAGCGGATCAAGGCGGCCACTGCAGGGCAACCGCCCGATTGCCCTGCGGAAGAGAGACAATCAACTCATCGATATCTTACAATTTTGTGATCAAGTGAATTATGTAACAAGTCCCGGCGGGGTCGGGTACCTGCTCCTGACGAGGGGCATCCCTCTCCTCGAACCGTTTTGCCCAGCACGCTGCGGAGGGGAACAGACAAAGAGGGGAAACTCCCATGAGAACCGTTTCGTTTTGGATCTTCACCGGCGCGATCTTGCTGTTGAGTGTGCCCGCTGCCGCCCAGGACCAGGGGTGCGTGACCGAGAAGTGCCACGGGGAGATG
>JARGFW010000420.1 GCA_029211085.1 Deferrisomatales bacterium | reverse complement strand
AAGGCGCGTATAATCCGCCCCTCGTGTCGCGGGGTGGAGCAATTTGGTAGCTCGTCGGGCTCATAACCCGAAGGTTACAGGTTCAAGTCCTGTCCCCGCTACCAGTAACGAATACAGGGACTTACGGGCGACCGTAGGTCCCTGTTTTTCGTCTCGCGGATGCCGTTCCCCCACACTATCCCCCACACGCAACCTCATTTTCCCTTTTTTAGGCAGGCAGCCAGCAACCCGCCATCCGCCCCCAACCACCGACTCCCATGCCCCTACACTTCTCCTCCCCCCACTGCCGCGACGTGATCGAGATCCGCAGCCGGGAGGGCACTCCCGCCGTGGGGTGCATCCGCATCGAGGCGGGACAGTACCGCCTGTTTGAGGTCAAGGCGGAGGGACTGGACCTGCTGGGCTCGTTCGCCACGCTTGAGGAGGCCAAGACCTGGGCCGAGAGGGTGTGGGAGAATGGGTGACGGCCACTTGGGGAGGATCAGGAGGGCCGCAGCACGAAGCGGAAGCAGCACGCCCCCTAGCAACCTCAAAATATCCTGCTATGCTCACCGGTGCGGGGCCGACTGACTCCTCCTCACTGACCCAGGATAGGTCTTCCCTCCGCACCGATGCCCCAGTGGCCCCGCAGGCCCTGGGGCGTCACTTTTTTCGCTGGTTGGGGTCGACAAACCCGTTTGCCCGCTGCCGCCCCCCAACGGCAGGCAACGAGACCAGGGTCTCATACCAATTCGTACTGACGGGAATGGCCAGGTATCGCCGGCCATTGCTTGACGTGCCGTCCTATCCGCCCGTTCAGTCAATGCCCCTGCTCCGGGTACAGACCCCGGACACGGGCATGAAGACGTGAGAGCCCCAGGAGGGCATCCATGTTGGGAGTCGCCACGCCTACTCGCTGACCAATCTCCCGCACCGCAGCGACCAGTGCGTCCAGTTCGACGCTCCGCCCCGCCTCCACGTCTTGAAGCATCGAAGTCTTGAACGCCCCCAATTTTCGCGTCAGAGCATTTCTCGCCTCTCCGCTCTGTGGGATGGGGCAGCCGATCTTGGTGCCGATCTCTGAGGCCTCGGCCATCACATCGAGGCAGAAACGGTTTACCAGTGGGTCGTCGAGGATCCTGTCGCAGGTGGCTCCCGTAAGGGCCGAGACCGGGTTCATGGTCATGTTCCCCCACAGCTTGAACCAGATATCTTGCTGGATGTTTTCGGACATCTCGACTTCAAGCCCTGCTTCCGTCAGCAGGCTAGCGAGATTGTTGAGACGCACGGAGGAACCGCCGTCCGGCTCGCCGATGACCAGCCTCTTGCCAAAGACGTGGCGCACGAAGCCGGGTTCGTTGCGAGCGTAGCTTCCGTAGACGACCCCGCCCACCACGCGTGCGGTTGGAATCGAAGCAGCGATGGCACCGTCGGGATCCACCGATTCCAAGCGCAATCCGGCATAGTCTCCCCCGAAACCGTCGAAAAACCACCAGGGCACCCCGTTCATGGCCGTCAAGATCGTCGTTCGAGGCCCCACGAGCGGGGGGATGCGGGGGGCGATCTGCGCCAAAGACTGGGCCTTGACCGCGACCACCACCAGGTCTTGGACGCCCAACGCCGATGGATCATCCGTGGCTTCGACGCGCTGGGCAATCAACCCGTCGCCGGTCTGTACCCGCAGACCGTGCCCCCGCAGGGCGCTCAGCGTCTCTCCCCGGGCCACGGCACTAACTTGGCAACCGCTTCGCGCCAAGTAGGCCCCAATGAACCCGCCAACCGCACCGACTCCGTAGATACACACGTGTCTCATGGCCTCATCCTAATGGAAACATGGGCAGGTACGTGAAGATGCCCCGAACGGATAGTTCTGGAGGAAGACAGCTACACCCCCTCGAGGGGGAAAGCACACCGTGCCGTTGAACCCCGCGAAGATCAAGGCCACGGACAGATCGGCGGTGCGATCCCCGAGAAAGATCATGGCAGACGCCTGACTTACGTATCAACCTGCAACAGCGCGGATGGGAGGCTGCAAAGGCCCGTGAGGCGATACCATCTCTAGCGAGAACGTTTCCTTCTGATCTGGTAGGAGGTGGCCTCTTCGGCCACCCCCTCCCTACAGAACGGCTCGTACCGGCCAGGTAAGCCGCTCCTCGAT
>JARGFW010000121.1 GCA_029211085.1 Deferrisomatales bacterium | reverse complement strand
ATTTCGAAAAGAGGCATGATCGTCTCCAATGCGTGCATGGCCTCGAAGGGCTCATCCGTCAATCGAACAACGTTCCTTCGTCGCCCGGGACTCGACCCGCAGAGTTAAATTGTCAACTTGGCAACGTCCCGCTGGCCCCTTCCTCTCGACGCCTCGGGGCTGAGTGATGACGTACTTGCAGCACATAGCGGTACTTGAATCACTGCGGATCTCGCCCACTACCCCGCCCATGCAGCCCCGGCCGAAACGTCAGAGTTCACTTCGAGGTTTCCAGATCCGCCGCCCGCCAGCATGAGTGCCCCGAGGAAAGATTCCCCCGCCGCATCGAGATCTCCATCAGTCCTGAAGCTCAACGTGCGAACGCGGATACTCCCGGCCGTGGCGTCCAGCGGTTTTGCCAGATCCACCGGATAGACCAGAATGGCCTCGGTGCAGCCCAGCGCATCTGCGTGACTCCGCACCTCATGGATATCGCTGGAGGTCGGAGAGGCATGCACCTTGTACTTCGTGTCCAACACGCAAAGCGGCTTGCCCGACGAACGCTCGACAAGCAGGAGATCAACCCGAAACTCGAGCTCGCCTTCATCGCCAAACCTCAGGGTGTGCTGTGCCTTGAGCTCCACGTGAGGGGGCAGGTTCAATCGCAGCCACTCCGCGACGAAGAGCTCGTAGAGCCGCGCCATGTTCACCAGGAACGGCATCATCGCCCGCTCCCCGTGGGCGTGATGGGGACCCCGGTGCTCCAGGAAGAAACGGCAAAGCCCGTGCAGCGGTTCGTAGTCCTCGTTCAGCCGGTTATAGAGGCGTCCCACGCAGGCCTCGGGAAGGAACGGCACCGGCGCGGCGCAACCGAGCAGCTCTCGGTATGCTCGCCGCACTGTGGCCACGACGGACTCGCCGCACAAACCACTGCGAGCGATGACGGACAGCGTCCAACAGAGGATCTGGTTCTCCTCGACGTCCGCCGTGTGCTCCTCGTAAGCGCAGTGGAGGTTGACCCGCCAAGGCGTCGACGCCATGCGGCGGACATCGAGCCGCCCGGAAACGTAGGGGAGCGCATCCGATCTCCCTAGGTAGGTGCGATAGAGCCCTCGCCTCGCCCGGTCCAGTACCCGTTTCGCGAGAACGGATGCCAGATTCTGGTAGAAATCCTCTAGAGACTGGCAGCCCACCACCCCATCCAAAAAGCGAAACCCCTTGAGACGATAGGCATACTCCCACATCCGGAAGACATTCGAGAGCGGCGCTTTAGGCGCTATGGAGATCGCGATGTCGTTGGTGACCGGGATGGTGCCGACCCAGCCCTGGGGAACGAACTCCCACTCGCCACCGGTCTTCGGCGTGGGGAACTCGACCGTGACCTGTTCGCGAAACTTGCCATACAGGGCGTTGCCCACATCCTCAGAAATTGTCCCAGGGGCATACCGGACCGCCTGGTATTCCTTCCATTCCAGATAGTCGGCGTATTTCGCTGTCACTGCCCCAGGACCTTGCCCTTGATCTTCTCCCAGGCGAATTCTTCCGCTTTCCCGGGTTGGTCGAAGAAATACTCGACCATGTAGGGTTCGATCTCCATGCGCCAGACATCCTCCAAATGGTCGGCGATGTCCTCGCGCAAGAAATACGAGATCCCCACCGCGTACTGCTTGTCCCCGATCTGCTGATTCAGCTGCTTCAAGACCCCGATCAGACCCTTCGCCTCAAACCCGTTTTCCTCGTGGTACCTTTCCAATATCTCGTACTGCGGGTAGAGCCCGATGAAGGCGAAGCGGCGACGGAGGGCATGGTCGACCAGGGCGATGCTGCGGTCGGCGGTATTCATGGTGCCGATGAGCCTGACGTTGTCGGGGATGCCAAAGCGCTCACCTCCGGCCAACGGAATGTCCTGGTCTCGGTACTCCAGCAGATACATCAATTCGCCAAAGACCCTGGACAGATTCGCCCGGTTGATCTCGTCGACGATCAAGACGCAGAGCCCCTTCCGGCCACGCGCGCGGCGGCAGAACTCCAGGAAGCGGCCGGGGACCAGCGGATAATCCAGGCCCCCGTCCTCGCGGCTCCGAGGTCGAATCCCCTGGATGAAGTCTTCGTATGCATAGGTGGGGTGAAACTGGACGAACTCGACGAATCCGTCACTGCCCCCGACGAGGTGGTTGGCCAGAAGCTTGGCCAAATAGGTCTTCCCGGTTCCGGGAGGGCCATAGAGTACCGCCTGTTTCTTGCGTTCGATGGCCCGTACCCATCTCTCCAGCACCTGCTCGTCGAGTCCCGTATCCGCTGCACACTTGGTGAGGGAATACTCGGGCTGGTCGTCGGGCTCTGCGCCCTCTAGAAAGTCTCCGATCTCACCGAGCGGATCATCCTCCGTAGCGAGCAGCACCAACGGAAACAGTGCTTCGAAGGTTTCAGCAATTTGAGCGGCCAACTCAACCCGACCCCGACTGAGCACTTCCGCGGTACGGAGTGATATCCCGGCTCGAATTCCTGCAGTCGCCGGGTCAGCCAGCCACTCCTCCCACGTCACTTCTTCGTTGCCCCCTGCCCCTTCTTGGTCTCCGAACGTGCAGCCTGTCGTCTCCACCACGGCCTTCAACAGGCGAGCAAACTCCGCGCGGTGGTCCTTGGCCTGCCGCACGAAGCGCTTCCGCTGGTCGCTGCCGTACTCGCCGATGTAGAACCCGAAATCGAGCCGATCTCGATGCATCCCGGCGAAGAGCTGAGCGTCCTGGATCCGTTTGCCCCCCTTGGGGAAGAACGCGCCCCAATAGAAGGGCCACGCACCTCCTTTGCCGTAGTCGTTCTTGAGGATCCTTGAAAAGACCTTCTTTTCCGTTTCCAGCCGGGATTGCATCGATTCTGGAAGTCTCTTGGCAACTTCGTGCATGAGGCTCTGGAAGGGCCCCTCTACCTTCTCCTGGAAAGCCTTCTTGTGCGCCTGGTAGAACTGAGCCGTGGGATCCTCGTGGAGGGCAGCGAGCAGCTGGAAGGCCTCGCTATCGAAGGCAGCATCACCCGGGGTCAGCGGGGGCTGGTCCGGCTTCACGCCTGCCAGGGCCTCAAACTTACCCCCATCCAACTCGATGAGCGTCCTCTTCCATCCCCCCTCTTGAACCTCGCGCAGGTCCTTGTCGTCCCATTCCACCGGGATCCGATGGCCGTGCCGCATCCCTGGCACGAAGTAGTAACCTCCCGCCACGGTTCCAATCCCCAGGACCGCTTTGGTACCGTGGTTCGCCACGATCCGGTCGCCTTCCTTAACCTCCTTGGCGAACTTCCACACCTGCTCGAGCCGGGTCGGCGTCCACTCCGGGTGCGCTTCCCGCACCTCATCTCGCCGCGCCTCGTACTCCGCGCGCGACATCTGGCTCAGATCCCCCAGGTCATCCCAGCCAATGGTGGCAATGTCCTCTTCTTGCCACACCTCCCAGTTCCAGGCGTCAGCTCCGGGGGCGATCTTCCAGTACCTTGTGGAGGGACCAAACGGGAACTTCTTCACTGCAACGAGCCAATGGGAGAACACGTCGAACAGATCCGCGACCCGCGCGCCAGCTGGAAGAACCTCGTCGAGTTGCGGTTTCCATTTCGCCGTCAGTTCGTGTAGCGCTTCGTTGATAGCGGGATACTCCGCCAGGGTCTGGCGGTGGTTCGTCCCCGTAAAGCAGTTCAGGACTCGGAGGGGTTTGCTGTTGACGATGCAGAAGTCATCGGGCCGAAGCGCGTTTAGAATCGGGGTCAGGGCGCCCGTCTGGAGGCCCTTCGAGTAGGGCGAATCCGAGAACGCCTGGCACGCGGTCGCCAACTCCCCGGGGTCTTCCGAGCAACGCCGAACGAAGCGGTAGAGCCCCTCGGCGATCGCAGGCCAGTCCTGCGGGGTCACCCACTTCGCGTTCTCGAACTTGACCTTCACGTCTCCTGAGAAGCTGGGCGCGATGTGAATCCATGCGCCCCGCTCTCGGTTCGCTGCCGAATCGCTATGGGGCAAGAGGGTACGCAGGACAAGGTCCGTCAGCTGCTCCGTCCAGCCCCCTTGGGCGGCCGTTTTGATTGCTTCGAAGTTCGCCCGCCCTTCTGCCCGGTTCTTGTCGTAGGCGGCCAGGTGCGATTGCCCCGTCGCTGATTTTAGGTACTCGTCTGAGAATTCGGAGAAGAGGGACAGGAGGGTCCCCTCGGAGGGGACTGCCTGGTTCTTCGCTGTGGGCCCCTTCTTCTTCGTCACGGCTTTTCCTCTCAGCACAAACTCTTCTCCCTCGGGATCTACCCGGGAGCCGAGGAGGGTGAGGATCCAATCGACCTCTCGAGCTTCCAGACCATAGGCGTCTCGGAAGACGCAGGCCGCCTCGTTGAACCGCTGGTATTCGGCGCCCCAGTTCTTTCCTGGGAGTGGCTCCAAGCGACCGAGAAACACAAGACCCTTCTCCGTTGCGGGGAGCCAGATCGCGTGTTCCTGGGGGTCCTTGACGTAAAGGAGCAGTGTTGCCAACCCCGCCTTTACACCTTTGATTCTTAGATCCCCGAGGCAGCGGTCTAGGGCCTGTTCCACAGGGGTGTCGCGGAAGAGGAGCTCCTCGAACCACTCATTCACCGCGCCGATTTGTGCCCCGAAGATCCAGTTGCGATTGGGCTGGGCCAACAGGGAACCGAACCACCGCTGGTTGTTGGGGTCGATGTCGACAGCGTCGAAAATCTCGGTCAGGGCAGGCACCGTGTACGCCCCACGATGCTGCTGGATGAGCTGCCAAGCACGGCCCTCCCGCTCCACCTTGTGGGAGAGCAGCTTGTCTTGGAACTCGGCGTAATCCGGAGTCTCCCGGACGGCCTCGACAAGCTCGGCTTCGCTGGCGACTCGGACGTCGCTCCCCACTCGGTTGCGAATGGGTTCAGGATCGCTCTCCGGCCGGTAGAGTCGAAACTCCCCGCTGCCAACCCGGAAGAAGAGGTCGTCCTCCGGCTTGAGGTTCCAGTTCACACGGCTGGGGTCGTTGGTGGACAGGCGGTGGATGTGGGCGTCCACCGTGCCCGCTTTTACATCGGGATAGTGTTCCTGGAACCAAGACAGAATCTGGTCCTTCCGCAAAATCTGGCCGGGCTGCATCGCCAAGGCCTCCAGCATGTCCCGGAAAAGAAGTCGAACTGGCTTGTCGTAGATCGCCATGCGATCCCCCTCTTCTATTCAGTGCGGAATGGCCAGCGGACACCTCTTTGGCGCCGCACCGGATGGTCCGTGCTCGGGTGGAGTCAAGCCCCCCGGTCGTCTACTCCCTCAACCCCACGTACTGCTTCACCTGCCAAGCCAGAGTCTTCACGTCTTCGGTCGAGAGCTTCGCGGGCTGGTGGGCCAGAAAACCTTCCAGAGCCTTCGGCTCCAGCACCCACACAGGGAACCCCTTCGGTAGAGGATCAATCCACCAGCCAGGGAAGAACACCACGGGCTGCACGGTCACCTTGCGGCCGCCCGGCTTCCCCAGCAGTTCGGCCAACCAGCTCGCCTGGGCTTTGGCCTGGACGATCGGATCTCGATCCGGCTTGTGGCCACCCACCCGCAAGGTCTCTCCCTCGAACATCACCCGCGGTGAGCCCTTGGCCGGCTTGCTGATGGTCTTGGTCTCGATGGTGTAGAGGCCGGTGGGCCCGACGAGAACGTGGTCGATATTGAAGCTCTCACCCACGACGTCGTGGAACACGTGGTAGCCGCGCTCGCGGAACCGATCCAGATACTCGGCCACGGCGCGTTCCCCGTCCAGACCCTGGCGCATGGCGCGGAGCCGCTTGCGATGGCGGGGCAGCCAGAGGAAGAACCAGATCCAGGCGATGACCGCTAAGACGGTAGCCGGCACGGGTTGAGGAGGCACTTCACGGTACCAGCGCCACCACTCCATCGCGGCAACGGTGGTCATGAGCACGGCCAGCATCACCGTGGGGTAGGCCTTGTCCTCCAGGTACTTGTGGATCTCCCCGTCCAGGGACTGGCCGGCGACACGAACCGGTGACCGTCGGATGGGGGAACGTTTATCAGCAGTCGGTTTCACCGGTGGTTGACTCCCAGCTCACCAGTTTCTGCATCACCTTCAGAAAATCGCTACTTGGCGCATTGACCAACGTCCCCCGATTTCCGAGGCTTCTGCCGCGCCCTCAGAACATCGCGAATGGGCACATGGCCAACGGCCGCCGATTCCCGGCCGTCGACCACCCTCCTGGGCGAAAATCTTTATAAACTTTAAGGCGTCCCCACCTCTCTTAGAGACAACCCGAATAATGCGTAATTCATGGGCGTCCCCGGACATTCCTCAGTCGATCGTTCGGGGTCTGAGCGCCCGAGTAGTCGATTCCGATGTAACGATGGAAGGACGGTGCACTCACGTTGCCACCTCCTCCTCCCCCAAGTCCTCCGCAATCTCCCGAAACTGCTCCAGCGCGGCCTCCAGGTCCTCGACGATCTCCGCAGCCAGGATGCCCGGCTCCGGCAGGTTGTCCGAGTCCTCCAGGCTCTCATCACGAAGCCAGAAGAGGTCCAGGCTGGCCTTGTCGCGCGCGGTGAGTTCGTCGAAGGTGTAGGCGCGCCAGTGGCCGTCGGGGGTCTCCTCGGACCAGGTGGGCTTGCGGTTGTGGCGGCTCGTCGTGTTGTAGCAGGCCACGAACTCGTCCAGGTCGGAGCGCTTCAGCGGGTTGGTCTTCAGGGTGAAGTGCAGGTTGGTGCGCAGGTCGTAGATCCACAGCTTCTTGGTCCACGGGGTCTCGCTGGCGGGCTTTTTGTCGAAGAAGAGGACGTTCGCCTTCACGCCCTGGGCGTAGAAGAGGCCCGTGGGCAGGCGCAGCAGGGTGTGGACGTCGCACTCGTGGAGGAGTTTGCGGCGCACGGTCTCCCCTGCCCCGCCCTCGAACAGCACGTTGTCGGGCACCACCACGGCGGCGCGGCCGTTCTGCTTGAGCAGGGTCTTCACGTGCTGGACGAAGTTGAGCTGTTTGTTCGAGGTGGTGGCCCAGAAGTCGTCGCGCTCGACGGTGTCGGTTTCCCGGGTGACCTTGCCCCCCTCGCCGATGATGGTGGTGGAGCTCTTCTTGCCGAAGGGCGGGTTGGTGAGCACCAGGTCGAAGCGGTCGCCGGGGTCGGCGGCCAGGGAGTCGGTCACCGCCAGGGGCAGCTTGTCGCTGCCGTTTCCCGCGCCGATGCCGTGGAGCATGAAGTTCATGGCGCACAGCCGCGCGGTGCTCTGCACCAGCTCCCAGCCCTTGAAGGTGCCGTCCTTGAGCGCCACCTTCTCGGCCTTGGTCAGGTTGGGGTTGTGGTGCACCACGTAGTCGTGGGCCGCGAGGAGGAACCCGCCGGTGCCGCAGGCCGGGTCGCACACCGTCTCGCCGGGCCTGGGCGCCACCGCGTCCACAATGGCCTGGATCAGCGGCCGGGGCGTGAAGTACTGGCCCGCACCGGACTTGGTGTCCTGGGCGTTCTTCTCCAGCAGCCCCTCGTAGGCGTCGCCCTTCACGTCGGCGCTCATCACCGACCAGTTCTCGTTCTGGATCAGGTCGACGATCAGCCGACGCAGCTTGGCCGGGTCCTGGAACTTGTTCTGGCTCTTGTTGAAGATGAGCCCCAGAAGGCCCTTCTGCTTGCCCAACTCCTCCAAGGTGTGGCGGTAGTGGTCGAACAGCTCGTCCCCGTCGCGCTTCAGCAGATTCGGCCAGTCGAACCCCGCCGGCACCGCGCTGGGTTGGTTCCACGGCGGCCGAGTACGCTCGTCGGCCATTTTGAGGAACAAGAGGTAGGTGAGCTGCTCGACGTAGTCGCCGTAGCTCATCCCGTCGTCCCGGAGGACGTGGCAGTAGTTCCAGAGTTTGCTGACGATGGCAGCTGGGGTCATATCAGTCTTCTGTGCCTTCTAGCAGAGTATTCAGCATGCCGATGAACTCCGGGAAAGATTGAGCTCGCGTAGTCCTGTCGGCCTGTGCCTCCGGGCCATTGCGACCTTCCAATCAACTGCACAGTGCCTCAATTTTCCGAAGAACCTCTTCCCCCACGTAGCAGAAACTTTGTGGCGGAATCAGCCCGTCACCGAGCGCAGCAAGATCAATGGGCTTTCCCAACAAACACAGTCTGCCGACCCCAATGGCGACGGCGGTCTTCTTGCCAGCATAATACTTCCGAAAGTCTCCGTATTTTATTCCACCATGCTGTTTATGCCGCCGCCAAAGATCAAGAGGCGAAGCCCTCTCAACCCCTGAGACCTCAAAGAAACCGAGAACTTTCTTCACTGGGGTTGTTGCGTACACAATCACATAGCCTAAGTTCGAATCGAATCCATTCTTTCTGAATTCGACCCTCTTAGAGCCATCCATAATCTGCTTTGCATACTCAGGATTGATTGAAAAAAGGGCTACACGCCCAGTCTCTGCATCAGCCAAGCTTTTCCCTCCTCAGAAACCTTCACAATTGACTGCGGCGGCCCGCGCATAACCCCGGCGCCGGTCAGTTCTTTCAGTTTGATGGGTCTATTTGCGAATCTGGCTTGACGAAAAAGGAGTGCGAGAGTTTCCGTCGCGCACATCTTCTGAATCTCTAGAATATTGTAGACAGTTCTCTTGCCTACGAACCGAGCGACAACAGCTGGCAGGCCGGAAGCGACAAACGACTCTGCCACCCCAAGGGCTGTAATCCCCTTCACGTCATGTGACCTATAGAAAAAGAGGGGTGACCCGCTCTCAATTCTTCTGGATTTCGAATTGCACAAATACGCTTTTCTTAGCGCATTACCAAATGGATTTCGGTCATGAATCAGCGGCAATTGCGCTTCTGCCTCAGGAAAAAGAAGGCGATGATACTCGGGGCGTATAGGAACAATAAACCCTGGAGAACCGTCTCCCTTTACTGCATATGGACCATATTTTATATTAAATTCTAACGGTGAACACCTATCTTTCTCTTCTTTGGAGCACGTACACTCCTTGACCAGCCTAATCTCACCTCTAGAATTTTCATGCCCAATATCTGAAAACCCAAATTCTGAAAGGAGCTGTATCAACTCTTCTTGTTTTGGAAAAGTCTCGATGTATATTCTTTCAAATTTGTTTTTGAATGCGTAGTCGAACACGGCTTTCAGAAGAAGTTCACCAAATTTGAACCCACTATGCTCTCTCTCAACCTTAAAACTACACATTTTTAACAGCCGGCCTCTGAGGCCAAAGTCAGTTTCCGACTCCCTTTTTACAATGCATACCGCTGCGTACCCGCCAACCCCTGGCACCTCGATAACCCAACTCTGGCGATGATCGCGTTTGCACCTTCTCAGCCAGTCAAGAAACTCTGGATAGTCACGACAGAAACTCCCAAAGATTGGATCATCCTCGTTCAACTCATGCGCCAGGAGGGCCCGTACAGCCGGTGGCGGCTCCGGAGTCCTCTCGTAAAGCCCCCGCAGGATGTCAACAGCCTCAGCGATCGTGGCAATTCGATCGCCCAGCCCAAGCCTGGCTGCCTTTCGGATGAGCTTTCGATCTTCTGTGACAACATGATCAGTGGCGTCGGCTGCTAAAGCTGCCAGCAACTGGTGGTCAACCCAGTCGTTCGATCCCTTTCCCGGAACTCCCAACAATGCTTCCATGCCCGGAGTTACGGGTGGCGAGGCCGGGAGAGTTGGGTATTTCTTGATGAGAACTTTCCGAAGGTTCTTCCTCTCCTGATTGTCATCGCGGTCAATGTCGGCTGTCTGAGCGTCGTGGACGAACACCCCATGTCCACCGCTCAAACTCAAGCGGAGGAATTCGGCTCCAAGAGGCGTTGTAGCCTCTAAATCCCCCATTCCTGCTGGTTCCAGCGGGATTAGGACATTTGTGTCGATGATGAACTTCAACGGCTGCGGCCCCCCACCGGAGGTGATAAGTTCCAGGACTGCGCTATTTCAATGTCAGTCAACCCGATACCTCGCCCCCCGCCGCTCCCCCCTCTGCACCACAGCCCCTGACTCCTTCAACTCCCGAATCCCCGCGTTCCACTGCCCCACGGTCAGGCCCAGCGCGTCGACCACGTCGGCGCGGGAGTACTCCTGGCCCGACTGCAGGAAGCCGAGGATAGCGGCGGCCAAGGAGTCGTTGGTGGTGGGCCGGGTCGCCGGGGCGGTGGAGGGGGCCGGTTGGGGAACGGGCTGGCGGGGCTTCTGCGCCCGGTTCGGGGCGGGTTTGGTGCGGGTGGCTTTGGCCTTCTCGGTGGCGGCGCGTTCCGCGCGGATGCGTTCGAGGAGGACGCTGGCGGGTTCGTCCGCCGGCTCTTGCGGGACGAGTTGGCCAGAGAAGGCTTTCTGGAGGATGGATTGGCGGAGGCGTTCGGCTCGTCTGAAGCCTCGAACCAACTCCTTCTCGAGAGCCTCGACGATCGACAGGTGCCGCTCCGCCGACCTGACAATTTCTGCCTGTTCCTCGAGGGGGGGGAGAGCAAACTCGATTCTCGCAAAGCGCCCCGCACTGAGGTGGTCGATGTTCGTCGTGATGGTGCCTTCGCGACGGAAACGGCCGGATCGCATGTAGGCCCGGAACACCAGCAGTGAAAAGTCGGGCCCGAGGGGCGGTGCCGCCCGGAAACGAATGAGGGTGTTCGTAAAGCAGGAACCAGGAAGCTCGCCTCTGTACATCGCTGGGCGACCGAGCAGCTCAGGGCTCTGCCCTTCGTTGAGGAGGACGTCACCCGGCTCCAAACGATACTTCTCGAAGTCCGAAGGCGGAAAATCCATCTCCATGACGTCATCAAGGTCGATCTTGTCCTCGAAGACGTTCTGTACGCGCAAATACGGCGTCATGTGTTCGCCCGCGTGGTACTTCGGGGAACGCTGCCTGCCAAGTTGGATGTCCCCGAGGTCCTCCATTCGTGCCCAGGTCCAGCTCCCCGGAAGGTCGGGAAGATGATGCGAATCGGGCTCTTCTGGCTCGCGCGCAAGCACACGCTTCGTACTAGCCCTGGTCGTGTGCCCTGCCAGGGCTTCACCTGCTGCAGTCCCGCGACGTTCGGCGAGGATGCGTTCGAGGAGTTGGTCGGCGGGTTCCACCTCTGGATGCTGCTTGCGCCACTCCTCGGTGAGTTTGCCTTCGACGGCGGCTTTGAGGACGGCGGCTTTGTAGCGTTTGAGGTTGGCCTGGACGCGCTTGAGGTTGGCGACGGCTTCGTCGAGGCGGGAGAACTGCTTTTCGATTTCCGCGACGATGCGTTTCTGCTGAGCAATGGGCGGGACTACCACCGGCATTTCGAGCAATTGGCCAGTGTTTACCCCGTCCCTAGTCGCACCGTGATTCACCGCCAGGAGGTAGTCTCGAACCTGCTTAGCGCCCCGGACGTACGATATAAAGAACTTCGCATCCAGAGCATCCGGGTCCAGGCGCAGCCGCATGATGTGATAATTGAACAAGGCACCGGTGAGCCCACTCCCGACAAGACCCGCACGTCCAACCGAAGCCATTCGGGAGAAAAGAATATCCCCTTCCTTGAGGCTGTACCTGACGAGCTCCTTCGCCTTCTCATCCGAAACGAAAAAACCCTTCTCTGGCTGAACGCCTTGGTCGGTGAGGCAGGAGATCGTCAAGAGTGGCACGCCAGACTCGACGAAATCACTTCGACCCAAGTTCGTCCCGAATGGTCCGGTCAGGACCGGCTGATCATCCCTAACCCCAACCTCGGATACAGTCCCGTAGGCCCAACCACTGGGGAGGGCCGGCAAGTCGATCGTGGCTTCATGTCGTGCGTCGGCTGCGTTCACGCCGCCAACACCCCATTCAGCGACTCGATGATCCCACCCAACTCATCTCCAAAGAGCTGATGCACCTTCCCCAACCCGCCCTCCTGCGCAAATGGCGCGTACTCGAAGTCGTCCGGCTCGATCCCCAGGTTCGCCGCGATGTGATCCCGGATCATCTCCAACCACCGGCGCTGCTGGTCGGTGAACGTTCGCCCCGCCTCCTCCTGCTCCCCCAACCACACCCGAAAGTTGGCGCTCACCCGCTCGGGAAACGGAACCAGTTCGTTCTCCTGGTGCATGGCGAAGCGGACCAGGGACACCAGGTCGGTGAGGATACGCTTGCCCCCTGCACCGCGCACCTTGCTCTTCTCCAGTGCGGCGTACGCCTGCCAGAGCTGGGATTCGTTCCACAGGTAGGGGGGCTTCTCGATGGCCTCGGCCAGTTCCTTCACGGCCTCAAAAGTGAGCCTTTGTGCGTAAGGCCGGGAGTAGAGGACCTGGAGGGCGGTGACCTCGTCTTTGTGCTCCTCGAGGAACGCCTCGAAGGAGTCAACCAACCCCCGGGCGCGGTCCAGGGCGTCTTGGCTGAAGCCGGCCTCGATCACTTGATCCTGGCTGACGTGGTCGATGGTGATCTCGTTCTTCTTCTTGACCTCCACCAACAGTTGCCGCAGCTTCGGGTCGTGCAGCGGCTTGACGGCTTCTTGGACCAGTTCGGTGCGGGCGGCGGCGATCTGCTCCGGGGTGGGCTCGGCAACGCTGCACGTGGCCTTCGCGCGCTCCACGTGCCGGTCCGGGTCTAGAGCCTCCACCAGCCGCCGGCTCAGGTCCTTGACCGAGAGGCCGCCCGAGGCCTCGCGCACCTTAACCTCATCCTCTTCACGCAGCCCGTGCTCCATCCGCGCCAGCCGCCCGGCCACCGAACTGATCACCTCCTCCTCGATGTTGCCGAAGGCCACCGCCTGCAGGAGCTTCTCGAAGCTGACGCTGGGCTTCTTCTCCATGGGCTTGGCGTCGGTCTTGTCCTGCTCGCACACGCCCACGGCGTCGACGATGACGAAGTGGTCCTTGACCACGGCGTCGGGGGTTACGCTCTTCAAGTCGTCGGGCGAGATCACCCGCACACCGCGGCCCTTCATCTGCTCGAAGAACGACCGGGACTTGACCGCGCGCATGAAGAACACGATCTCCACGGGCTTGATGTCGGTGCCGGTGGCGATCATGTCCACGGTGACGGCGACTCTAGGGTGGTAGCTGTTGCGGAACGCCTTGATCAGCGCCTGGGGCGTGGCGCCGGTGGTGCGGTAGGTGATCTTCTGGCAGAACTCGTTGCCCTTGCCGAACTCCTCGCGGAGGATGCCGACGATGTTCTCGGCGTGGTGGTCGTCCTTGGCGAAGACCAGGGTCTTGGGGACCTCGGTGCGGCCGGGGAAGATCTCGGTGAACAGCTTGTCGCGGAAGGTGCGCGCGATGGTGCGGATCTGGTCCGGGGTGACCACGTCGCGGTCGAGCTGGTTGGGGTCGTAGGCGAACTCCTCGTCCAGTTCCTCCCAGCGCTTCTCGAAGGTCTCTTTGTCCTGCTTCTGCACGTAGTAGCCCGCCTCCACCGTGGAGCCGGCCTCGCTGATGGCGGTGCGGATGCGGTAGACGTCGTAGTTGACGTTGACGCCGTCGGCCACCGCCCGTTCGTGGGGGTACTCCATCACCAGGTTCGACTTGAAGAAGCCGAAGGTCTGCTTGCTGGGAGTGGCGGTGAGCCCGATCAGATAGGCGTCGAAGTACTCCAGCACCTGGGCCCAGAGGTTGTAGATGGAGCGGTGGCACTCGTCGGTGACGATGACGTCGAAGGTCTCAATCGGTATCGCCGGGTTGTACTCGATCGGCTCCGGCGACTTGAACAGCCCCTCCAGCCCGGCCACCGAGGCCTCGTCATCCTCCTCGCTGAGCTCCCGGCCCTTGAGCATGGAGAACATGCGCTGGATGGTGCAGATGCACACCCGGGCCGGCGCGTCGATGACGTTCGACGCCAGGCGCTGGACGATGAACTCCTCGGTGAATTTGAAGTTGTTGTAGGGCGAGACGTACTGCTGGAACTCCTTGAGGGTCTGGTCCCCCAGGTTGCCCCGGTCCACCAGGAACAGCACCCGCCGGGCGCCGGCGAACTTGATCAGTCGGTAGATGAAGCTGATGGCGGTGAAGGTCTTGCCGGAGCCCGTGGCCATCTGGATGAGGGCGCGGGGCTTGTTCAGCCGGAGCGAGGCTTCCAGGTTGCGGACGGCGATGATCTGGGCGGGCCACAGGCCCTCGGTGACCAGCTCGGGCATGTGCCGGAGCCGGGCGAGAAAGGTCTGGGGGGTGCCGTAGGGTTCGCCGGCGTCGGTGCCCACCGAGTGGCCGTGGCCTTTGAGGTCGTCAGCGGCCAGCGGAATGTCCTGAGCTTGCTCGAGGATCTTCGCCAGCCCCTCGGGGCGGTGGAAGGCGAACACGTTGCGCGCCCGGGGTTCGGGGTCGAGGCGGTTGGTGATGCGGGTCTCGATGCCGGTGGACTGGTAGTGGAACGGCAGGGGCCGGTGCCAGGCGGGCAGCGCCTCGGGCAGACCTTCGGTGTACTTTCGGGACTGGACCTCGACCCCGGAGAGGGTGGAGCCGACCTTCTTGGCCTCGATCACCCCCGCGGCCCTGCCGTCCACGTAGAGCAGGTAGTCGGCGAAGCCGTGGCCGGTTTGGAGGGGGAACTCGCGGATGGCGACGCCGCGGCCGGCATGGATATTGGCGGCCTTGGCGTCACAGAGGTGCCAGCCCGCCGCTTCCAACAGGGCGTCGATGTGTTCGCGGGCTTTCTGCTCGGGGGTGGGGCTCATGGGCACGGCACCCTACACCACCAGGGAGAAGCAAAAAAACCACCGCCGCGGTTCTCCCGCGCGACGGTGGCTCTGGCGATCCCTGCCGGTTGTCGGTCCATTGGTGCCCCCTCGAAGGAAGTCTCCGGTGTTCTACTCCCTACCGGCCATTCGTTCAAGTTCTTCAGCAAAATGGAATAGTTATTGGTGGGTCAGCTATCAGCGGTCAGCGGGATGGCCAGGGGGACCGCATCGCTTTGCAGTTGGCTGACCATGGATGCCCTCACCGCTCTCTCCTCCCCTGCAGCGAGCCGCCGACGCTGTGTTTCGGGGTCGTGACAGCACTCTCAGACGAACGCCATGCCCCACAGCCGCTGCAGCAAGCCCTCGATCTCCTCCCGAAACGCCAGCACCTCCGCCCAGGGCGCCGGGATGCCCTGAACACCGTAATACGCTCCTCCCAGCTGCCCGTAGATCGCCGCCGTGGTGTCGGCGTCGTCGCCCAGGTTCACCGCGGCCAGACATCCCTCGCGAAACGAGTCGGTGCGGTGGAACGCCCACAGCGCCGCCTCCAGGGACTTCACCACGTAGCCCCGCCCGACGATCGCCGGGGGTTCCTTTTCCTTGAACGAGCCCCGGGCGATTTCGTCGATCTCCGGCGCCAGGGGGTGGGCCTCCCAGTAGCCGGGCACGGGCGTGTAGCGCTCCGCGAGGAGTTCCTCCTTGCCCGCCCCGCGCACCGCCCCGACG
>JARGFW010000120.1 GCA_029211085.1 Deferrisomatales bacterium | reverse complement strand
CCATCACCTTGCTACCCCTCTCCTTTGGCCCACCCCGGCATTCCCCGGATGAACCGAATATATTCGGTGGAGCCACCCCATAATTGGGACCCGCCCGCTCAGTTGTCCAGGAGTCACCAGTGCTGTGTAGCCCAGGGATGGGCAGCAGCGGCCTTGCCGGGGTTAGGTCGCCCGCGCCGGGGATGGGCTTGCCCCCCTTGGGCAGGGGCGGTTCACCGCAACAGTCTTTCCCGTTTCCCGCCTACAGCACCAGGCGGCCCAGGAAGCAGGGCATCTGTTTGCGCCACCAGGGCCAGTCGTGGTTGACGTCGTGGCCCCAGTAGTCGAACCACGCCGGCACCCCCTTGGCCTTCAAAATCTTCTGGAGCGCCCGGGTGTCGGCCACCATCTCGTCCTCCCAGGCGCCCTGCCCCACCCCCACCACGATCTGGCTCTGCCGGTACCGGTCCAGCGAGTAGAAGGGTGGGCACCGTCCACCGCTCGATCGCCCTATGGCCACGAAACCAATGGTGGGCTTTTGCCACACACACCTACGGGGGCTTGGGCAGGCGGGCCAGGCGCGGCGGGAGTTCACCCTGAGCACAGCGTCTGTCGGCCACATGCATTGACAAGCCGCGCGCTATGATTCAGGGTGAATCGAAGGAGGCGGGCGTTGAATATCTACCTCGACAACTGCTGCTTCAATCGGCCCTTTGACGACCCCTCGCAGATCCGCATCCGGCTCGAAGCGGAGGCGAAGCTCTATCTTCAGCGCCTGGTGACGGAGGGGCGGCTCGATCTGGTGTGGTCCTACGTGCTCGCCTACGAAAACCGGGCAAACCCTTTCGAGGAACGGCGCAGGGTTATCGAGACCTGGGAAAAGCGAGCCGTAGCCGACCAGGAGGAAACACCGCAGGTGGTCGCCCTAGCAGGCTGCTGAAAAAGTCCGGGAACCACCTCTCGCGGAGTGAAACCTGTTACCAGATCTTGCAGAAAAACACTCGGACTGGATTTTCTGGCAAGTATGTGGACGCATTCGAGCAACTCTGGGCGGTCCAAAGTGGTTTTTCAGCAGCCTGCTAGCGCGAGAGCTGACGACCACGAGAGGGCTCAAGAGCAAGGACGCGCTGCATGTGGCCTGTGCCGTGGCGGCCGGATGCTCCTGGTTCGTTTCCACCGACGACGTCTTGCTGCGGAAGCTAAAGGGTTTCCCGCCCATCACAGCGGTCAACCCCATTGATCTGGTCTATGCCCTGGAGGAGGACGAGCGATGAGAACCGAAGCGGAACTTCGCGTTGCGGGCACGCAGGCCCTTCTTCAGGCCCTTGGTGGATATGACGCCGAGCGCTACATTGCCCTCGTGACCCGAGAAGGTTTTGACTACACCGTCTGGCAACGGGAGCTTTGGTCCGACGAGACGGTCGAAGACCTGAGCGCCAAGGCGATGAACGCACGGCGGCGCTGCGAGCCGTGAGCGGGGGCCAGGGGGAACACTTCATATTGCCGTGTAAGTGCCTGTAACAGACTTTTGCAGCACCCCCGAGACCGTGTCGCGAATCCCCCCCATTTCACCTCGGTGAGGTGTGGTGTCTGTGCGGGGCCGGACTGCTTTGTTCCACGGAGCCAGCACAGGGGCCCCCCGTAGGGGGTTACCCCGGTACCCGCCTACAGCTCCAGGCGGCTCAGGAAGTAGGGCATCATTTTGCGCCACCAGGGCCAGTCGTGGTTGACGTCGTGGCCCCAGTAGTCGAACCACGCCGGCACCCCCTTGGCCTTCAAAATCTTCTGGAGCGCCCGGGTGTCGGCCACCATCTCGTCCTCCCAGGCGCCCTGCCCCACCCCCACCACGATCTGGCTCTGCCGGTACCGGTCCAGGTACCAGGGGTCTTCGAGCCCGGGCAGATAGAGCAGCGGCGCGTTGAAGTAGACGTTGTCGTCCACGAACCCGCCCACGAACCGCGTGAGCTGGTACACCCCGCTCAGGGCGATGAGGGCGTCGAACAGGTCGGGGTGGCGGAAGAAGAAGTTGGCCGAGTGGTACCCGCCCATGCTGCACCCCGTCGCCAGGAAGCGGCCCGATCCGGGGAACCAGTTCCGCACGAAGGGGCCTACCTCCTCCACGACGTAGCGGTCGTAGTCCTGGTGCCGCCGGGCGCGCTCGGCCGGGGTCGCGGCTCCGTTCAGCCAGGATTCGCCGTCCACGCTGTCGATGGTGATCAGGCAGATGCGGCCCTCTTCGACGGTGGGCCGGCAGGCCTCCACCATGCCGAAATCCTCGTACTCGTAGAACCGCCCCCCGGACGACGGGAACACCACCACCGGTTTGCCTGCCCGGCCGTACACCTTGAGCTCCATGTCCCGGGCAAGAGCCGGGCTCCACCAGCAGTGGTATTCAACGTTCACGGTCGGGTTCCTTCCTGTGCGGGCGGGTACGGGTGCGCCGGCGATCTCAGGCCAGCTGTTGGATCAACCGGGCCGCGTGCCGCACTTCGTCCAGATCGGCCGAGCGAACCAGGTAACCGTAGTCGCCGATGGCGCCACGGAAGATCGAGTCGATGGGGGTGTGGTGCACGAGGCCATCGCCGAGGGCGCGCAGGACCTCCGCGTGGGAGCGGGCGTAGCGTTTGCTGGCCTTGCGCCCCATGTAGCCGCAGTGATAGGGCCGGGAGTAGTGGGCGGTGAAGCGGTTGAACGCCACCACCTGGGCCCATTGGCGATAGATGTCGATGTCGTTCGCGTAGTTGAACATGTCGGTGGTGAGCCCCCCCGGCGGTCGCAGATTCACCTCCAGGGCGACGATGCGTCCGTCACCGTCGGCCCGGAAGAACTCCAGGTGGAAGAACCGCTCGCGCACCCCGAAGGCTTTCACCGTGCGCCGGCCGGCCTCCTCCAGATCCGGGGGAATCTCCCGCAGGGAGTAGTAGAACAGATCCCGGTCCTCGTTGACCGTCTCCATGATCCCCTGGCTGAAGGCGTGGGCGGCGCAGAAGACGATCTCCCCGTCCCGGTCGGCGAGCCCGTCGAAGGAGACGAGCTGCCCCTGGACGAACTCCTCCAGCAGGTACGCGACGGGGGGCTTCCTGGCGAAGAACTCCGCGAGCTCATCCGGGGTGTGGATCTTCCAGGTGCCCGCGGCGCCCACACCCACGTCGGGCTTCGCGACCACCGGATAGCCCACCTCGGCCACCAGGGCCCGCCCCTCCTCCAGGGTGTCGACCACGGCGCCCCGGGCCGTGGGGACCCCGGCTTCCCGATAGATGGCCTTCATTCGGGACTTGCGCTTCACGCCGGCGATGGCGTCGGCACGCAGGCCGAAGAGGTTGAAATCGGTGCGCAGACGCGCCTCGGTCTCGAGCCAGTACTCACTGTGGGAGTCGACCCGGTCGAGCTTGCCGTGGCGGTGGGTGAAGTGACCGAGGGTGCGCACCAGCTGGTCGTAGTCGTGGAGATCGTCGACCCGGTAGTACTCGCCCAGCGCCTCCCGCAGTTCGGGCCGGAGCGCCTCGTAGGGGGCGTCGGCCACTCCCAGCACGTTCACCCCCGCCCGGCGCAGTTCCACGCAGAAGGGGTAGTAGTTGGGGGGAAAGTGGGGAGAGAGATAGACGAAATGCATCGGACCTCCGCTGCGGGGAAGGCCAGGAGGAGGCGGGGAGGGAAGATCCGGCGTCCCGGCTGCGCGCTCCCGGCAGCCGCCTCGGGCCCCGGTACGGCCAGGGCGGAATGATGCCAGAACGACGGGCACGGGGACAGAGAAGAGTCCCAGCCGAGAGCGGGCCGTCGCTTCCCGGCCGCTGCGGGCCGGATGGCGCTGGCCTACGTCACAGCCAGGGAGAGAGGGTCGGTCTGGACTTACACCTTGAGGTTCAGCAGGTGCCCCTCATGCTGTTCCGGCACCGGCTCGGGGGGCTCTTTGGCGTGTTCCCGGCGCTGCCCCGGATCGTCCTGGCCCGCGCCGCCCCGGCCCTGGCGTTCGCGCAGCTTCGCCTCCCGGGTCTCCTCGCTCTCCTCCACGTCCTGGTGGAGTTCTTCGAGCTCACGGGCAGCGGCCGCCGCTGCGAGCCGGTTGGCCGCCGCCAGCTGCTCCGGGTCGGTGCCCCGCAACCGACCGAGGTTCTTCGACAGTGACACCAGGTCCATCATCTGTACGCTGTCTGCCATGGCAACCTCCTTGCCCTGCCCCACTCATCGACCCTGGGCGAAAAAGGCTTGAACAGGAAGGGATCTTGTCGAGCCCGGGGGCTTTCTTTCCTGCTTCCCAAGCTTCTGGTACCCTGCACAGTCATTCGTTTTTCGCGGCGGGAATCCAGGAGGTACAGAGCATGAGAGGTTTTCGTTTCCTTTGCGTTTTCGGCACGTTGTGCGTGGCTCTCGGGGCCGTTTCCGGGTGTTCGAAGGGTGCGCCGGAAGGTTCCGGAGGCGGCAAGAGCACGGTGGCGCGGCAGCAGCCCGAGGATCTCGGCCCGCGGGCCCTGCAGATCCTCAACCAGCGCTGTGTGACGTGTCACACGGCCGAGCGCTTCGAGAAGGTACAGTTCACGGCGGAACAGTGGAACCAGGTCATCGACCGCATGGTGACCAAGGGCGCTCAGCTCTCCGGAGACGAGATGGATGTGCTGCGCCACTGGAAGGACCCCGAGTGACGCGGACGGTGGCTGCGGCCGGGTAGGCTGGGGGGTCAGGGGGCTCCCACCGCCGCGCCCAGGCTCTGGAGGTGTGCCAACAGCTCCTGTTCCGGGACCGCCCCCCGCACGCCGATCAGCCGACCGGCGCGGACCACCACCGCCATCGGACCCAGGTCCGGGTCCCGCCCGGAGACGCCGCCCCAGTCCCCCACACCGACGTTCCGCCTCCCGACCAGCGTCTCGAGATAGGCCGCCAGGGCGGCGGAGTCCCCTTGCGCGGTGGTGGCGACGAACAACACGGCGCCATCTGCGGTGGCACCACTCAGTCCGGGGGGCAGCGCCGCGCGGCCGAACAGGTGGTCCGGGTGGACTTGCACGCTGTCGGGTCCGACCCGACTGGAAAACCGGCTGAGGATCTCCGGCGGTGCCGGCGGGGTGCCCAGGGCCACGGCGATCGCCGACCCGGCCTGCCGGAGATCTTCCGGCCGGGTCGCCTCGGTGCCGAAAGCGTGCAGCAAGACGAACACCGCCCCGTGCCAGAACAGCCCCCGGTAGCCGTCCACGACTCCCCCGTTGCCCAGGGGAAGCTCGTCGTCGCCAGCCCCGCGGATCGTCGCGAACAGCCCGTACGCCCCAAGGGGGTCGGCCACGCGGAACAGGGACACCTCGATGCCCCTGGTCCCATCGGCCGGGTCTTCGAAGTAGGCGATCGCCGCCTCGGTGAGACCGTACAGGCGGTAGAGCTCTGCCTCGCCGTTGATGCGCTCCCACAGGCTCTCCGGGGTGTATCTCTCCACCGCACCGACGAGCTGCAGCGGAGCCAGCTGGCCGGCCCCGGGAACCAGGCGCTCGAGACCCTCGCCCCGGGCCAACCCGGTGCCGAGTACCAGCAGGGCCGACAGGACCAGCGACCAGGGGCGGTTACGCCGATGGTCCATGGGCCAGGCCCCAGGCGGCGGAGAGCTGCCTCGGCAGGTCTACACCGAAGCGGCAGATCACCGCGCACCTCCCGCAATCCCCGCAGGCGATGCCGGCGCCGGCGACGGCGCGTCGCCCCATCGCCTTCTCGCCGTAGCCCTCGGCGTACATCACCCCTCGCAGTGCCGCCTGCAGGTCCGTGCCGCTGGGGCACATCCCGCTGCAGCTGCCGCAGGCGCGGCAGTAACGGGAGTTCACCGCGAGCTCGTAGAGGCGCAGCGCCGCGGCGTCGTGCCAGGTGAACGCCTGGCCCATCACCGTGGCGTCCTCCCGCACCTGCTCGAAGGTGGCCATGCTCGGGATCGTGGTGGCCACTCCGGATTGCTGCAGCACCCAGCGCAGGGCCGACTGGTAGGGGTTGAGCCCCGGCACCGGTTCGGCGGTGTAGCCGCCGGTCATCACCTTCATGGCCACCACCCCGAGCCCGGCGGCGGCGGTGCGTTGCGCCGCCGCCAGGACCTCCGGAGGGCTCTTGAAGTTCAACGATGTCAGCACCACGTCGTAGGTGCCGGCCTCCACCGCGGCGTCCATCACCGTGACCATTTTGGAATGGGTGGTCACCCCGGCAAAACGGATCTTCCCGGCCTTGCGCAACTCGGCCAGCGCCCCCTGGTGTTCTTCGGAGAGGACCTGGTCGCGGCTGGACAAGCCGTGGAGCTGCAGCACGTCGATGGTGTCGGTGCGCAGTTCCCGCAAGCTCTGCTCCACGCTGCCGATCACCCGTTGCCGGCTGCCCAGGTGATGGCACTTGCTGGCCACGATGACTTCGTGACGGCGACTTCCCAACCCCTCGGCGAGAAGGGCCTCGTTGCGCCCCCCCATGTAGGAGCGGGCGGTGTCGAAGTAGTTCACCCCCGCGTCCACGGCTGCCGCCACCAAGGCTGGGTCACGGCTCAGCATCACCCCCATGCCCACCTCGGACACCCGCAGCCCGGTGCGGCCCAGGGTGCGGAATCCGGCTGCCCGGTCCTGCGCCTGGGGTCTCGCGGCGCACCCCGCGGCGGATACCGCCGCGGCCAGTGCCAGGAACTCCCTCCGCGTCACGCTCGTTGTCATGGGCCCCTCCTGTCCGGAATGATCCGCGAAAGAGGGTAGCCGGTTCCTTGAAAAAGGCCAGGGCGGCCCGGAACGGAGGAAAGGTTCTCAACCCCGAGGGGTGGAGCCAGCCTCGGGTCTCGAAAGGGGCGGTATGGGGGGCGTGGAGCAGACACAGGCGCCATGCCGAGGGGGGGGGGATCAGTCCCCCGCTGCGTCCAACTGGCGGCGGATCTCCTCCACCGCCAGGGGTATGGCGCGCTCGGCCAGGTCGCGCACCGCGACCATGAGCACGGTGCTGGCCTTGGACAGCGGATCGAAGAACTCCAGGCGGTAGGCGACGATCATCACCACGCCCCGGGTCGGGGCGATCACCGTCTCGCGTTTCATGATGGTGCCAAACACCACCCGGGCCGGGGCCTCTGCCAGGCTGTAGCGCTCCCGGAGCTGCTCGGGGGTCAGGCCCCGCACCTGCTCGG
Organism: Deferrisomatales bacterium; assembly: GCA_029211085.1. GTDB lineage: Bacteria > Desulfobacterota > Deferrisomatia > Deferrisomatales > JARGFW01 > JARGFW01. The sequence goes on along the minus strand of JARGFW010000120.1, from coordinate 8,284 downwards.
GGTCCACCGCCGTGCCCATCGGCTCCACACGGACGGTTGCCTGCAGCACCCCCTGGCGCTGGAACTCCTCGGCGAATCCTACGGCGTCCTCGCCCCGGGCGATGTAGAACGCTTCGCTGGTCTTGGCGAACGGGCCCAGGACCAGGGCGGATTTCCCGCGACCGAGCCCCTCCAGGGTTCCGTGCTTGACCTCGAACGCCTTGACCCCGTCGGCGGCGCGCATCATCTGGCCGATGATCGGCCCGCAGCCGGTCAGACCGAACCCCAGCAGCAGCGTCACACACCACGTCCGTCGTCTCATCTCAGCACCCCTCGCAGATCGTGTGGCAGTTGCGGCAGTCGTCGGTGGTTGCATGGTTCGCCCGGGCGGTCACGTCGTGGCACTCCAGGCAATCGGCGTTGCTGACCGCCGCTCGGTGGTCCTCGCTGGGCGGCAGGCGGGGCGAGTAGAGGGCGACGCGCCCCACGCAGCCCGCGACCAGCCCCAGCACCGCTACGACCGCAATCCACCGTTTCATGGTTGGCCTCCCGTGGGCTCTGTGGCGGGCCCCGCTGCGCCCGGAACGGGCGAATCATACCAGGCCCGGCGGCACGTTGCATCAACCCTGTGTAGGGTGAAGTGCCGCGGCGGCTGTCGCGTCCCGTGAGCCGCACACGCAGGGGGGAGAACACCTTGAAAAACCGCCGGCTCGCGAACGCTGCCGCTGGCTCGACCGGAGGGGCGCGTCGGCCGCTACCCCAACGCCCCTCACCGGGCCTGCCGCTTGTCAGGCTTTCCCAAGACCGCCCGGCTCGCCACCGAGGTCCTGGGTTTTCGCCTGCGCGCTGTGCGAGCCGGAGGTACAGGGTACACCGTGCACCCGCAGTCGCGTCAGTTTGAGTTGACGGACGGAAAGTAATGTCGTTATGCTCTGGCAAACCAAGGTCAGACATTGAGACCGAAGCATCGTCGGCCAGGGGAGCCGAAGGGCTCGCAGCGGCGGCAGCCCGGCGAGGGGCAAGCGGGGAGGTGGCGAGCGGTTGAACAACAGGGTAGGCCTGGACCGGACGGGAAGCGCGGTCACCACGGTGGCCGAGGAGATCAAGCGGTGGGTCTTCACGGGTGCCCTGGGCGCGGGTGACCGCCTGCCCTCGGAGCTCGAGCTGGCCGAGCGGCTGGGAGTGAGCCGGCAGTCGGTCCGCGAGGGCCTGCGCGTCCTGGAACTCTCCGGCCTCCTGGAGGTCCGCCGGGGAGGGGGTGGCGGGCGCATCGTCGTCGATACCATCGCCACGTCCATCGGCAACTCGCTCCAGGACGCCGTACAGTGGGCCAAGATCACCCCCGAGGAGCTCACGGTCGCGCGCATCGAGCTGGAGACGAGCATTGCCAAGCTGGCGGCAGCCAACGCCGATGAAACGGACATCCTGTTCCTGCGCAAGAACATCGAGCATGCCAAGACGAAGATCGGCCGAGGCACCGCCGCCGTGGAGGAAAACATCGCGTTCCACCGGCTTCTGGCCAGGGCTTCGAAGAACCAGATTCTGGCCACTCTGGCGGAGGCGTTGTTGCAGGTGTTGGCCGGCGCTTTGACCCGCTTGCCGCTGGCACCCGGGGTGGACAAGTCCCGTGGTTTCACCGCCGCCCACGAGGGCGTTCTCGCGGCAGTTCTGGAGCGGAACCCGGACGCCGCGGTGGAACGCATGGAGCGTCATTTGCGGGAGGTGACGGTGCGCCTGGCCGAGCCGCCCTGTGGTGTGGCGTGTTGACCTGACAGAAGGGGCAAGTGTTCAGCCGATCGGTTCAAACGGACCCGTGTCGGCTCATCAATGGAGCGTCGTCCCCGCTTCGGGGACGACCTTGGTGAAGGAGGCTGGCGGTGGCGAAAGATCTTTCCTCATTCCTGGACGAACTCTCCACCGACAACGACCGGTTGCGGCGGGTGTCGCGGCCCATCCGCCCCAACGCGTTCGAAGCCACGGCGTTCTTGGAGCACCTGGACCGACGGCGGGATTTCTCCGCCGTGCTGTTCGAGCGGCCGGAGGACCTCCATGGCCAACCGGCCCCCTTTCCCCTCGTCTCCAACATCTTCGCCACCCGCGAGCGCATCGCCCAGGCCATCGGCCACCCCGCCGCGGACGCCGGGCTCGCCTTGAGCCTGGAGATGGCGCGCCGTGAGCGCCTCTCCTTGCCGGCCGTGCGCTGCGATGGCGAGGCACCCGTACACCAGTTGATCTGGCAGGGCCGGGACGCGGATGTGGGACGCCTGCCGATCGTGCGCCACTACGAGAAGGACCTGGGACCGGTCCTGACCATGGCGGTCTGTGTGCAGGATCCGGACGATGGTTTCTACGAGATGTCCTTCGCCAAGACGTTCTACAAGGACGCGCCCGACTGGATGGGAGCTTCCCTGCACAGCCCCCATCTCGAGCGGATCTACGCCAAGTACCAGAAGCTCGGCAAACCGATGCCGATGCTCAACATCCTCGGCCACCACCCGGCTTTCTTTCTGGGGCTGCTTGCCGCGACGCCCTTCGGCACCAACGACTACGACACGGTGGGGGCGTACCTGGGAGAGCCGCTGCGCCTGGCTCCCTCCGTCACCTGGGGAGACGGGTTCCTCGTCCCCGCGGACGCGGAGATCATCATCGAGGGAGAGATCTCCCCCGATGAGCAGACCGTGGTCGACCCGTTCGGGGAGGTCACCCGGTTCTACCAGCCCCAGTGCCTGCGCCAGGTGTTCCGGGTCAAAGCCATCACGGCCCGCAAGGGAGCGATCCTGCAGGACATCTTCTCGGGCCACCAGGGCCACTGGAATCTGAGCGCGATCCCCAAAGAGGGCAGCATCTACAACAGCCTGCAGCGGCGTTTCGGGAACGTGGTGGCCGTCCACATACCCCACTCCATGTGTTCGCGGCTGGGGTGCTACATCTCCATCCGCAAGGACAAGGAGGGAATCGCCAAACAGGTGGCGCTGGGGGCGATGCTGGAGTCCAACTTCTTCCACTGGGTGGCGGTGGTGGACGAGGACATCGACGTGTTCGACGAGCGCGAAGTGCTCTGGGCCCTGGCGAGCTACACCGACCCCTCCCGGGACGTGGACATGATCAAGAACTCCTTCACCTTGTTCAACACGGCGGCTGGCTATCAGAAGGTGGTGATCGACGCCACGCGGCCCCTAGACTACCCGTTCCCGGAGCGTTTCAAGGTCCCTGACGCGGTGATGGCGGCCATGCGGCCGGAGGAGTGGTGAGATGGAACGCATCTTCTGGGTGGAGTGCCCCAACTGCAGCACTCGCTGGTACGCCGATTGGCAAATGCGCACGGCGAAGCACGACATGGTCTGCCCCCACTGCAGCAAGGAGTTCCCGGTAGACGAGGCGGCCTGGATCGACGAGCGGGATCGGCCCTGACCCCGAGCCGATCCCCTGCCATTCGCAACCCGATCCGGAGAACCATGGATGCCCGTCATCGACGTCCACACCCACATGCTCAGCGACGCCTGGCTGGGGCTGCTCAAGGCTCGCGGCGGGCCCCGCTACACCATTGGGGAGGTAGCCGGGGGTCAGCAGGCCGTGCACCTCGGGGGCGCCCCGTTCATGACCCTGACCCCGGGGATGTTCGACTACGCACTGCGCCTTCGGGACATGGACGCGGCCGGGGTGGATATCGCCATCGTCTCCCTCACCTGCCCCAACGTCTACTGGGGGACGGCCGAGACGAGCGCCGAGGCGGCCCGTATCATCAACGACGACATGGCCGCGGCCCAGAACGCCTTTCCCGGGCGCATCCGCTGGTTCTGCTCCCTCCCGTGGCAGCACGGGGATCTCGCCCTGGACGAGCTCGCCCGCGCCTGCGACCGGGGTGCGGTGGGGGTGATGGTGCTGGCCAACGTGGCGGGAACCTCGCTCACCGAGCCGGGATTCGCCCCCATCTGGGCCGAGATCAACCGGCGCCGCCTGCCCGTCCTGGTCCACCCGACGGTCCCCCAGGGAGCCGCGGAGATGGCACTGGGCCCCTACAACCTGATCGCCTCCGTCGGCTTCATGGCGGACACCACCCTGGCGGTGACCCGCCTGATATTCGACGGCTTTCTCGACCGCTACCCGGACCTCAAGCTCATCGCAGCCCATGGGGGCGGCACCCTGCCCTACATCGCCGGGCGCCTGGACCGCTGCTACGACCAGATGCCCGCTTGCCGGGCAAGGATCGGCGAACCGCCCAGTTCCTACCTGCGCCGGATTTACTACGACACGGTGGTGTACACACCCGAGGCGCTGGCCCTTTGCATCACCGTGGCCGGGGCCGACCGGGTGCTGTACGGGTCCGACTACCCGCACAACATCGGCGACATGAAAGGCTGTCTCGCCCGGGTCGACGGCCTGCCGTCGGAGCAGCGGCGCGGGGTTCGGGGAGAGAACGCGAGGCGGATCTTCGGACTCTGATGACCCGAAACCGGGAAAGGCGTTCCCGGGAACGCCAGCCGGGCCCCGGCGCACTCCCCCGCGGGCGGAACTCCCCCGAGAACGCTGCGGAGTTGCGACCGTGACTGCCCCGCCCCCTCCCCGCCCGGATTCCAACGGCTCGAGGTTGACGACCAACGACAACCTTGAAACAATGTTTTACTGATATGGCTCGGGAGACCGGACATGGTCCGGTCGGGCGCACCCCGCCCGACTCCCCCCCAGCAAGCCGCCTGCGCGGCCCAACCCAAAGGAGGCACAGGATGAAACGTACTGCCCTTACCGTTGCACTGCTCTTCGCCGGCGTGACCGGCGCGGCAGCCGCGGACAGTGTCGGCATCGGCACGTCCAACCCGGGCTCGATCTACCACTCCTCGGGATCCGCCGTCGCCAAGGTGGCGAACGAGAAGGCCGGCATCCCCGCGACCATCCAGCCCTTCGCCAGCCCGAACGTCTGGATCCCCGCCCTGAACGCGGGCGAACTGCAGTTCGGGTTCGCCAACGTCTACGAGACGACCCTGGCCTACGAGGGGCGGGAGTACTTCACCGGGCGGCCGAACCCCGGCCTGCGCGCCGTGGCGATCGTCTACCCCCTGCGCACCGGGATCTTCGTGAAGAAGGACTCGGACATCAAGACCATGGCGGATCTCAAGGGCCACAACATGCCGGACGGCTACACCAGCCAGAAGGTCATCCTGCCCCTGCTGGACGCGGCATACGCCACGGGCGGCATCACCCGGGCCGATACGAAGCCGATCCAGGTGCCGAACGTGGTCGGGGGGGCGAACGCCTTCAGCTCCGGCAAGGCCGACGGTTTTCTGTTCGCGATCGGCTCCGCCAAGGTGCGGGAGGCCGACGCGGCCGTGGGCGGCGTGCGCGCCCTGCCCATCGAGAACACCCCCGAAAACCTCGCCACCATCCGCAAGCACTTCCCGACCTCCTACCTGCGCCTGGTGGAACCGGGGCCCGCCAACCCCGGGGTGCTCGAACCCACCTACGTGATCGCCTATGACGGCGTCTTGGTGGCCAGCGACAAGACCCCCGAAGACATGGTCTACAAGCTGACCAAGGCCATGTACGAGAACAAGGCGGACCTCGTCGAGTCCTTCGCCGTGTTCAAGCTGTTCGACCCGCAGACCATGGCCAAGGACATTCCCTACCCCTATCACCCGGGGGCGATCAAGTTCTACAAAGAGATCGGGCAGTGGCCACCGAAGTAGCGGCCAAGCATTGCCGCGCCGGGGGCGAGGTCCGCCCCCGGCGTTTCGTTTGCACGCTTTGAGAGGGATGGATTGATGAGCGACTCTCCACGCTCCACGGACGACGTGCGCCAGCAACCGTGGGTCCGAGCGATCACGACCATTCTCGGTGCGGTACTGACGCTGGGTTCGGTCGCCTGGGCGGCCGACGTGTACCGCCGGGTCGGGCTGCAGATCTACAACGAGCAGTTCATCGCGGCCCTGTACACCGTCGCAATGGTTCTCGTCTTCCTGCACTTTCCCGTGCGCCGGGGTGCGCAACGGAGCCGGGTTCCCTGGTATGACCTTGCAGCCGCGGCGGCCGCGGTGGGCACAGGGAGCTACCTTGCGGTCCAGTACCCCCACATGGTCGACCTGATCCTGCTGCGGCCGACCGACGCGGTGACCGTGGGCTGCGTGATGATCCTGCTGACGCTGGAGGCCCTGCGGCGGACCACCGGCAACATCCTGGTCAGCATCGTCGCGGTGTTCCTCCTCTACGGTCTGTTCGGGGATCTGGTGCCGGGACAACTGGTCGGTCGCGCGCAGGACTGGCGGCTTCTGGCGGCGTACCTGGTGATCGACGTCAATGGGGTGCTCGGCACCCCCCTCTACGTCGCGACCACCATCGTCATCACCTTCATCTGGTTCGGCGGCCTGCTCTCCCGGACCGGCGGGTCCCAGTTCTTCACCGACCTGGCGCTGGTGAGCATGGGCCGTTTCCGCGGGGGCTCGGCGAAGATCGCCGTGGCCGCCTCCGCGCTGTTCGGTTCGATCTCGGGCAGTGCGGTGGCAAACGTGGTCGCCACCGGCGTCGTCACCATCCCGATGATCAAGCGCAGTGGCTATCCGGGGTACAAGGCCGCCGCGATCGAAGCCGTGGCGTCCACCGGTGGGCAGCTCATGCCACCGGTGATGGGGGCCGCCGCGTTCCTGATGGCCGAGTTCCTCCAGGTTTCCTACGGGACGGTGGTGATGGCCGCCCTGGTGCCCTCGCTCCTCTACTACGTTGCCCTGTTCATCGCGGCGGACCTGGAGGCAGCCAGGGCCGGCATCACCCGGGTGCCCCAGGAGGAGATTCCGAACCTGCGCCACGTGCTCGGCGGATGGCACTTCCTGCTGCCGTTCGTCGTGCTGATGGTGGGCCTGTTCCACTTCAACATGCAGCCGGAAACCGCGGTGCTCCTCTCCATCGTGACGCTGATCGTCTTTGCGGTGACCTTCGGCTACCACGGCCGGCGGCCGTCGCCGCGGCACCTGCTCTACTCGCTCCACGAGACCGGACTGGCGGTGCTCGAGATCCTGATGATCTGCGCCGCCGCCGGCATGGTGATCGGGGTGCTGGCCATCTCGGGCCTCGGCTTCGGGCTCACCATGGGGCTCATCAAGATCGGCGGCGGGCACCTGCTGCCGCTGCTGCTGCTCTCGGCGGTGGTCTGCATCGTGCTCGGCATGGGTCTGCCGACGGTGGGCGTGTACGTCCTGCTCGCGGCGCTGGTCGCCCCGGCCCTCGTCCAGGTGGGGATCACGCCCATCGCCGCCCACCTCTATGTGATGTACTTCGGGATGATGTCGATGATCACCCCCCCCGTGGCGATCGCCGCCTACGCGGCGGCCGGCCTCGCGGGGGCCGACTCCATGCGCACCGGGTTCGAGGCCGTGCGGTTCGGCTGGTCCGCCTATCTCGTGCCGTTCCTGTTCGTCGCATCCCCGAATCTGCTGCTGATCGGCGAGCCCAAGAACGTGGCCATCGCCGTGACCACGGCGTTGCTGGGGATCTGGATCGCTTCCATCGGCGTCGTCGGCTACTTCCAGCGGTCCCTGGCCTGGCCCTTGCGCACCACCTTCTTTCTCGCCGGGGTGTTCGCCCTGGTGCCGGCCAATGCCTTTCCGGGGGCCTCCTACACCGACGTCGTCGGCGTCACCGTGGGGCTGGGCCTGATCGCCCGGGAGATCCTGATCGCGCGCCGCGCCCGGCGCCGCGCAGGAGTTGTGGAGAGCGTCGAATGTCTGTGAACGCAGACATTCAGGAGACCCGCGGCGGCGACACGCCGTTGGTGGCGAGCGCCGGGGAGGCGTTCCTGCGGTTGCTCGCGGACCGCGGGGTGGACTACCTCTTCGGCAACGCGGGGACGGACTTCGTCTCGATCATCGAGGGGTTTGCCCGGCTCGCCCAGACCGGCGAAGCGGCTCCCATTCCCGTGACCGTCCCCCACGAGAACCTCGGCGTGGCCATGGCCCACGGCTGCTACCTCGCGACGGGCCGGCCCCAGGCGGTAATGCTGCACGTCAACGTGGGCACCGCCAACGCCCTGTGTGCCCTGTGGAACGCGTCCCGGGAGAACATCCCGATCCTGCTCGCCGCCGGCCGCACGCCGATCACCGAGGAGGGTGCGTTCGGCTCGCGCAGCGTGTTCATCCACTGGGGCCAGGAGATGTTCGACCAGGCCGGCATGCTGCGCGAGATGGTCAAGTGGGACTACGAACTGCGCACGCCCGGGCAACTGGGGGCGGCAGTGGACCGCGCCCTGGGCATCGCCCTGGCGGCTCCCCGGGGTCCGGTCTACCTGACCATGCCCCGGGAGGTGCTGGTGGGCGGGGGGGGG
>JARGFW010000119.1 GCA_029211085.1 Deferrisomatales bacterium | reverse complement strand
GGCAGTCTAACAGAGGGAGTGAGGGACGACCAAGCGGGGACTTGGACCACAGTAGGAGGTTATTGGCCCGGCAATGAAACGGCCTCACTATGCGGCGTCGCGAATCTTGGAATGCTGGAAGTACTTGGCAACCCGCTTGGGCCGCTTCTGCAGCATCCTCAGGTGGGACGCAACCGACTTGGGGACGCGAACCGATCTGGGCACGCTGTAAAGGTAATATGGGTTTGCCGCCACGGAAGGCCGCGAGGGGGACATGGGCCCGATACGAGCAAAACGGGCGCAGAAAAACCCCGGGCTGGGCTGTTGACTTCTTGATTGGTGGTGGACGGCATCCGCTCCAGCCTGTAGACGTCTGCCCCGCACGATGTTGGCGGCCAGGAACGGTTCGGCTTCGGGCGTCACCACCAGGTCCACGCGCGGGCACTTCACCGCGGTGCATGTGTGCACGTACAGACAGGCTGCAGGTCGAGTTCAAGGAGGTGGCGCGGTTCAGTCCAGGAACGGGTTGTGGACTCGCACGCCGTCGATCATCTGCCCAGGGTTGAGGTCTTCGGTCAACAGCATGTCCGCCCGGGAAGTCCTGGCGGCGGTGACGATCATGGCGTCCCAGAACGACAACTGACAGCGCTCTTCCAACTCGGAAGCCCGGCAGATCATCTCCGGGTCGATGGCAACGACGGGCCACGCCCGGTACTGGTGCACGATGTCACGTGCCGTGCTGCGGTCCAGGGGCCGGGGAATCTTGCGCGTCACATTGACGTAGAACTCCTGCAACACTTGCGTGCTCAACACCCCGGAGTTCGTCTCCCACAGTTCCTGGAGCGAGAGGCGGGCGACTTCCCGCTTCCTGCCTGCCTCTGTGTCGTGGGCGTAGATCAGAATGTTGGAGTCGACGAAACAGTTAGCGCTCATGAAGGTCATCGCGCGACGCGGTGATCCGTCCGCCCAGCGGGAAGCCCTGTTCCAGGTATGCAAGGGCGGACGCTTTCGCCCGATCATACCGGTCGGCATCCTCCACGAGCTGCTCCACGAGACCACCGATGAGACGGGTCACGGAGGTATGGCGTGCCGCGGCCAACGCTTTCGCTTTGCGGATGGTCTCAAGATCCAGGCTGACCGTAAGGTTCTGGCGTACCGCCATGAGTTTCTCCTTGTTTGACATTCACACGTAAACTACGTGTACCACGAGGGTGGAATGGGGGCAAGGGGGCGGTAGGCAGGCGGGAACGGGGGGGCGACGGGACGCACCGGGAACACGACCAGGGGCTTATCCAGGGATTACCCGAACCGGGTAGCGTGGAATCTGCGCGTCCCGACTCACCACGGTGAGGTTCTCCACCAGGGCCTGGGCGACGAGCATGCGGTCAAAGGGGTCGCGGTGGTGCGGCGGCAAGGAGGCCACCGCGTGGGCGTGCTGGGTTGTGATGTCGAGTCCTAGGAAGGGCTGGGCCTCCAGCACCTTGCCGAAATTCCCTGGGAGGATCAGTTTTCCCAGCCCCTCTTTGATGCGGATCTCCCACACGGTTGCGGCACTCACGAACGCGAGGTTGTTGCCGTCCGCTATCGCCGCCCTGGCGGCGGGGGTCAGGGTGGGGTCGTCGTTTAGCCACCACAGCAGTATGTGGGTGTCGAGCAGCAGGTTCACCGAACCTCCATGCCGAAGGCTTCGGCGATGTCCTCAGGAAGGTCGTCGAAATCCTCGGCAATGATGATCTGGCCGCGCAGGACCCCCGGGGTGCGGGGCGTGGCTCTCTGGTCGAACGGAACCAGGCGGGCGACCGGTTTCCCGGCGCGGCCGATGACCACCTCTTGCCCGTTCAATACTTGCTCGATCAAGGCTGAGAGCTGCGCCTTGGCCGCGGAGATATTGGTGATGTGCATGGACCCTCCTCCGTTGTTGCCGCGCTCACTTGACCTAGTCTAGTCTGGTCTCCCCTGCCTGCCAAGGAGCCGACCCAGCGCTTCGGCCCTCCGGTATTGGCTGCCTCCGGAATTGGGGCCGCCGAAAAGACCCTGAAGGCCTTGTGCCACCGCAGCGCGTGAGTGGGGGCGGGTTGCCTCAAGGGGTTCGGCGGCCATATCTTGCGGCCTTCCGCGCTTTGTCCACCTCGAAGTCGTCGGCCGCTGTGGGGGCTTCCCCGACCACCATCCGCTGCAGGGATGCGACGTGGGGGTGATCGCGACCGAGCCGGCCCGCCAGGGAATGGATGGCCCGGCCCAGGGTGCGATTCAGCGCGGGTTGAAACGTCTCCCGGGTCCCGGGGGGGAGGTCGCGGTACTGGGCCGACAGGTTCCGGATCCAGTTGTCCACCGCGGCGGCTTCCAGCCCCTGTCTTTCGAACACGAAGCCCTCCAGGGCGCCCGCGGACGCGGCGAACTCGTAGATTTCGAGCTGCAGGTCGGCAAGGGCGGCTTCGTGACCAGCGGACCTCGTGTCGACGCGGATGGAGTCGCCGTCTGCCACGGCAAGGGCCTCTTTCAGGTTGCAGGGCGCAATGATCTCGAGGACCCGGTGTTCGTGGATGCGCACGTCGTCGCTGGGCAACACCACCCCGGCCGGAATGCCTTGCGCGGTCACCGGCTGCACCCGTGCCGCACAGAACCCGGGGTCGTCCGGAACGAGGGAGACGGGGGCGGTTTTCAGGAACCGAGCCAGTTTGGGCAGGTCTTCGTCGCGGATGTTCACGTTCAGGGTGCCCGGAAACGGCGTAAAGCCCAACTTGCTTTCGCACTGCCGGACGACCCAGCCCAGCTGCATGAAGTAGGCGCCTTTCCCGGCGCCGCTCTGAATCGTTCCTTTGAGGTGCACGGTCTTCCCTCGGCTTCTCCGGCGGCTCTTGCGGCTTCGCCGGGGCGGGTTCTCAAGAAAACAAGGGGCACAGGTCTGCCACGCTGTCGAGCAGCAGGGTCGGTTCTTCGCGCAGCAGGGTGTCGGAGTCATCCACCCCGGTGAGAACGCCGATGGTCGTCATTCCGGCGGCGCGGCCGGCCCGCATGTCCACGTGGGAGTCTCCCACGTAGACGCATCCCCCCGCGGGAACCCCCAGGCGGCGGGCTCCCTCCCACAGGGGATCGGGTGCCGGCTTCCGCCGGGGTGCGTCCTCGGTGGCGATGACCACCTCCAACAGGGGCCGCAACCCCTTGCGTTCCAGCGTCACGAGTTTCTTGTCGATGTTGCGGCGGTCGGTGGAGGTGACCACGCCGATGGAGATTCCCCGGGAGGCCAGCAGCGGGAGCAGGCGTTCCACGCCGGGGATCATCTGGATGCGATGCAGAAACATCTCGTTCGACAGGGGCCGCCCCACCGCCAGAAGCTGCTCGATCAGTTCGTCTTTGCGGTGGGCCATGGCGGCGGGGATCATCTGCTCGAGAGCGGACAACCCGTCCGTCAGGAAGGCGGCCACCAGGGACCGGGGTGCCTGCGGCAAACCCACGGTCTCCAGCATGTCCGCCATGAGGTCGAAATAGGGGGGAACCGAGTCGATCAGGGTACCGTCCAGATCGAACAACACGGCTTGAACGTTCTTCATGGGTGGATCCCTGGCCTGCCGGATGGGGAGGCGAGGTCGGTGGGTGTTTGCGGGCGTTGCCCCCGGGCTCCCGGCATGGGGGTTCGGCTTTCCTGTGTCCCTGTCCACCCCGCTGCCGGCCGACCGAACCGGCCGTGGGGGAGGGAGGTCCGGTCGGGGACGGGGCCGGCTCAGGGCAGGTACCGGCTCCTCGGCACCAGATGCTTGACAACTCTTCGTACTTTTCCGGCCACCCCATCGGCGAGCCCGCGGGCGATGCCGTACAGCCCCTTCTTGCCCTCCCCAGTGGACAACGCTTTGTCGGCACTCCGCAGGACCGATCGGTACAGCTCCAAGAACCGCTCGCGGTATTGTTCGGGGCACTCCAGCAGTTGCTCGTGGAACGGGTTGATGTACTCCCCTTCCGTTTGCCGCTTGTTGGAGATATGGGCTTCCAGGGTGTCCTGCTTGATCATTTCGTGTTTCAGTTTGTGTCCGTCAAAATAACTGTCTGCGATGTGCGCCGTATCGTAAATCGTATGGTGCCTGGCGTTCTTGTCATCGATTGCTGTCTTCAGGTCGCCCAGTGTGTACACTTCGCCTTTGATCGCCTTGCTGATGTGGATGTGGACGTGGCCTTTGTAGCCTTCGATCTCCGTTCTCATACTGAGCAGGTCGGCGCCGTCGGGTTTCTTCCAGTCTGGATCTTTCTGCTTTTCGACGATGTTTCGGGCGATGGAAATAGCGTCCGGAATGATCTCGTAGGTCGTCTGCACGGTCCGGATGCTCGTGGCTTGGTCGTTGACATAGTCGTACAGTTTGCGCGGGTTGTCTTCGGTAGGCTCGTACTCACCGAACAGCATGCCGAGCACCTTTATGTCGCACTCGTGCCGGTACTTGAACCGGCCTTCCTGCTGTGCACACCAGATCGAATAGCCCCTCTGGTGTTTGTCGTGGACGGCTTTTCTCACCTTCAGCGCGTTCTTCCCCCGAGAGAACTCGCTGCCGCCGCGCACGAGTTTGATTCCCCGGGTGAGCCGCAAGAGCTTCTCTTGCAGCGTGCCGCCGCTGCCGAGGTTGTCTCCGAAGATGGAATAGATCGGGCGGTGCCGGGCGATGATCACTTCCTTCAGGTACATGGAATCGGGAAGGATCGTGGAGTGTGTCGCCAGGAAGAAATGGCCTTTGTCCTCCTCCAGGTTCTCGAGCCCGCTGACGGTCAACCCACCTTTTACCGTCTTGGCGATATTTTCCCGCACATACCTTGCGATGGATCGTTCGAGCTGGTCCGGCGTCTTGATCCTGCCGAGCATGAAGGAAAGACCGAGCTGCTTGAGGCGTCTTGGAATGACCTTCGACAGCGGTTTCTGCCGCGTCAGATAGTCGATGATCGTGTTCAGGAACAGCGGGTCCCGCCGTACGGCATCCCACTCTCGCCGGAACACCTCCCCTTCAAACGCATCGATGTCGGCGTACGGCTTTCGCTTCATCTGCTCGCTATCTTCTTGTCCGGTCGTCATTGGTGGAACCCTCAGAGGGGCATTGCCAACGGTTCAACCGAGCCAAAGGCTCGGGCTCGGGCAGGGTTGGCGCCGACCGACAGGCGCTTGTGAAGCGGGCGTCGCTCCGGATGGTTCCCCGAAACAGAACGGCCGCGTTCGCCAGTACTGGCGGCGCGGCCGCTCGGTGTTCGTTGGTGACGACCCAGAATCTCGGGCATCGAGTTCCCCCTTTCGGGCGCCTTCTTCTACCGCGGCTGCGGCTCGCAGGTCAACCGTGCGCCGCGCAAGCCCCCGAGCCTGCACCGCCCCCGACCCACCGCAGCGTACCGCGCTGCGACCCGCCGAGGCGCGGTTGGGAACGGCACCGCCCACCGCCCGGCGCACCCGCCGAGCCAGGCGTTCAGCGAAGTGATACGGACCCGCGACCGGCGCTGTCCCCCGGGGCCACAAGGTCCGGCCCGCGGGCCCGGTCCGTGACCAAACCCATATTCGCACGTCCTCTCCTGGCCCTGTGTCCGGAGGTGAAGCCAGCCGCTTCACGAAAATGGTTAACTCGGGTCCATCCGGAAACCGCTGCTTTCCGGATGGGCCGTCAGCGGTCCGCTTTCAGCCGTCGGCTCACGTCAGTGAAGTTCTTGCGTTCCTCCCTGAACGCCGATTGCTGACAGCTGACAGGGTCCGGCCGGGAGGTCCTTTTCCGGATGCACACCAACTCGGTCTTGGAAACGATTCGGGAGTTGGGGCCGATCGGAGTGGGCGAGGGGGTGGATGGGGCGGAGTCGGAGGCGAATCCGGAATGGCGATTTGGCGCGGTGGCGATGATCTCTGGCGAGCCCGTTGCGCCTGCTCTTCCGGAAGGCGAGAGGACGCTGGACAGGAGGAACAGCGGGTGATACCGGAAGGCCGCCCCCCGTTCCCCATCGGCCTCAAAGCTTCCGTTCCAGGTTGATGGTCTTGGAGGGGATGAACCGGTTGGCGTTGAAGAAGTGCGTCAGTTTGATGTTATCGATGCCAACCAGGGTGTTTACCTTCTGGACGCCGAGGCTCTTCAAGTGAGCGAAAAATTCATCCATCAATTTCTTCCCGATCCCCTCGTGCTGCTGATCTGGGTCGACACCGATCGTATCCAGGGTCGCTGCCTCCTGGGAAATGCCATACTCGCCCACGTAGACCTCGCCCATTACAAAACCCACAACGGTTCCATCTTTGTCTTCCGCCACCAGGGACACCGGCAAGAAGTCATTAGAGCGAAAGAGTCTTTCAAACTTTAACGTATAGTACTCAGGGCGAGCATCCTTCAGGACTTTCCTGTCTATTTCCACGACGGAGTCAAAATCGTCGTTCTTCATGAGGCGGATGCGGATCGAACGGTCGTCCATGGGATCTCCTTTCGATTGCGGTCAGGTCATAGGATCACGTGGTGTGCGCAACCCTTAACGCCAACCAATCAACCACAGTCTTCCTGCCTGTCAACGCCGGGCAGCCGGCTCCGCCGGTTGCGCACGGTACACGCGCTTCGAGAGGAGCAACCGCCGGGGAGGGCAAACCGCCCACCGACCCGGCGTAGGCAGCGGCGCTGACAGGGTCCGGCCTCGAGACTTGCCGGAACGCAGCCGCCCCGTATGGCGGTATGGAAACCGCGCAGGGACCCTCGACTACTACGGCCACCTACGCCGAAGACATCGGCAGCGCCGCCGGAGACCACGCGGACCGCCGGCGGGTGGTGCAACTGAGCCTGGGCTGGTAAGCGTTTGCCGGGGCCGCTTGACAGGGGGCCCTGGTCGGGTATGTTTCGTAGTGTTCGGTACGCACGGTACGGGTGGTGCGTCCCACGGGACGCAGACCCAGGATGAGCCGGGGAGATACGACAACCGACCCCCTAGAGAGAAGAGGTGTTGCGTTGCCCCCGGGAGCCTAGCGACCGGTGTGATACCGAAGACCGGCCCCGGCGGAAATGACCCGCCGGGGCCGGTTTCCGTTTGGGGGAGGTGGGTTCAGAGAGCGTGGTGCCGGGCGAGTGATGGTTGGAGGAACGCGCTACGGACATGGTGGGAATGCTCTGGCCTGCGGGTGCCCCTGCGGCGGGTTCGCTGCAGGCAGGAAAAAATATTCAAAAAAAAGATGATTTGGGAGTTGACAGGAATAGCTTTGGTTCTATGTTCCCGCAAATGTTCGGGCTACGACCCGGATGACCGTTGCGGAAAGGAGGAGACGATGAGGAGTTGGCTGACGGCTGTACTGGTTCTGTTGGGCGTTGCCGGGGTGTTCCTCGGGGCGTCACCCGTTGCCTGGAGTGCCGATCCGCCCGCAGCGGCGGCACAGATGGGCAAGGTCAACATCAATACGGCGACGGCGGCGCAGTTGACGGCGCTGCCGGGGGTGGGCGAGACCATCGCCCAGGCGATCGTCGAGTACCGGGACAACAACGGGGCGTTTCGCAGTGTGGACGATCTGCTGCAGGTAAAGGGCATCGGCGAGAAGAAACTGGCGGCGCTGCGAGACCTGGTGTCGCTGTAGCAGCGGCCCGCCCGGAGTGGTCTGGAGCCCCCCGGTGCCCGGTGCGCCGGGGGGCTCCGTGCGTCTGGGGTTTGCGCCGTCCGTGCCGGTTATGGGTAGCCGGCGGGGTTCTGGGACTGCCAGCGCCAGGCATCCCGACACATGGCCTCGATACCCAGTCGGGCTTGCCAGCCCAACTCGTCCCGGGCGCGACCGGGGTCGGCGTAGCAGGTGGCGATGTCGCCGGCGCGTCGGGGGGCGATGCGATAGGGAACCGCGCGGCCGGACTCCGCCGCGAACGCGGCCACCATCTCCAGCACCGAGTACCCCCGTCCCGTACCCAGGTTGTAGGTCACCACCCCGGCTCCGGTGCGCAGCTTGTCCAGGGCCGCCAGGTGTCCCCGCGCCAGATCCACCACGTGGATGTAATCCCGCACCCCGGTGCCGTCGGGGGTGGGGTAGTCGTCGCCGAACACCGCCAGTTGCTGCAGTTTTCCCACCGCCACCTGGGTGATGTAGGGCACCAGGTTGTTGGGGATGCCGTTGGGATCCTCGCCGATGCGGCCGCTGGGGTGGGCTCCCACGGGGTTGAAGTAGCGCAACAGGGCGATGCTCCAGGACGGGTCGGAGAGGTGCAGGTCGCGCAGGATCTCTTCGATCATCAGCTTCGAGCGGCCGTACGGGTTGGTGGCGCTCACCGGGAACTCTTCGGTGATCGGCACCCGGGCGGGATCCCCGTAGACCGTCGCCGAGGAGCTGAACACCAGACGTTTGACCCCGTGCCGGGCCATCACCTCGCACAGGATGAGGGTGCCGGTGAGGTTGTTGTGGTAGTAGCGCAGGGGGATCTCCACCGACTCGCCCACGGCTTTCAGCCCGGCGAAGTGGATCACCGCGTCCACCGGCGTTCGCGCGAACACGGCGTCCAGGGCCGCGCGGTCCAGCAGGTCGATCGGGTGAAACTCCAGGGTGCCCGGGGCCAGTTCCCGCACCCGCCGGATCGCCTCCTCCTTGCTGTTGCTCAGGTTGTCCACCACCACCAGTTGGTGGCCGGCGGCGAGTAGTTCGACGCAGGTGTGGCTGCCGATGTAGCCGGCGCCGCCGGTGACCAGGATGCGCATGGGGCCTCCTCGTGTGTCGGTGGAAGGAGTGAAACAGGATACCGCGGCTGGGGGGCAGTTGTCGCGGGCAAGTCGTCCGATCCGATCTGGACTGCAGCGGGCAGGCGTGGGAAACTTCGCGCTTGGTTTGCATCGGAACTCCGGCCGCAGGGCGGGGCCGGGTCGGAACCGGGGAGCGAGGGACATGGTGAAGGTCGGGTTCGTGGGCTGGCGGGGCATGGTGGGCGCGGTGTTGATGGACCGCATGCGGGAACAGGGCGATTTTTCCGGCCTGGACTGTACCTTCTTCTCCACCTCCCAGGTGGGTGAGGCTGGCCCGGACCTGGGGTTCGACGTGCCGTCCCTGGTCGACGCCCATGACCTGGACGCTCTCCGGAAACTGGATGTGGTCGTCACCTGTCAGGGTGGGGACTACACCGGGCGTGTGTACGCCGCCCTGCGTGCCGCCGGTTGGAGCGGGTACTGGATCGACGCCGCCTCCACCCTGCGCATGGAGGACGACAGCATCATCGTGCTCGACCCCGTGAACCGCGCGGTGATCGACCGGGGGCTGGCGGGAGGCGTCAAGACCTACGTGGGCGGCAACTGCACGGTCAGCCTGATGCTGATGGCGTTGGGCGGGCTGTTCCGGGCGGACCTGGTGGAGTGGGTCAGCACCATGACCTACCAGGCCGCTTCGGGGGCGGGGGCCAAGAACATGCAGGAACTGGTGGCGCAGATGGCGGCGGTCAGCCGCGCCAGCGCCGACGGTCACGCCGACCCGGCGGTCTCGGCCCTCGAACTGGACCGACGGGTGGCGGCGGAACTGCGCAGTCCGCACCACCCGACGGAGCAGTTCGGTGCCCCCCTGGCGGGCAGCCTGATCCCCTGGATCGACCGGCTGGTGGACCACGGGCAGACCCGCGAGGAGTGGAAGGGCTACGCCGAGACCAACAAGATTCTCGGCACCGCGACCCCGATCCCGATCGATGGCTTGTGCGTGCGGGTGGGGGCGATGCGTTGCCACAGCCAGGGCCTCACGGTGAAGCTGCGGCGCGACGTGCCCCTGGACGAGGTGCAGGGCCTGCTCGCCGCCGGCAACGACTGGGTGCGCCTCGTGTCCAACGACAAGGCCAGCACCCTGCGGGAGTTGACCCCCGCGGCGGTCACCGGCACCCTGAACGTGCCCATCGGGCGGCTGCACAAGATGAACCTGGGGCCCCGGTACCTGACCGGGTTCACCGTGGGGGACCAGCTGTTGTGGGGGGCCGCCGAGCCGATCCGCCGGGTGCTGCGGATCGTGCGGGAGCACCTCCAGTAGCCCTGTCTTGCAGCGGGATGACGGAAGGGCCGCCCGGTGCGTACCGGGTGGCCCTTTTTCCGGTTAGGAGCGGAAGCTGCACCCGCCATCCCCGGGGTTTTTCCCATCGGCGATCAGGGCGGCGGAGCGGCGACGAACCACCGGCCTCGGGGCCACAGGTTGCCGGTGAGGGTCTGCAGGGTCGCCGGCTCGACGATCGCTGCCAGCAGCGGCCCAGGGGACGGAGCGGCCAACAGGGTCGCGGCGGCCAGGGCATACAGCCACAGGGTGCCCCGCGGGTTCGCCCCGTGCCACAGTTTGCAGGCGCTGCCCAGGGAACCCCGGGTGCCGATGCCGAAGAGGTTCAGCGCGGCCGCTTCGTCCAGCAGCAGGTGGCTGAGGTAGCCCCCGCACAGGAAACCTCCGGCCGCCCACGAGGTGGTGGTGCCCCACCCGAAGCCCCGATGGCACACCGATACCGCCAGCGCGGAAAACAGCAGCGCCGCCGGCACGGAGTGGAACAACCCCCGGTGCAGGGTGAGTTTCTCGAACCCCTTCACCGCCACCACCCGCACGGTCAGGTACACCCCCAGCCACAGCAGGACCCGTTCGGCCACCGAGTAGGCCTCGGCTGCGTGGAACAGTGCCAGGAACGCCAGGGCCAGTGCGCCCCAGTGGAACGTCACCTTGAGGGGGCCGGAGTTGTCGGCGTCCACATCCGGCAGATACCCGCCGGCGGCGGAGAGACAGAGCAGCAGCAGCGCCTCCCGGGGGCCGCACAGCCGCGCCGCGACGCCGACGGTGGCGGCTAGGCCGCCGGCCACGGTGGCGACGGCGAGGTGGGCGCGGGCGGCTGCCAAGGGTCAGGGTCCGCCGGGCGCTGGGTAAGCAACCATGCCTGGGTGGGGGAACTACAGCAGGTCGTACTTCTTCATGCGGTAGCGCAGGGCGTCGCGGGTCAGACCCAACAGGCGTGCCGCCCGGGTCTGGTTCTGGTCGGTCTTCTCCAGTGCCTGGACGATCAGTTCCTTCTCCACATCGTCGATGTCGAGGCCGCTCTCGGGCAGCACCACCACCCCGGGTTCGCCGGCTCGAGGTGGACGTTTCTGCTCGCCCTTGATCTTCCACGGCAGACTGTCCAGGCCCACCTCGTTCTCGGGGGACAGGATCACCGCCCGTTCGATCACGTTGCGCAGTTCGCGGATGTTGCCCGGCCAGTCGTACTTGAGCAACAACTGCTGGGCGGCCACGGAGATGCCGGTGAACGCGGCGGAGAACTCTCGATTGAAGCCGTCGAGAAAGTAGCGCGCCAGGGGCAGGATATCCTCGGCCCGCTGTCGCAGGGGGGGCAGGGTGATGGGGATCACGCTGAGACGGTAGTAGAGATCCTCGCGGAACGACCGCTCCTCGATCGCGGTTTCCAGATCGCGGTTGGTGGCGGCGATGATGCGCACGTCCACCTCGATGTCTTCCTTGCCCCCGACCCGTTTGAAGGTGCGGTCCTCCAGGAACCGCAGCAGCTTGGACTGCAGCCCGGGCTTCATGTCCCCGATCTCGTCGAGGAACAGGGTGCCGCCGTCGGCCAGTTCGAACAGCCCCTTCTTGGTCTTCTTGGCGTCGGTGAACGCCCCCTTCTCGTGGCCGAACAGCTCGCTTTCCAGCAGTTCCTCCGGGAGCGCGGTGCAGTTGATGGGCATGAACGGCCGGTCCTTGCGGTTGCTCTCGTAGTGGATCGCCTGGGCCAGCAGGTCCTTGCCGGTGCCGCTGTCGCCCTGCAGCAGCACCGTGGTGCTGGCGGAGAGGGCGATGCGGCGGGCCATGGCGATCACTTCCTGCATCTGCGGGCAGTCGCCGATGATCTTGTCGAAACCGTAGCGCTCCACCTGGCGCTTGCGCAGGAACTCCACTTCCTCTTTGAGTTTGGTGTTTTCCAGGGCGTGGCGGGCCTTGATGCGGATCTCGGCGAGGTCGAACGGCTTGTTGATGTAGTCGTAGGCCCCCAGTTTCATCGCCTGGACCGCCACGTCCACCTGGCTGGTGGCGGTGATCATCATCACCGGCACCTCCGGGTCGACCTCCTTGATGCGCTCAAGCACCTCGATGCCGTCGATGCCGGGCAGTTTGATGTCCAACAGCACCAGGTCCGGCGACTCCGCGCGGAACTTCTCCAGCGCCTCCTCCCCGGTCTCGGCGGTGACGCAGCGGAACCCGTCCTCCTTGAGATTCTCGGCCAGGGACCAGCGGATCAGGTACTCGTCATCGACGATCAAGATCTTCTCTTTTGCCATCTGGATACGCCTCGAGCGGGGGTGGGGGCGATCGGACCGAGCTGCGCCATTTTACGCAGTCCGCCGGCCCGGTGTCAAAGTCTGTCGCCCAGACGCAGCAGGGTCAGGCTCTCGACGTGGGCGGTCTGGGGAAACATATCGGCCATCCGTGTCCACTCCACGTGGTACCCGCGGGCGCAGAGGCGCTGGAGGTCCCGCACCAGGGTGGGGGGGGCGCAGGAGATGTAGAGGATCCACTCCGGGCCCAGGTCGGCCAGGCCGTCTACCGCGTCGCCGGCGCCGTCCCGGGGTGGGTCGAGCAGGGCGAACCGCGGCCGGCAGTGTTCGCCGGCCAGGCGGCTCAGCCCGGCCGCCACCGGCTGGGGGAACACCCGTACCGCTTCGAACCCGGCGCGGGCGACGTTTCGCTCTGCGTCCCGGGCCGCCGGAGGGTAGCCCTCCACGGCCACCACCGCCGCCGTGTTGCGGGCGAGGGGCAGGGTGAAGTTCCCGGCGCCGCAGTAGAGGTCCAGGGCGGTGGCACCCTGGTAGTGCGCGGACAGGGCACAGACCTCGTCCACCAGCAACTGGTTGACGGCGGGGTTGGCCTGCACGAAGCCCCCGGGGGAGACTGCCAGAGGGAACTCCTGCCCCCCTGCGTGCACGGAGAACGGCATGTGCGCCGGCGCGTTCTTCCACAGGGGAGCCAGGGTGTGCTTGCGACCGGTCTGCAGCCACGCGGAAGCCACCCCCTGCCCGCGTAGAAACTCCTCCAGGGCGGCCGCCTCCAGCGAGGTTGGGGGCTTCAGGAGGTGGAACACACCCCACAACCCCCCGTCCCCGTCGATCTGGAGGTCCACCTGGGGCAGGGAGCCGCGGGCCGGGGACCAGGTGAGCAGGAACCCCGTCAGGGAAGGCAGGAGTGCGTTGATGCGGGGGTGGGCCACCGGACAGTGTTGCAGGGGCACCAGGCGGTGGCTGCCGGTGGCGAAGAAGCCCAGGGCCGGCGCTCCCTCCAGGGTGCGCACCTTCAGCCCGACCCGGTTGCGGTACCCCCACTCCTGGGGAGCGGCCAGGGGCGCGCGAAACCGATGGTCCTCCCGCAGGCCCAGGCGGCTCTTCAGGAACCCGCGGAAGCTGGCGGCTTTTCCTGCCAACTGTTCGGCATAGGGCAGGTGCTGCCACTGACAGCCGCCGCACACCCCGAACAGGGGACACCGGGGCTCCCGGCGCAGGGGGGAGGGCTCCAGCACCCGCAACAGGCGGGTTTCGAGATGGCGCTTCCGGCGCCGCACCACCTCCACCTCCAGCAGATCGCCGGGGGCGGCAAACGGCACGAACGCCACCTTGCCGTCCACGTGGGCCATGGCCATGCCGTGATCGGCCATGACAAACGGTCGTACGCGGAGCGGGGTCGAGTCCGCTGCAGGGGGGCGCTGGGGCACGGTGTGCTCGGAGGCCTTGTGGGCGGGGAAAGTGTTGAGCCGGCGGGCGGGCGCCTGTATTATTCCTCTTTCGTCCAGTGTCCATCAACCCGCAAGGAGAACCGCATGATCCGTTCCCGCACACTCACCGCCCTGGCCGCAGGCGCCTGGTTGGTCGCCGCGCCGCAACTGGCGCCCGCGTTCCCCGGCGCCGGCAAGGGCCAGCCGGCGACCCCGCCGCCGGCCGCCGACAGCACCCACCCGCTGAAGGAGGGCGCCAGCCTGAGCCCGGACACCCCCGTCGCGATCGTCAACGGGGCGCCGATCGTCAAGGCCGAGTTCGACCGCGCCATGGCGGGTTATCTGCGGCAGTTCCAGCAGCAGACCGGCAGCATGCACGGCGGGGTGTCCACGGCCAACGACCAGATGAAGTCCGACGTGCTGCAGCAACTGGTGGACCGCGAACTGCTCTACCAGGAGAGCATGAAGACGCCGGCCGCCGACGCGGAGCAGAAGGTGCAGGAGGAGTTCGCCACCTACCGCGGCCGCTTCCCCAGTCAGGAGGAGTTCGACAAGGCGCTGACCGCCCAGGGCCTGGATGAAGCCACCCTGCGGGACCTGATGGGGCGCCAGGTGCAGGTGCGTCACTACCTGGAGACCCAGGTGGTGCCGGGCATCCAGACCACCGATGAGGAGGTCCGCAAGTTCTACGACGACAACCTGGACAAGTTCGAGGTGCCCGAGCAGGTGAAGGCCCGCCACATCCTGATCCGGGTGGAAGCCGGTGCCGACGCAGCCACCCGCGCCGCCGCCAAGGAAAAGACTGCCGGCATCCAGAAACGCTGCGCCGCCGGCGAGGACTTTGCGGCCCTGGCCGAGGAGTTTTCAGAAGATCCGGGCAGTGCCAAGACCGGTGGCGACCTGGGATTCTTCCCCAAGGAGCGCATGGTGCCGCCGTTCGCCGAGGCCGCGTTCGCCCTGGAGGCCGGCCAGATCAGCGAGGTGGTGGAGACCCGCTTCGGGTATCACATCATCCAGACCACCGAGCGCAAGGCGGCCGGCCGCCAGGAGTTCGACGAGGTCAAGGAGCCGATCGCCAACTACCTGCGCAACCAGGCACTGGATCAGGCGGTGAAGGCGCGGGTTGCGTCCCTGCGCGAGGGGGCCAAGGTCGATGTGATGGGGCCCCACATGTAGGGGACCCGTCCCCGGCGGCAATGCCCGCAGGACAACGCAAACGGGCCGCCACGCTGAGCGTGGCGGCCCGTTGTCCGTCGCCGGTACGGGCTACTTCTTCATCGCGTCCTTGAGGGCCTTGCCCGCGGTGAACCGGGGGCTGGTGGACGCAGGGATCTTGATCTCGGCGCCGGTCTGGGGATTGCGACCGGTGCGGGCCTTGCGCTTGGAGACGGCGAAGGTGCCAAACCCGGTGATCGTCACTTTGTCGTCCTTGGCAAGGGCTTCTTCAGTGGCTGAAACCATGGCGTCCAGCATGGCTTCCGCTTCCTTCACTTTGAGCCCGGCCTTGGTCGCGACCTCCTGGATCAGTTCGGCTTTGTTCATCGTCTCCTCCTTGGGGCAGTGAGTGTAGGCAGAATAGCCTGTTCGGTGGCGAATTTCGGCAGAATGTACCCGGATTCCCGGCCGATGGCAAGGGCACTTCCGGGTAAAATTGTTGATCTTCCGGGGGCGAGACGGCTACCCCCCGCCCCACAGGGGTGCGGGCACCCCCTGGCGCCGCAGTTCGGCGGTGAGCAGGCGCCGCACCTCCCGGGGGTCCTGCGCGCCGCACAAGGCTTCCGCCTGGCCGGCCAGGGCGGCGGCGTCGCAGGTCTGGATCAGCCGTCGCACCCGCGGGAGGGAGCCGGGGCTGACCGAAAGT
>JARGFW010000419.1 GCA_029211085.1 Deferrisomatales bacterium | reverse complement strand
GGTGTTTTGCCAATCCCAAATAAAGCTGAAGAAATTCTGAGCCTCGTTGAGCGAAAATGGCATCTGGCGGCCGAAGACCAAGTGGTGGTCCTCCGCGGCCTGGTACTCAATGCTCGGAAGCGACGGGGTGTCATAGAAAACAGGATACATCGCACCGCCGCTTCCAGGATAGGTCGCGTGGATCTCGGGAGCGTAGATCGGGTTCCAGGCCTTCTCACCATACCCTCTGTGCCAACGTGGGTGAGACAGCGGCACGAGACGAAATTACTGTAGATGGCACCCAACGCACAGGATAGGCTAAGGCTTGAGGGGAGGCGCAGCCTCCCCGGATCAATCCCGGCATCGCCGCAGCGATGTCGGGTACCTTCTTGCCTCCGGGCCGCAGGCCCGGGGGTCGCCCCCGCGGGGGCGCGGTTATCCTACATGGGATCACATCTGCCACCATTGAGGGCGGAGAAAGAGCATCGCGAAATGTCGCGACCGTCAGCCAAAGCAGAAGAGAATCAGAACCAGGAACAGAGCCCCGCCACCGATGGGCCCCGCGGTGGCATGGAGCAGCCCTTGGACAAGCACCGCGCGGCAGACAACGGCGTGAAGAAGGCCAAGCCCGTGTCGCCGGATCCGGAGGTGCCGGAGCAGGCCAAGCGCCGCCGCTTCTCGTCCAAGTACAAGTTGCGCATCCTGCGAGATGCGGATGCGTGCAAAGAGAAGGGACAGCTCGGCGCGTTGCTGCGCCGTGAGGGGCTGTACTCGTCGCATTTGACGACCTGGCGCCGTCAATGCGAGGAGGGCAGCCTCAAGGGCCTGGCGCCGAAGAAGCGAGGACGCAAGGCGACGAGGAGCCCACAGCTCAAACGCGTCGCTCAACTTGAGGGTGAGGTGCGTCGCCTGCGCCAGAAGCTGGAGCAGGCCGAGGCCATCATCGATATCCAAAAAAAAGTTGCCGCGCTCTTGGGGATACCGATGAACGGCCCCGAGAGCGCCTGGAACGACTGATGCAGGCGGTGGAGGACATGACCCCCTGCGTGCCCACGGCGCCGCTGTGCGACGCGCTGGGCGTCCCTCGTGCCACGCTGTACCGGCGGCGTGCAAAGGCCAGTGCACCGGCGTGTGAGCCGACGCCACGCCCCACGCCCGAGCGCGCCCTGAGCCCCGCCGAACGCCAAGATGTGTTGGACGAGCTGCACAGCAAACGCTTCATGAACACCGCGCCCGCCGAGATGGTCGCCACCCTAATGGACGAGAAGAAATACCTGTGCTCCGTGCGCACGGCATATCGCATCCTGGCCGCCGAGGGCGAGGGGCGGGAACGACGCAACCAACTCACCCATCCACCCTATGCGAAACCCGAGCTGCTGGCCACGGGGCCAAATCAAGTTTGGAGCTGGGATATTACAAAGCTCAAGGGTCCGGTGAAGTGGACCTACTTCTATCTTTACGTGATGCTGGACATTTTTAGCAGGTACGTCGTGGGCTGGATGGTGGCACAGCGCGAGAGCGCCGAGCTGGCCAAGCGGCTGATCGGCGAGAGCTGCGAGAAGGAGGACATCAAGGAGGGGCAGCTCATCATCCACTCGGACCGCGGCTCGCCCATGAAGGCGAAGACCACTGGGCAGTTCCTTGCCGACCTGGGAGTGACCAAGAGCCACAGCCGACCGCATGTCTCGGACGACAATCCCTTCTCGGAGGCGGGCTTCAAGACACTGAAATATCGGCCGGACTTCCCCGATCTCTTCGGCTGTCAGCAGGACACCCTGTCTTGGTGCCGGGTGTTTTTCCCCTGGTACAACCAGGTCCACCGCCACAGTGGGATCGCGATGCTCACGCCGGAGGTCGTCCATCGCGGGCAAGCTGAGGCGGTCCTCGGCCAGCGTCACCTGGTGGCCCTCGCCGCCTATCAAGCCCATCCAGAACGATTCGTTAACGGCCCCCCGCGGCTAGTCGTTGCGCCCCATGAGGTGTGGATAAATCCGCCTCAGCAGATCGGCGACTCGACGGAAGGGGAGCTACACTAAATGCGAACCGCCACTGTCTCAAAATCGTTGACACGTTCCGCCAACGCATGTCGAAGTACCAACGAAAACAGGGTATGAGTTACTGATGCTCGGCGTGCCCTCGCGGATCGTCATCTTTTGGGCTTCGGGCTACAGGCTACAGGGAAGCACCGGTG
>JARGFW010000118.1 GCA_029211085.1 Deferrisomatales bacterium | reverse complement strand
CAAACTACGGCTCTACTTCATTCACGAGGCGACCCCGGCATTCCCCGGATGAACCCACAATGAGACCCCTCCCGATGCCGCAAAAGGCATTCTAGCGAGAGGTTCCGGGCGGTCAAGCCCCCTTGTACTTGCTCGCCACCAAAGGCCCAGTGCGCGCAATGGGGGGGCGCGCCCCACTCCTCCGGCCGCTCCTCGGGAACCGCTCCCCGGGAGCCGAGAAAGCGATGTCCTATCCGCCCGGGTTGGCTGGCGTGTGCGGGCTCGTTCAGGGGGCGAACTCCTGGCTCCGGGTCGGGCTCGCGCCGTTCGAGACGAGGAAGCGGCGCAGTTCGGGGTAGGGGTGGTACCCGACCGCGGTGGCGCCGCGGAAGCGGTGGGCCGGCACCGCCCGCAGTCCCAGGGTTGCGGCGCGCTGCCAGTGGGCGTCCACGGCCGGTGAGTAGGTGCGTTCCGCCAGGACCTGGCGGGCCTCGTCAGCGGGCAGCCCCGCTGCTTCGGCAATGCCGGCCAGCACCTCGGCCTGGGCCAGGTTGGCTCCGTCGGCGAAGTAGGCGCGGTACACGCGGCTGCGGAACGCCTCGCCCCGGCCCCGCTGCTCCGCCCACTCCGCCAGTTCCTGGGCCAGCCGGCTATTGTAGGTGTGGCGCCGGTCACCCACCGGCAGGTCCAGGCCGCGGGCGGTGGCGTGCATGCGCTCCAGCATGGCGTCCAGGTCGACGCCGGTGCCTGCAAACAGGTCGTCCAGGCTGCGGCCCTGGGGTGGAGTTTCGGGGTGCAGGGGAAACGGCACCCAGCGCACGGCCAGGCCCAACTCCCGCTGCAGTCGCTCGACACCCACGGTGTCGAAGTAGCACCAGGGTCAGACGAAATCGAAGAAGATCTCCAGGGTGGCGGCTGTCACGGTCGGATCCTCGACTTCCTGCGTCACGGCTAACAGGTTCCCGTCCGCGCCCAGGCCTGGGGCGGCGCGATCAACCCCTCCCCGGCAGGGGCGGTGTCTTCATACAGGGCGGCCAGGGTGCGGGCGGCGACGGCATCGACCCCGGGCAGGCGCCCGGCCTCGAACACCAGCCAGCTCACCGTGGCCCGGGTGGGGAGGGCCGAGTTCTCCACCTGGGCGAGGATCTGCTCCGCCGGGAACTCGAACAGCAGCACCACTCCGGCGCCCACGGTGTCGAGTTTCAGCCAGTAGTCTCCGTCCGGTTGGTGCATCGCGGCGATCGCCGCGGCCAGGTTGTCCCAGGCAGTCTGGATATCCATTGAATCTCTGCGGTATAGAAGGGTTTCAGGAAATATCACGAACGATTCTAACGTGACCCCGCGGGGGGTGCAACGCCCCTGCCTCGCATCCGCCCAGGAGCCCCCGTGCCCGAGCTGCCCGAAGTGGAAACCACCCGCCGCGGCCTCGCCCCACACCTGGTTGGGCACCGCCTCGACGGGGCGTCGGTACGCCAACCCAGGCTGCGCTGGCCGGTACCGGAGGGGTTGTCCTCCCTGCTCGCCGGACGCCGGGTCGAACACCTCACACGGCGCGGCAAGTACCTGCTGCTCGGCGTCGGCAACGGCACGTTGCTGATCCACCTGGGCATGTCGGGCAGCCTGCAGTTGGTGCCGGCGGACACCCCTGCCCAGCGCCACGACCACGTGGATCTGTTGGTCGAAGGGGGGACGGCGGTGCGGTTTACCGACCCACGTCGGTTCGGCGCTGTCTTGTGGACGGCGGGCGCCCCGTCCGAGCATCCCCTGCTGGCTCAGTTGGGCCCCGAGCCCCTGGGGCCCGCGTTCGACGGGGGCACCCTGTGGCAGCGGGCCCGGGGTCGGCAGGTGGCGGTGAAGGCGCTGTTGATGGACAGCCATGTGGTGGTCGGAGTGGGCAATATCTACGCCAACGAGGCCCTGTTCCGCAGCCGCATCGACCCGCGAAGGGCGGCGGGCAGCATCTCTGCCCTGCGCTTCCAGCGCCTGGCGGAGGCGGTGCGCACGGTGCTGACCGAGGCGATCGAGCAGGGAGGCACCACCCTGCGGGACTTCGTCGCCGGAGACGGGCGCCCCGGCTACTTCCAGCAGCAGTTGCAGGTCTACGGCCGCGCCGGACGGCCCTGCGTGCGCTGCGCCACGGCGCTGCGGGAGGTGCGCTTGGGGCAGCGCAGCAGCGTGTTCTGTCCGCGTTGCCAACGCTGAGCCCGTTTGACGCGGCGCGTTCCCCCTGCTACAAGGGGCGCCCCTTTTCTTTTTCCACACAGGAGAACCTCCCGATGAAGACTGCCACTATCGAGACCAACAAGGGCACCATCCGCCTGGAACTGTTCGCTGCCCAGGTTCCCAAGACGGTCGCCAACTTCGAGAAACTGGCCGGCGACGGGTTCTACGATGGCTTGAAGTTCCACCGGGTGATCCCCGAGTTCATGATCCAGACCGGGTGCCCCCTGGGCACCGGCACCGGCGGCCCCGGCTACAAGTTCGCCGACGAGTTCCACAAGGACCTCAAGCACGACGGCCCGGGGGTGCTGTCCATGGCCAACGCCGGTCCCGGCACCAACGGCTCCCAGTTCTTCATCACCCACGTGGCCACGCCGTGGCTGGACGGCAAACACTCGGTGTTCGGCAAGGTGCTCGAAGGGCAGGACGTGGTGGACGCGATCGCTCAGGGCGACGTGATGCAGAAGGTGCTGGTGACCGAGGAGGCGTAGCTCCCATGGACAAGAATCCCCCTGCACCCCACTGCAGCCGCTGCAACGCCCGCTGGCAGAAAAGCGGTACCACCCACTGCTGGAGCGGGGACTCCGAGAACCGGCCGCCGGCGCCGGCGGACTGCCCGACCCAGCACTCGGAGGAGTTGTTGGCCACGGCTTTCGACGCCTACCGTGGCGATGGCGAGGATGCCCGCATCGCCCGGGTGGCGGCCCGGGTGGAGGGGTTGTGCTACCAGCCCCTGCCCGGCAGCAGCGCGGTGAACGCCCGCTGGACCCGGGTGGAGGACACCATCGCGTTCGCCAGGCTGATGGGCTACCGGCGGGTGGGCATCGCCACCTGCATCGGGTTGTTGGACGAGACCGCTCGCCTCACCGCGGTGCTGGAGGCCCAGGGGTTCGAGGTCGTGAGCGCGTGTTGCAAGGCCGGCAGCATCGACAAACTGGAACTCGGCATCGCCGAGAAGGACAAGGTGCGCCCGGGCAGCTTCGAGCCGGCGTGCAACCCCATCGCCCAGGCGCGGCTGCTCACCGCTGCCGAGACCGACATGAACGTCATCGTCGGCCTGTGCGTGGGGCACGACATGCTGTTCAATAAACACTCCGCGGCGCCGGTCACCACCCTGGTGGTGAAGGACCGGGTGACTGGCCACAACCCGGTCAGCGTGCTCTACGGGCAGAACTTCTACTACAAGCGCCTGCAGTCGGTGCCCCTGGCGGTGCCGGAGGAGTAGTCCGAAGGAAGACCCGGCCCGTTCCATGGTCCGTCCCGATGGCCCCCGTCGAACCCTTGGCAGGGGCCATTGTCTTGGCTATCCCCTTCCCGCCGGTTTGGGTGTACAACGCTGTGGTTCGGCGAAACCGCCGGCTCCCCCGTGGTGGAGGCGATGCTATGGATTTCGGCTTGTTTGCGCGGATCGCGGAGAACATTTCCCGGGTGATCGTGGGCAAGGGAGCCGCCGTGGAGTTGCTGCTGGTGGGGCTGCTGGCGGATGGCCATGTGCTTCTGGAGGATGTTCCCGGCCTGGGCAAGACCCTGCTGGCGAAGACCCTGGCCCGCAGCATCGGGGGCACGTTCAAACGGGTCCAGTTCACCCCGGACCTGCTGCCGGCCGACATCACCGGCTTCAACGTCTACGATCAGCGCAGCGGCCGGTTCGTCCTGCAGCCGGGGCCGGTACTGACCCACGTGCTCCTGGCTGACGAGATCAACCGCACCATCCCGCGCACCCAGTCCTCTCTTCTCGAAAGCATGGAGGAGCGGCAGGTGACCGTGGACGGGCAGACCCTCCCCCTGCCGCGACCGTTCTTCGTGGTCGCCACCCAGAACCCCATCGAACTGGAGGGCACGTTCCCCCTGCCCGAGGCGCAGTTGGACCGGTTTCTCCTCCGGGTCCACCTGGGCTACCCGGACCGGGAGGAGGAGATCGCGATCCTGCAGCGATTCCAGACCGACCAACCGCTGGCGGACCTGCCGGTGGTGGCGACCCCGGAGGGGGTGGCGGAACTGCAGGCCCTGCGCCGGGAGGTCCGGGTGTCCGCGCCCGTGCGCGAGTACATCGCCGACCTGACCCGCGCGACGCGCAGTCACGGCTCCCTGCGTTTCGGCGCCAGCCCCCGGGGTGCCCTGGGATTGATGCGGTCGGCCCAGGCCCTGGCTGCCCTGCGCGGCCGCGACCACGTCCTTCCCGACGACGTCAAACACCTCGCGGCACCGGTACTCGCCCACCGCCTGGTGCTGCAAGAGGACGCGCGCCTGCGGGGGGAACGGGCGGAGCAGTTCCTGGCCGAGATTCTGGAGCGCACCCCCATTCCCGGAGTCGGCAACTGAACGGGCCTGCGCCGACGGTGGGCGAGCGCCGCGAACCGACTTTGTTCGGCATACCCTTCTGTCGCTTCCTGCTGGGCATGCTGCTCTTCGCCGCCCTGGTCCAGGCGCGCCGCGACTTGGTGATCCTGTGCCTGGGGGTACTCGGCCTGATGGCCCTTGCCAGGGTCTGGAGCAGGCTCTGTCTGTCGGCTCTGCGCCTCGGATCGCGCCTGAGCCGTAGCAAAGCCTTTCCCGGGGAAGCGCTGAGTCTCGAGCTCGCGGCACGGAACACCCGGCTCCTTCCCCTGTGGGTCCAGGTCGACTGGAGTCCTGCGAGATCCCCGGCCCTGTGCCCGTCAGGAACCGGGTCGGTGCGCCACTGCGGCTTGCTGGGGCATCAGACGGTTTCTTTCCGGTGGCAGTTCTCCGCGCCGGCCCGCGGGGTATACAGCCTGGGGCGTCCGGACGTACGGGTGGCCGATCCGCTGGGTTTCTTCCCCCGGGACCTGCGCGGCGGGGCGGAGCACGAGCTCGTGGTGTATCCCCGCAGGGTGCCCGTCGTCGCCCTTGCCATTCCCCGTCGGGGTTTCTTCGGACTGCCGGGGACCGACGGTGTGGTGCAGGACCCCGTCTACATCCTGGGCACCCGCGACTATCAGCACAACCAACCGGCACGGCACATCCATTGGAACGCCAGTGCGCGCCACCAACGGCTGCAGGAGAAGGTCTTCGAGCCCTCGCACCAGGCGAAGGTCCTCCTCCTGCTCGACGTCGGCTCGTTCGCCGAGGAGGGCGCCGCCGCCGAGTTCGAACGGACCCTGGAGGTTGTCGGTTCCCTGACCCTCGACCTGGACCGCCGGGGCTGCGCCGTGGGGCTGGCCAGCGACGGCGTGACCGCTGGAGGCAGCAGGGTTCAGTTGCCGGTGGCCGGCACGCCCCAGCAGGCGCCGGCCCTCCTGGATCTCCTGGCCCGGCTGCAACGGCGCAGCACGGGGCCCCTCCTCGCCGCCCTGCAGCGCGATCTCCGGCCCTCGCGCGGACTGAGCTGTGTGTGTTTCTCACGGCGCCCGGACGGGTTGCCCCATGGGGTCAGGGAGTACCTGCGTCAGCGCCGGATCCCCCTGCTGGAAATCGTGGCCGATGCCCTGGATGCGCGGTCCTCGGACAGCCCGGCCGCGGGGGGCCGGGTCTATCGCCTGGCAGAGGTGATGGTGCCGGGGGCGCAGATCCCTTGACCCGGCGCGACGCGGCAGTCTCCCTGGGCATGCGCGCGGGAATGGAGCTCTGCTGGCGCTACGCCTGGGCTGCGATCACGGTCCAGGCGCTCACCGGACGACCCTTCCCCCTGGTCCAGGGGGCGGGTGCCCTGGCGGCCGCTGCGGTGCTCACCAGAAGGGGCCAGGGCCGCGGCTGGCCCGTCATCGGAGTGGTCTTCGTCCACGCCGCGGGTTTCGCGCTCGCCGGCCTGCTCCTGGTGCACCGGGTGTACGACCCGGCCCTGCCCTGGTGGGATCTGGCCTGGACCGGGGCCTTGTTGCGGGCGCCGAGGACCGCCGAAGAGGTGCTGGGCCTGCTCGTGGTGCTGTTGTGGGCCATCTTGTTCTGGGCCGGGGGCGTGGGCCTGGCCAGGCGGCCCGCGGACTACCTGGCGGTGTGCACCCGCTTCGACATCGGCGTGGCCGCGTTCCTCGGCCTCTTCCTGGTCCGCTGGGTGGCGCACGCGCAGGCCGGGGTGGAGATGGGCGGGCCATCGAGCGAGGGGCTCCTGCTCCCCTATTTCACCTTCGGCCTGTTCTCCATCGGCCTGGCCCGGAACCGGGGGCACGGCCGAAAGGACTTTCTCGCCGGGCCCCGGGGCCTCGGCCTGGTCCTCGGGGGCCTGATCAGCGCGCTGCTGGTGGGCGTCGCGGTCGCGGTTCTCTTCAGGCCATTCCTGACTGCGGCTGCTGAGGCCGGGTACGACGTGTTGCGTACGGTGGCCACACCCCTCGGGCCGGTGGTCCTCAGGGTCCTGCGGTTCCTGCTTGTGGGCAGAAGTAGCGGACCCGGTGGTCCCACCGACGCAGGCGGCGTGCCGGGGTCCGCCGGCACGGCAACGCCTCCCGCCCATACGGGCGGTTGGGAGGCCCTTCTCGGCCAGCTGTTCGGCTGGGGCCTGTTCGGCCTCCTGACTGCGGGGGGGCTGGCAGCGGCTGCCGGGGTGGTCTGGTACCTGTGCCGACGGCTGTTCTCCAGAACCCGCCTGGATCCAAGCCGGCCGGGGCTTTGGGCGCAACTGCGGCTGGACCTGTCCGCGTTGCGGAAGGCTCTGGCGGCGTGGGCGGCCCGCTGGCTCGGGCCGTCCCCCAACAGGGGGGCCGTCGCGTGCTACGCCGCCCTGCGCCGCTGGGGCACGCGCAGCGGCATCGCCCCCATGGCGACGGAGACACCCCTGGAGTACAGTGTCCGCCTGCAGCGGCGCTTCCCCTCCGTGGGAGGGGAGATCACGGAACTCGTGGGCCTGTTCCATCGGGAGGTGTACGCAGAGCAGCAGTGGGACCGGGCGTGCCTCGCAGTCGGCCGACGGGCCCGCGCCCGTTTGCGCAGCCCGCGGCTGTGGCCCTCCCGCCTCCGGTCCTGGCTGCTCCGCTCCGATCCGGTGCAGCGCCACGGGTCCTGAGGCCCTGCGCAGGCATGTGTTTTCTGCCCAGCGGAGGGGTGTCACCGGCCTCCCAGAGTGACCCGTCCGAGGTCCGCGGGAAAGCGATGCCCAGTCTAGGGGACTGTTTTCCAAGGTATTCTTCCCGGCAACATCGTCCGCGGAAAGCGGTCTTCTTCGAGGAAGAAAGGGTTTCCCAGGGTGCTCGGAAGGTAGCCACTGGATCCCCCTGGGGCGCCAAACGACCACGCTCCTCGTCGACGACCACGCGAGGCTCCGCAACCTCGTGCCTCAGACCCTGCCGGCGCGTCCTGGCCTGCCTCTCCGGACTGCTCTGCGGTAGCGGAGCGGGGTCACCCCCTCCAGATGTTTGAAAGCACGTACGAACGCACTGGACTCCGAGTAGCCCAGCTTCAGAGCGATCTCGGTGACACTGGCGTCGCTTTTCACTAAGGCCGATCGGGCCAAATCCATGACGACCTTCCCGCGCAGTTGGCGGTAGTTGGGGCCGTTATCCTTTCGAGGATTACGTGAAGATCCCGGTTGGGAAGGTCGACACAGGTTCGCCCCGTCCCCGGGGAGCCGCCAGGGAGCGCGCATGATCCGTGTTCCCGACACCAAGCTGGCTCGTCTCCCATTCGGGCTCGCCCTCTTGGGTGTGTGGCTCGCCGTGGTCATCTTCTGGTCGCCCTCCTCAGTTCACGCTCAAGCCCTCGAGCCACGGGCCTATTCCAATGTTCCGGTCGGTGTGAACTTCGCACTCGCCGGGTACATCTACGGGCAGGGCGGGTTGTCGGTGGATCCCTCGGTTCCCCTGGAGGACGCAAGGATCGACACCCACACGGGATTGGTCGCGGGCGCCCGTTCGGTCGGGTTCTGGGGCAACTCGGGGATGCTGAGCCTGCTGGTCCCCTATACGGAGCTCTCCGGAACGGCCGTTGTCGCCGGCGCACACCGAAGCCGGTACACCCAGGGCTTCGGCGACCCCTTGATGAAGGTTTCCGTGAACCTGGTGGGTGCCCCTGCCCTGGCGCTGAAAGAGTTCGCGGCCTACCGGCAGGACCTCATCCTCGGCGTCAGCCTGCTGGTGAGCGCGCCGCTGGGCGAGTACGACGCGTCGAAGGCGGTGAACATCGGCGCCAACCGCTGGTCGTTCAAGCCGGAGGTCGGAATCTCCAAGGCGCTGGGGAAGTGGACCGTGGAGGGGGCGGGCGCCGTGACACTGTTCACCGACAACCACGACTTCTACGGCGGCCAGACCCGCGAACAGGAGCCGATCTATTCGGCCCAGGGCCACGTGATCTACTCGTTCCTCCCGGGGCTGTGGGCAGCTCTGAACGCGACCTAATTACGTGGGCGGGCGCACGGTGGTGGACGGAGACCGGAAGGCAGACCTCCTGCAGAACTGGCGCTGCGGAGCGACCCTGGCACTTCCGATCACCCGCAGACAATCCCTCAAGGCGTATGCCAGCACCGGGGTCCACACCCGCATCGGGACGGATTTTGACCTGTTCGGTATCGTCTGGCAGATTCGGTGGGGAGGTGGCTTGTGACGGGGCATGTGCTTCCGGGGGACGACACCGCATGGAGTGCCCTGCTTTGCCACAGTTATGCCCCTTTTTGGGTCATTCGCAGCAGAACGGCTCGTGCTAAGTAGTACCTGAGCGGGGGTCGTCCCCTGCCGCACGGCGAACGCCCCAAGGCCCGTTTCGAGTGTCACACCTGGGCGATCGCCGGGGACGCGGGGAAGGGCGCGGCCATCGGTGCGGCCTCCCGGGCCATGGTGGGTGGCATGCGGCGCCGGGATCAGGCGCAACAGCGAGCAGCCGCCCAGCAACAGCAACAGTATCAGCAGCAACAAGCCCAGGCCCAGGCCGCCACCGACGCGAAACAGGGCGAGTACCGGAAGGCGCAGAACGTGTGCCTGGAAGGGCGCGGGTACTCGGTGAAGTGAAGTCCGTATTCATCTGAAGCCGGTCCAGGTGCAGGAGGGGTGTGGAGATGCGAACGTATTTCCGGAGTTGGCAGAGCATTGCACTGGCGGCCCTAGCCATTGCTTCCCTGAACGGCTGCGCCAGCTTCGGCCGGGGGATCGGTGAAGGGATCGCAAGCCGCGAGCAGGCGGACACCCGCCAGTGCTGGGCCCGTGGACGGCCCGTCGAGGGCGTGATGGCGGACGTGCAGCGGCAGGAGGCGGCCGAGGCTGCAGGTGTGGCCGACCGGCCGACCCTGAAGGTCTTGATGGTGCACGGGATCGGTTCCCACGCGCCCGGGTACTCTACGCGCCTCGCCGAGAACATGGCCCGCGCCCTCGCCCTGGATCACGTGCAGGAAAAATTCCGGGAGTTCGAACTGTCGAACCCGGCGCTCCCCGGAAAGGGACTCGGGGTGCTGCGGGTGACGAGGCACCTGAACGGCACGGGTACGCGGGAGATGCTGTTCTACGAGCTTACCTGGGATCCCACCGTGGAGGCGGAGAAGCAGACCATCGCCTTCGACAACTCGGGCGAGCATTCCTTTCGCAGGACCGCAGTCAACAACGCCCTGAAGTATTTCGTCAACGACACGGTGCCCGACGTCCTCGTATACAACGGCAGGTTTCGCGAGCCGATCCAGATGGCGGTCGGTCAGTCCCTGTGTTGGATGATGAGCAATACCTGGGGCGAGTTGCCCGACGGCGGTGTGCAATACTGCGATGCGTTAGCGCCCACGGGTTTGAGCCGGATCCAGGACGACTTCGTCTTCATCACCCACAGCCTGGGCAGCCGGATCACCGCCGACGCGCTCCAGAGAATCGCCTCGCTGGCCAGGACAGTGCCCGACTTCGAGGCCAAGACTCGGGGCCTCCAGGAGAAGCGTTCCACCGTCTTCATGCTCTCCAACCAGTTGCCCCTGCTCCAGTTGGGAAGAGAGGAACCGGAAGTGCGTGGACAGATCGACGCCGTCTGTGCGCCCGGCTCGCCACGGGCCGGCGAGCGTCTGTTCGGGGAGACCCGACTCGTGGCGTTCAGCGATCCCAACGACCTGTTCAGCTATGCCATCCCCCCGAAGTTCCTGGATGAGCACCTGGACTCGCGCCTGTGCCCCACGTTGACCAACGTGATCCTCAACGTGACCCCGGTCACCAACGTCCTGGGGCTGGGGGAGTTCGCCAACCCGATGGCCGCCCACGTGGGGTACGACAACGACGAGCGCGTCATCGAGCTCATGGTGAGGGGGATCGGGACCGACGCCGCAGCCCCCGTGGTGAAAGAGCGGTGCGAGTGGATCGAGGCGGTGCCTGAGGGCAAGGCGCAGGGAGAGTAGGTGATGGGTGAGGCCCCCACGTAGAAGCCCATCGCGTCGGGCGGTGCACGCGCTGCTCGGGGTGGTTGCGACCCTGACACTGCTGCTCGCGGTGGCCTGGGGCGCCGCCGCTCTGTGGTTCGACGGCCCCCCGGCCCGGGCCGCGGCGGGCGTACTGGCCGGCGCCTTTGCCCTGGGGTGCGCCCTCGTCCTGGTGAAGGTCAGACCCTACCATCGGGCGCTGTTGCTGGCCGCGTTGGCCTTCGCGGGGGTTCTGGTTTGGTGGCTCGCGATTCCGCCGCGCAATGACCGGGACTGGCAAGCCGATGTGGCCCGTCCACCGTCGGCCACGATCGACGGGAGTCGCCTCACCGTGCGCAACGTGCGCAACTTCGACTACCGGAGCGAGACGGACTTCGACGAGCGCTGGGAGATCCGCACATACGCTCTCGACCAACTGGTCGGTGCGGACCTCTTCCTGTGTTTCTGGGGGCCCAAACAGATTGCCCACACCATCGCCAGCTGGGAGTTCGCCGACGGTGGCCACCTGGCGGTTTCCATCGAGACCCGCAAAGAGAAGGGAGAGTCCTATTCCGCGGTGCGGGGCTTCTTCCGGCAGTTCGAGGTCTACTACGTCGTGGCGGACGAGCGCGACGTGGTGCGGCTGCGCACCAACTACCGGGGCGAGCAGGTGTTCCTCTACCGGCTCCAGATGCCCGTCCAGGACGCCCGAGCGGTCCTGGTGGATTACCTTCGGGAGATCGACAAACTCGCCGAGCATCCGCGGTGGTACAACGCCCTGACCCACAACTGCACCACGGCCATCCGTTACCACGCGAAGCAGGTGGGTTTGGCGCGCCCTCTCGAGTGGCGTCTGCTCGCCAACGGCCACTTGGACGAGCTCGGTTACGAAAGGGGCCAGCTCGACCGGTCGTTGCCCTTCGACGAGCTTCGCCGGCGCAGCGACATCACCGCGAAGGCCAGAGCGGCGGACCAGGACCCGGCGTTCTCGGGGCGCATCCGGGAAGGGTTGCCCGGTGGCCGTTAGCCACCGATGGTGAATAGCCCCGGCAGGTACCCGTTTACCGAGCGATCCGCGGGGATGGGGAGGCAGTAGGATTGGACCCCAGGTGGAAAGGAACGGCGTCGGAGGGCGCAGGAGCCGAGGGGCTGCAGGTGCCTTGGGGCGCGGCATGGCGGGGGGCTGCGGCAGGAACCACTGTGCCTGGAGCGTCACATGGGCTGGGGCCAGGTGCGGCCGGCAAAAAGGGAGAACAGGACCATGAGAAAGCGGATCGGGTTTCTGGCGTGCGCACTTCTGCTGAACCTCACGGTGTGCCCACCGGCGTCTCAGGCTGCCAAGAAGGCCGAGATCGACGCTGAGGTAAAGGTCGCGCTGGTGCAGCTGTATGAAAGCACCCCCGTGGCCAAGCAACTGGCCCTTCGGGAAACTCAGTGGGTAGACGGGGCCAGGTCGAGCCCACCGAGGTGAAACAGGATGGCCGTGCGGAAGCGCTGCTTGTTGCGGTAGCCGCAGGCGGTCTTCCAGATGGTTTCGATCTTTGAATTGATGCCCTCGCTCATCGCGTTGGTGATCGGGTGCTCGAAATAGGTGAGGATCCCGTACAGGTGTTTCTTGATGGTTTTCGCGGCCTTCTTGACCGGCTCCAGGCGGCTGTGAGACGCCCAGTAGTACCAGCGCTTCCAGAACGGCTCGGCCCAGCGCAAAGTCTTGTAGTTCCAGAGGTTGCGCAGATTTTCCTTGATGGCCCAGGCACGGGCGGTTTTGAGATCGGAGTCCTTGAGCGCATAGAAGTCCTCCCAGTACCGAGAAGGGAGGTTTTCCCGGGAGTAGAGCCAGACGTAGCGGGTACCGGCCAGTGGACTGGCGCCTTTCTTGGCGAGGGTGTGGTGTTCGTGCCTGCGCACGGCGTCCACGGCTTTGCCCATGTGCTGCATGATGTGGAAACGGTCGAAGGCGATCTTGTTCTTGCCGTCTTCCAAACCGTCGCACACCGCGTAGATGTAGGCGTCGCACATGTCCATGGATACAGCCGCGATGGCCTCCCTTTGCTCGTCGGCGAGGGTTTCGAGATAGTCGAGCAGGCTGCGTTTCTCTCGGCCCTCGGTGACCTCCTCGACGGTGCCCTCGATGAGGTCGCAAATGATGGTGACGTAGTTCTTCTGGCCGCGCCCGGCGGACTTCTCGTCTACGCCGAGGTAGCGGATGTCACGGGGTTTCTTGCGCGCTAGGCCGCGGGCCACCGCGCGATGTTGCAGATACCAGGCTTCGTCCCAACTGATGCCCAGGATCTTGCGGGCAGCCTGGATACTGTTTTCCTGAAGCACCCGGATGGCGAACGCCTCGAACATGGATGTGAATCGCGCATGCGGTTCCGTCCACGGCAGTCGCACTTGGCGAACCCCATGCTCCGGGCAGTTCACCCGCGGCGGCTCGGCGTGCAGGAACGTCTGGAACTGGCAGCTATCCAGATGACGCCAGACCCGCTCGGAGGCGTGGTCGTGCAAGGACGCCAGCTCCCCGCATTCGGGGCACGGCCATTGGTGTCCTCTGGGATGCTCGACCCACACGTCCACGCGCTGTGTGGTGACATCAAGATCGACACGGGCCACCGACCACGGATCGGTGAGACCCAACAGATGCTGATACAGAGTGGTGTCTCGCACGGCTCTCCTCCTGGGTGGAGCCACAGCCTATCGCGAGTCGTTACCCACTCAAAACCTGGAAGCACCAAGCAACTGGCCGAGACGGCCAAGGCCGTCCTCGTGTTCCCGAGCATCCTCAAGGCCGGGCTCATCATCGGCGCCCAGGGCGGCAACGGCGCCCTGCTCAAAGGCGGCCAGACGGCGGGCTACTACAACACGGCCGCAGCCTCCTACGGCCTGCAGGCCGGGGTGCAGACGTTCGGCTACGCCATGTTCTTCATGACCGACGAGGCGCTGACCTATCTCGACAAGAGCAGCGGCTGGGAGGTCGGCGTCGGCCCCAGTGTCGTCCTTGTCGACCAGGAGTCCGTGGGGGCCTTCGGCAAGAACCTGTCGACATCCACGCTCAAGGACGACATCTATGCCTTCATTTTTTCCCAGAAGGGGCTGATGGCGGGCCTTGGCCTGCAGGGTTCCAAGATCACCCAGATCCACCCGGAGTAGGTGCTGCCACATCTTCCGTCTTCGTCCCCGTGACGGGACACACCCGGGAGAGGCCACAACGCGGAGCGCATCCGCAACAACAGAGGAGAGGACGATGAAGCGTTTCATGCAGAAGGGCCTGATGGCCACGGCGGCTCTTGTAGCCCTGTGCGCGACGGCGGGGGCGGCGCCGGCCGAGAAGGACTGGTATCTCGCCCTGCGCCTCGGGTTCCAGCCCTACACCATCAATATGCAAGGGGACGTGGGTGACCGGTCCTTCGACGAGACCGCCACGCTCTCGGACATCATGGACAACACGGACACCACGATCCTCGGCGGCGAGCTCGAGTTCGGCAAGGACAAGTGGTTCACCAGCCTCACCGCTTTCTACCAGAAGTCGAAGGCCGAGAGCGGCAACGACACCCGTGGCGCCGACGTGACCTTCACCGAGGCGGCCGTCAACCCGGTGGTTGGCTACCGCCTGTACCAGACGAGTCTGGGCGGCGACAAGGCGCTGTCTGTCTCCGGGACGGTCGGGGTCTACTACGTCAAGGTCAAAGCGGAGGTGGATCTCAACACCCCGCTCCTCGACATCTCGGCGAACAAGGACATCGATTTTCTGGACCCGATGTTCGGCGCCCGCGCCTATCTTGCGCTCACCAAGAAGTTCGGCGTCTCCGCGGCTGGGCAGATCGGCGGTTTCGGCGTGGGCTCCGAGCTGAATTACCTCGCGGCCGGGAACCTGGTCTACCACTTCACCGACTGGTTCGCCCTGTCCGGCGGGTACCGGTGCTGGTACTGGAAGTACGAGGACGACGACGCCAGGCTGAGCCGCCTGGAGCAGACCCTGCACGGGCTGGTGGTCGGTTTGCAGTTCAAGTACTGAGTTCCCAGGAATGGCGGCACCCCGAGGCATGTTGCCGGGGGAGCGGGGGCCGGGGGCGATTCTCCCGGCCCACAAGGGTCCTGCGCCTCGCCGGGGTCACTGCCGAACCAGCGGGGCACAGGGACGTGTGTTGTTGGTCAACCGGGGGCGCCGAACCGCTTGCCCGCTCTCCAGGCAGGCCCCGCCCCCTGCCGGATCGGGGGGGCAGTCTTTTCAAGGCGCTGCGCGCGCGAGCCCGCACCCTGCGGTAGCCGGTCATGCCGTGGGCGGGCGTTTCCTGGGAGCCAGGATGCTCTGGGGAGGTTGCAATGTTTGGGAACGTTCTTCGCCTCGTTAGCATTGCCATTCTGCTGTTTCACGCGGTGCCGGTGGCCGTGGCGCAGACGCCCCCACCCCTGCCGGCCGAGCAGTTGGAGGCGCCCGAGCCCGCACCCCTGGTGGCCGAGCAGTTGGACGCGCCCGAGCCCGCACCCCTGGTGGTCTGGGGCCGCACGGTGGCCGTTCTGCGGGCGTCCTACGAAGGATCCAGCCCGGCAGATCGCGCCCAGCGGGCAACGGCGCGGATCACGGCGCTACCCCCCCGGGGGGATTTGCAGATCGTCAGCGCCAAGACGACCATCGGCAGCGCCTCGGGCTTCATCGTAGGAACCGGGACCACGCATCTGTTCGGCCTGATGCAGGAAGACCTGGATCCCGCCTCGGGGAAGACCCTGGAGGAGACGGCCCGCCTCTCCGCGCAGGAGCTGAAGGCGGTTCTGGACGCCCGCGCCGAGCAACTGCACTGGCCGGTGTTCCTGCGCGGCCTCGGGTTCACGGCCGGCGCCACCCTGGTCTACGCCGCCGTCCTATGGCTCGTGTTTCTCGTGCGGCGGATGGGCATGCGCCGGCTAGCAGCCTGTTGATCTATGCGGACCATGGCGCCGCATTTCTGTATAATCGCCATCGACAAGGAGGACGCCGATGTCGATGGGAAGACGCAAGGCCAGGCAAGCTTCGATGTGGGTGACGCACAGCGAGATCCCCAGAGCACCTGGCCACCGGT
>JARGFW010000117.1 GCA_029211085.1 Deferrisomatales bacterium | reverse complement strand
ACACCATCACCTCGGTGGCCCTGGCCGACGCCCAGATCATTTACGGCGGCAAGGGGGTGATCGGTGACCAGCAGCAGCCGGGTTGGGGCTACCAGGCGCTGAACAAGGTGTGGCCGTTCTGATGCGCGGACCCAAGGAGGCGAGGGACATGACCCGTCACGGCAGACAGACCCCCCCGAAGCTGGGGTTGCGAAGCCTGGCTCTGGCCGCTGCGATGTCGCTGCTGCTGGCGGCCGGCGCGGCGTCGGCGTCGGTGCGGGTCAAGGACATCGCCCGGATCGACGGCGTGCGCCGCAACCAGCTCATCGGCTACGGCCTGGTGGTGGGCCTCAACGGCACAGGGGACGGCTCCGGGGCGGATTTCACCGCCCAGACGGCATCCAACCTCCTGGAGCGCTTCGGCATCTCCGTGGCCGCCAAGGACATGAAATTGAAAAACGTGGCTGCGGTGATCGTCACCGCTGTGCTCACCCCGTTCTCCCGGGCTGGCCAGCGCATGGACGTCACCGTCTCCAGCCTAGGCGACGCCAA
Source organism: Deferrisomatales bacterium (assembly GCA_029211085.1). Classification (GTDB taxonomy): domain Bacteria; phylum Desulfobacterota; class Deferrisomatia; order Deferrisomatales; family JARGFW01; genus JARGFW01. The sequence goes on along the minus strand of JARGFW010000117.1, from coordinate 15,017 downwards.
GAGCCTCACCGGTGGCACACTGCTGCTCACGCCCCTGCGGGCCCCCAACGGCGATGTCTTCGCGGTGGCCCAGGGGGCGCTGATCGTCGGCGGCTACTCGGCTTCGGCGGAGGGCAGCGACGTACAGAAGAACCACCCCACCGTGGGGCGCGTTCCCGACGGTGCCCTGTTGGAGCGCGACGCGCCCCTGCCGGATTTTCACAACGGTACCGTGGACCTGGTATTGACCAAGCCCGACTTCACCACCGCCAACCGCGTTTCCGAGGCCCTGACCGTGGCCCTGGGCGCGGGCGTGGCCCAGGCCCTGGACCCGGCACGCATCCGCATCCGCATTCCCGAAGAGCGCGCCACCGACCCCATGGCGTTTCTCTCCACCCTGGAGCGGGTGCAGGTGGAGCCCGATGCCGTGGCCAAGGTGGTGCTCGACGAGAAGACCGGCACCGTGGTGCTGGGGGAAAACGTCAAGATCCGCCCGGTGGCGATCAGCCGCGGCAATCTCACCGTACAGGTCACCCCCTACATGGAGGTGAGCCAGCCCGGTGCATTTACCGGCGGCGGCGGGGCGCTCGGCGGTGTGGGCGGGGCCCGCACCGTGGCGCGGGACCGGGCCGACGTGCAGGTGGCGGAGGGGACCGGCCAGGTGGTGCTGTTCGAACCCGGCGAGAGCCTGGCCAGCCTGGTGCAGGCCCTCAACATCCTGGGGGTGAGCCCGCGGGACCTGGTGGCGATCTTCCAGACCCTGAAAGCGGCCGGCGCCCTGCAGGCCGAGCTGGAAGTACTGTGAGGATGAAATGATGAACATCGCACCCACGGCTTCCCCGCTGCTGGCCGGGGGCACCGACAAACCCCTGCCCGAGGACCTGGAAGGCTCCTGCCGCGCCCTGGAAAAGGTATTTGCGCAGATGGTGTTCCAGAAGATGCGCGAGGCCATGGTGCCCGCCGGCAGCGGCGGCGCCGATGGCTTCGCCCGCACCAGCGCCGAGGGCATGTTGGATGCCCAGTGGGCCGAGCTGGCCAGCCAGGGGGAGGGACTGGGCCTGTGGCGTTCCCTGTGCCGGCAACTGGATCCGGAGGCGGTAAAGTCCCCGGGCGGAACGCCCGATCAGTGGAGCAGGGGAACACCCCACCGCACGGAGGCGGGCCGCGTTGCGCAGGGAGGTGCTGGAGTACCTGGTCCACGTCTGGGGCATCTGCGCCCCGCCGCCACTGCGGCGGTGGCCGCAGCTGGATATCGGCAGTCGGCCGCACCGGGGGGTGGGGTCGCGGGCGCCGCGGCGGAGGACCGCAACCGGTGAGGCACTATGAAGATTCGAGACCGTATGACGCGCGGCGTCGGCTCCTCGGGGCCGCTCCCCAACCGGGGCAAGGCCGCTGGGGCCGGGACGGCCGCCAAGGGAGCGGCACCCTCCGACCGGGTGATGATCTCCGGACGGGGAGTGGACATCCAGAGGGCCCGCAGCCTGGCCCTGGCGGCCCCCGAGATCCGGCAGGAAATGGTGGACGAGATCGTCGGCCTGCTCGAGCGCGGCGAGTACCAGGTCACGGGTGCCGACGTGGCGCCCAAGATGATTCAAGAGCACCTGGCCTACGCCGTGGAGTGACCCGGCGTGGAGTGATCCGGTGAAGCCGTCCACTCCCCTCCCTGCCCCAGAACTGCACGCTGCCGTGGCCGCCGAGGCCGAGGCCGCCGGGCGCCTCTCCGAGGCCCTGGAGCGGCTGCGCCGCGGGACCGAGACCCGGGACGCCGCCGGCCTGGACCCGGTCTTGGAGCAAGCACAGCGCGCCGCCGATGGCATGACCCGAGCGGGCGCCGAACGCCTGCGCCGCACCCTGGCCCTGGCGCGGGCGTTGGAGCTGGGCGGCGAGCCCACCCTGGCCCGGGTGGCGGCACGGGTCGGCGACGGCCTGGAGGCAGCCGCTGCCCGCCTGCTGGAACGATTGCAGGGGGTGGCTCGGGAATCCGCCGCCCTGGGCATCTGCACGCGCTTCGGCGCGGTCAGCAGTCAGCGGCTGCAGGCCCTGCAGCGGGCGGCGTTCGGGCTGCACGCCGGGTACGGAGCCGATGGGCGCCTGGGTGGCAGCCTGCAGGGTCAGGGGCGACGCGCGTGAGCGAGGAGGAGTGAGATGTCCAACCTGTTCTTCGGCCTGAACATCGGGCGCTCGGCCCTGTTGACCAACCAGGCGGCGTTGAGCGTGACGGGCCACAACCTGGCCAACGTGCAGACGGAAGGCTACTCGCGGCAGCGGGTGGAGATGACCCCCAGTCTGCCGATCCAGCTCCAGAGCCACACCTTCGGCTCCGGGGTCAACGTGGACGCGGTGGACCGCGTCAGTGCCGCCTGGGTGGAGCGCCAGCTCAACCGCATGCAGGGCCAGAACGGCTACGACAGCACGCTGAAGGCCGGGCTGGACCAGGTGCAGGCGATGCTCGGTGAGCCCTCCTCCGACGGCATCGGCGCGGCGCTGACCGAGTTCTTCAACAGCTGGGACGCCCTGTCGTTGCAGCCCGGCGACTCGGGGCTGCGTGCCCAGGTGCTCCACCAGGCCGAGAACCTGGCGGGCATGTTCAACCAGCGCATCGGTGCCCTGGGCGAGGCCCAAGAGACCTTCAATCAGGCGGTGGAAAGCTCGGTGGCCCAGGCCAACACCATGCTCCAGGAACTGGCCGACCTCAACGCGATCGTCGCCAACGCTGCGGCCGTGGGCAAGCCGGCCAACGACATGGCTGACCGGCGCGACCTGCTGGTCAATCAGCTCGCCGAGACCCTGGGGGTAGAGGTGGAGACCGACGGGCCCCACCTGAACCTGCGCCTGCCTGGCGGGGGCCCCTACGTGGTGAACCAGAACCAGGCCTACGAGATCACCTGGGCGGCCGACGCCGACGGCTACGCCAGCGATTTCCGCCTCGGCGGCGGCCCGCCGGCGCCGCTGACCGGGGGCGAGGTCGGCGCCCTTCTGGAGTTGCGCGACGACATCTCCGCCGGGGTGCGCGACGACCTCACCCAGTGGATGGTGACCGTGGTCGACCGGGTCAACGATCTGCACGTCTCCGGATTCGACCGCGACGGCAACAGCGGCCGCAACCTGTTCACCTGGAGCGGTGCGTGGGACTCGGTGTCCCTGGCGGCCAGCACCGGTGTGCAGCAAGTCGACCCCAGCGTCACCTTGCAGGCCGGTACCCACCACCTTGCTGTCCGTGCGGTCACCGGCCTGCAGGGAAACACCAACGGCAGTCTCGCTGCCGGCACGGGCATCACTCTCACCGCGGTCAACAGCGCGACGTTTCCCGCCGACTACACCGGTGCCTTGGCGCTCAACCAGGACTACCACGTGCGGGTCGAGGCCGGCGGCGCCACCGCCGGAGACCTTGCCGGTACCCAGGTGCGCCTGTACCGCGGCGACCAGGCGGTGAGCGAGGTGGTCACCCTGGGATCCGGGGCCAGCCTGGCCGACGTGGCCCTGGGCAGCGTGGACGGGGTGGAGTTCCAGGCCGACTTCAGCGCCGGGGCCGGCAGCCTGGCCACCGGCAACCGCAGCGACGGGCTGGCCACCGTGGGCACCGTCCTGCTGGACGGCGGCGCGCCGCCGGTGGCGGTGGACCTGACCGGCGGCACCGACACCTACACCTTCGTGGGGGGCAGCGCCAGCGGCTTCCTCGCCGGGGGTACGGCGAGCGCCCGGTTTTCGGGGGAGGTGTTCTCCGGCGCCTCGTTCAGTCTCTACGGGGCCGGATCAACCCTGGCTGTGGACGTCTTGGTGGCCGCCGACGCCGACCGTATCGCCGCGTCGGCGGACCCCGCGGCTCCGCTGAGCGGCGACATGGCCCGCCAGATGGCCGACCTGTCGAACCAGCGCATCCACGAGAACACCCACGAGACCCCGGCGTTCCAGCTCGGACGCATCGTCCAGGAGTTGGGGGCGAAGGGCCAGGAGGCTGCGGTATTCGAGAGCTCCAGCGGCTCCATCCTGCTGCAGTTGCAGGCCCAGCGCGAAGGCATCTCGGGGGTGAACGTGGACGAGGAGATGGTGCTGCTGATCCAGTACCAACGGGGGTTCGAGGCCGCGGCCCGGTTCCTCACCACCGTGGACGGCTTGCTGGACCATCTGATCAACAACGTCGGCCGTTAGCCCTGTAGCGGAGGCGCAGTACCCCTGTTCGCATCGAGGAGGTGACCAGCCATGCGGGTGACCCAGCGCAACATCCAAGACAGCTGGATCCAGAACATCCAGAACCGGCTCAACAGCCTCAACGGCGTCAACCAACAGATCGGCACGGGGAAACGGGTGGAGCTGCCCTCGGACGACCCTTCCGGCGCCAACCGGATCGTGCGCATCGAGGATGTGGTGGCCCGCAACGAGCAGTACCTGCGCAACATCAGCGAGGCGATCTCGGTGCAGGGGATGGCCGAGTCCGCCCTGGGCCAGGTCGGGGACCGGCTGGTGCGGGTCCGGGGACTGGCGGTGGAGGGGGCCAGCGACGGCTCGAACCCCACCGCCGGAAGCCTGCAGGCGATGGCCGAGGAGGTCGGCGGCATCATCGGCAGCATCCTGCAACTGGCCGGCAGCACCTACCGCGGCGAGTACCTGTTCTCCGGCACTGCAGGGGAGACGCTCCCGTACGCCGACGGCCAGTACCGCTACCAGGGCGACTCCAACGCCCTGCGGGTGAACACCGGCAACGGCCAGACCGTGGCGGTCAACCTGCCCGGCGACCTGGCGTTCCGGGAGACCGAGGCGCGCAGCGAGCAGCCGCTGGCCGCCCCCCTGGCGCTGGCCGCGGACCTCACCTTCAGCGCCAGCGACGGCTCGGTGACCTCCACCGTGACCCTGCCGGCGGCGGGCGGGCCCTACGCCCCGGCCGATGTGGCGACGGCCATCAACGCCCAGTTCCAAACCGACGGCGTCAACCTGGCGGCCAGGGTCAACGCCGACGGCACCCTGTCCATCGCCATCGCCGACACCCAGGCCGGCGGAGAGATCACCCTCACCGACGGGCCCGCCGGCGGCCTGGCCGAGGTGTTGGGCATCCCGCCCGGAACCAAGAATGTGTTCACCGCGCTCAGCGACCTGAAGGCCGCGTTCGAGGCCCAGGACGTGGAGGCGGTGGGCAAGCAACTGGGGCGCATCGATCGGCTGCTGGACGCCGTCACCTCCCAGCGCGGTCAGCTCGGTTCGCGCACCCGCAACTTGGAGTTCGCACGCGATCGCCTGGAGAACTATAATGTGACCAGCCAGACCCTCAAGGAAAGCATCGAAGGGGTCGATCTACCACAAGCGGTGATGCGGCTCACGGCCGAGGAGCAGGCCTACCAGACCTCCCTGGCCGCCGGCGCGCGCATCTTCAATATTTCCATCATCGACTTCCTGCGTTGATCGCGGGTACGGAAAAGGAGAGAGGCGAGGTGCAGATCGACACCCATGCCTTTGGCACCATCGACATCGACGAGGCCCAGATCATCCGCCTCACCGAGCCCATGGCCGGCTTCCCGGAACACACCCGGTTCGCCGTGCTCGATCCCGACCCCGAGGTGCCGTTCAAGTGGTTCCAGTCGGTGGACTCCATCGAGGTGTGCTTCCTCATCAGCGACCCGGCGCCGTTTTTTCCCGAGTACCGGGTGGAGCTGTCGAAACGCCAACTCCAAGATCTGCAGATCACCGAGGAGACCGACACCGCCGTGGCCGTAGTGCTGCGGGTCCCCGAGGAGATGTCCGAGGCCACCGCCAATCTCTTGGCCCCGTTCATCTTCAATACCCAGGCCAAGCTGGCCCGCCAGATCATCCTCGAGGGGTCCGGACACCCGGTACGGGCGCCGCTGCTGGCCCCGCAGAAGTAGACTCCGGGCGGGCGGGACAAGACTGTTCCCCAAACGGGACGGTTGCTTGAACCAGAAAAGGGAAAACGGTATAGTCCCCGCGGCTGGCCGGATTTCCCTCTTCTTGTTTTGGGGCCTGTCTTCGGGCGGGTGTGTAAGGGGACAGGATGCTAGTTCTGACCAGGAAGGTGGACGAGTCGATCATGATCGGCGAGAACATGGAGGTGAAGGTTCTCGGCATCGACGGCAACAGCGTCAAGCTGGGCATCCAGGCCCCCCGTGAGATCCCGGTGCACCGCAAGGAGATCTACGAAGAGATCCGCCGGGAGAACGTCGCCGCCACCCAGGCCCCGCCCCTGGACCTCGAGCGCCTCAAGGGACTGATGAAGAAGCAGCGCTGAGGGCGGATCCCTGGTCGGAACCCAAGCCAGCTCACCGCGAGGCCGCCCCTGGGGCGGCCTCGCTGCGTTCAGCGGGCCCCTTCCTCGGGGCCCCCGACACGCCAGGAACCGGGGCGCTTCATCTCCCAGGGGGTTGGCAGCGGTCAGAGAAGGGGCCGGGCCACCCGCAGTGGCCCCGGCAGGGGCCCCTGCACGAGCGAACCATGTCGGGTCCGCCGCGGGGCCGGGGTTGGGGCCGTGCGCCGTCGGCAGGCCTACGGGAGCCGCGAGCGCTCCTCCTGCCAGGGCCAGCGCCCCTCCACCTCCAGGTGCAAGGTCAGGCTAAGGAACGCACGGATCAGGATGATCATCCCCAGGATCGCCACGTTCGCCAGGGTATCGGCCACCACCACGGTGCGGACGATGTCCCCGGCGATCAGGAACTCCAGGCCCAGGATGATGGCGCGACCCAGTTTGCGGCGGTAGACCTGGTAGGCCACGCCCTCCTCGAACCGGCGGAAGGAGCTCAGGAACACCAGGGTGGACGAAACGGATCCGACCACCACCACCAGCACGCCGAGGCCTTCGATGGTGTAGCCGATTGCTGAGACGATCTCGGTGAACTGCATCGCTGGGTTTGACCTCCTTGCTTGGGGCGACGCCACAGGCGGGGGCCAGCCCCGCCTGACCACCGGTCATAGTCCGGGGCTACCGGGCAGTCAACATGGTGGCCGCCTCGTCTCGCATGACCTGCGGTGTCAGGGGGGCCCGCTCCCCGTGGCTCCCGCCCGATCTGCCAGGAGCCGGTCCTTGGCCTCCCAGCGCCGGTTGAGCCACTCCTGGAACCGCTGCCGGTAGGCGGCATCCCCATCGTAATCCCCCAGCAGCTCCGGGGTCACCGGCAGCGCCTCCACCCGCACCTGCACTTCCGGTATGCGGCCGCACAGGAAGCGCCAGAACCCCGTGCCGCCTGCCGGATAGGCGATGGTCACGTCGAGGAGCTGGTGGATCTGCCGGCCCATCGCCCCCAGCACGAAGGCGATCCCCCCGGCCCGGGGCTTCAGCAGTCGGGCGAAGGGGGAACCCTGGCGCAGCCGTTTGGCCGGGGTGAAGCGGGTGCCCTCCACGAAGTTCATGATCGCGGTGGGCCGCGCGGCGAACCGCTCGCAGGCGCGGCGGGTGGCCTCCAGATCCTGGCCCCGCAAGTGGGGGTTGCGCTCCAGGAACTCCCGGGAATGGCGTCGCATGAACGGAAAATCCAGTGCCCACCAGGCAATGCCGAGCAGGGGCACCCAGATCAGCTGCTGCTTGATGAAGAACTTCAGGAACGGCACCCGCCCCGCCAGGACGCGCTGCAGTACCACGATGTCCAGCCACGACTGGTGGTTGGAGATCACCAGGTACCAGTCGTCGGGGCGCAGGTCCTCGACCCCCTCCACCTGCCACCGCACCGGGTTGAGGAGGGCGAGGCCCAGGTTGTTTACCCGCACCCAGCGGGTGGCGATCCCCTCCAACAGGTGCTCCACCCGGCGCCGCGGGCCGGGCGCGTACAGCACCCCTTTGAGGGCGGCCGCGGGCAACAGCAGCCCGCAGCTCAGCACGGTGTTGCCCAGCAACCAGAGCGCTGACAGGGCGCCCCGCAGGGGGCCGGGAAGGGCGCGGGTCATGGTCGTCTTCCGCCGGTGGGGTGGGTCGGAGGCCGCTCTCAAGTTTCTCCGGGTAGTGTCGGTGCCGATTCTACCGGAACGCGCGCAGTAGTGGCCACCGGCGCTGACGGGGTGCCTGGGTGGCGGCTTCGGGAGGTCCTGGCAACGTTTGGCGCTCGGGGTCTGTGGTCGGGAGACCCGGAGCGACTGTACGGACCCGGAGGCCCGGCATCCTGCAGCAACCCGGAACGGTGCCCAGCCGCCCGTGCAAGACGGGCGTTGCCGGGGTCATGCAGCACCAGGGCGCTCAGGCGGACGAATGGGTGTGCAGACAGACGGAAATCAGCTTGGTCGGCAAGCCGTGCCGGGCCGGCCGGCGGGGACAGCAGGAGATCAGGCAGAGCTTTCCAGCGGCTCGGGAAGCGCTCGGGGATGGATATGTAGTTTTGGGTCGCCGGCCTGTCGGTTGGGCCGGTACTCGGGCACGATCTCGCGCAGCTTCTCCACCACCAGCTCGTCGTCCCCCTTGCGTTGGCAGAAGGTCAGTTCCTGGAACTGGCGCTCCACCTCCCTGAGGTCCACCTTGCGGGCCGCGGCCACCAGGATCTTCTGGTGTTCCGTGGGCTGGATCCCCTCGCCGTCGATCAGCAACTCTTCGAAGAGCTTTTCTCCCGGCCGCAGACCCGTGAACTCGATGGCGATGTCCTCGTGGGGCTCGAGGCCCGACAGGCGGATCAGTTCCTCGGCCAGATTGGCGATCTTCACCGGCTCGCCCATGTCCAACAGGAAGATCTCCCCGCCCTTGCCCATGCTGCCGGCTTGCAGCACCAACTGGCTCGCCTCGGGAATGGTCATGAAATAACGGGTCACGTCCCGGTGGGTCACCGTCACCGGCCCGCCACGGCGGATCTGCTCCTGAAACAGGGGCACCACGCTGCCGTTCGAGCCCAGCACGTTGCCGAAGCGCACGGTTACGAACTCGGTGTCGCTGTGGTCGTTGAACGCCTGCACGAACATCTCGGCGGCCCGCTTCGACGAGCCCATCACGTTGGTGGGGTTGACCGCCTTGTCGGTGGAGATCATCACGAAGCGCTCCACCCCGGTCTCCCCCGCCACCTCGGCCAGGTTGCGGGTGCCGAACACGTTGGTCTTCACCGCCTCGGCCGGGTGGTATTCCATCATCGGCACGTGCTTGTAGGCCGCGGCGTGAAACACCACGTGGGGCCGGGTCTGCTCGAACACGCGGGACACCTGGTGTCGGTCGCGTACGTCGGCCAGGAAGGGCGTCACCCGCAGGCCGGGAAAATCCCGGACCAGCGCGAGGTGGATGTCGTGCAGGGGGGACTCCGCCGCGTCGAACAGCAGAATCTCCTTGGGGTGGAACCGGGCGATCTGGCGGCAGATCTCGCTGCCGATGGAGCCCCCCGCCCCGGTCACCAGGATGCGCCGGCCGGTCAGATACGCCTCGATGCGCGCCACGTCGAGGTGCACCGGGTCGCGGCCCAGCAGGTCCTCCAGGTTCACGGCGCGCAACTCAGCCGCCAGCCGCGCCGGGTCGAGCATGTCGGTGATGGCCGGCAGGGTCTGGATCGTCAGTCCCGCCTCCTGGCTCAGGTGCACCACCTGCCAGATCAACTGCGACGGCGCCGACGGGATGGCGATGATCGCCTGCTCCACCCCCTGCAGCCGGGCGATGCGCCGCAGATCGGCGATGCGCCCCAGCACCGGCACGTCGTTGATCCGGGCGCCGATCTTGCCCCGGTCGTCGTCCAAAAAGCCGGCCACGTGATAGCTCATCTCCCGGTTGTGCTTGATCTCCTGGAGCAGCATCCGCCCCGCCGCCCCCGCCCCCACGATCAGGATCGGCCGCCCCTTCCGCTCCCGCAGCACGTACGAGCGCTCCTGCAGCAGCCGCCAGGCCAGGCTGCGGGCCATGATGAAGGCGTTGAGGAACACCCAGTCGAGGATGGGGACGCTGCGGGAGTAGCCTTCGAAGTGGTTCAGGAACAGGGTGATCACCGTCGAAGCCAGGCAGGCCACGAACACCGTGCGCACGATGTGCACCATGTCGTTGATCGACGCGTAGCGCCACAGGCGGCGGTAGAAGCCCGAGAAGAAGAAGAACGCCGGTTGCACCAACAGCACGACCGTCAGGTCCGACAGCAGGCTGCGGGTCAGTTCAGGGGAGAGAGCCCCCTCGAAGCGGACGAGGTAGGCGAGAACGAGACTGAGTGCGACGAAAAAGGTGTCGACCGGGAGGAGGAACAACCTGCGATACTGAACCATGATAAACCCATCTGGGGGGTTGCTAGACAGGAGCAAAGGCAATAGCATTCCTTACCATTCCGTGAAGTTTTCGTCCAGCTATTTCCTGCTTTGCGGGGGGAGCCCGTGACCCCCCAGCATCCTAAAATTCCTCTCCCTGCATTTGCACATTCAACAGGGGGTTGCCAAACGCGGCAACAGGGCTGAGCACCACCTCGCCTGCCCGAACGCCGTGCCCCTCAACGTCATCGCCGGCTACAGCCTTCCTGCAGGGGTAGCCCCGCAGGCAGATTCTTTTCATGCGCCCGGTGCGGAGGAGCCCGACCCCGCTGCCGCTTGGCCCGAGCGCCATCCGTTACTACCGATCCCTGTCCCTAGCGAAGGGGAACACCGTGGCCAGGATGGTCAGAAAATCGGACCACAAGGTGGCCCGATGGGCGTATTCCAAGTTGAGGCGGATTTTGTCAGGCATCACGGCCTCCACGTAGGCCGCCTCCGGATCCGGGGCCTGGGCGAGGATGACGCTTTCCGCGCGGTAGCGGATCGAGGCGGGGTCGGTTACTCCCGGTGTTAGGTGGAGCACAGGGCGCTGATCGGCCGTGTACATCGAGACGTATTCGGGTACCTCGGGCCGCGGTCCCACCAGGCTCATCTCTCCGGTGAGCACGTTGATGAGCTGCGGCAGTTCGTCGAGCTTGCCGTGGCGGAGCCAGCGACCGACCCGTGTTACGCGAGGGTCCCGGCCGACGGTGAGCTGTCCACCCATCGCTTCCGCATCGACTACCATGGTCCGGAATTTCCAGATCCGAAATGGCAAGCCGTTGCGGCCCACCCGCTCTTGGCGGAAGAACACGGGACCCTGATCATCCAGCTTGATAGCCAGGGCGGCGAGGGCAAAGAGCGGCGCGAGGATTAGGATGCCTGGTACCGTCCAGAAGAGGTCGAAAAGGCGCTTCTTGGCGCTCATCGCCGGAACTGCTGTGTCACGTCGATCACCGCCTGGATCACGTCGGCGACATCCGCGTCCGTCAGGCGGGGGTTGAGCGGCAGACTGAGCATGCGCTGATAGTTGCGGTAGGCGACGGGGAACTGGTCTGGCTGGAAGCCGTACTTGTCGCGGTAGTAGGGGTGGAGGTGGACGGGGATGAAGTGTACGGACGTTCCGATATTCCGGGCCGTGAGCTCTTCGATGAACTGGTCCCGCCCGATCGACAGGGACGCTGGGTTCAGGCGCAGGACGTAGAGGTGCCAGGCGTGCTCGACTTCCGGGCGTTCCACGGGTAGCTCCAACTCCTCACATGAACAGAACGCTCGGTTGTACGCAGCGACCACCTTTCGGCGCCTCGCTTGGAAAGTCTGAAGCTTGCGCAACTGCCAGATGCCGAGGCTCGCTTGGATGTCGGTCATGTTGTATTTGAACCCGGGGAGCACAACGTCGTAGCGCCAAGTTCCTCCCTTGTCGTAGCGCTTCCAGGCGTCGCGGCTCATGCCGTGCAGGCTCACTACCCGGGCGCGGTCAAGAAACTCAGGGTCCCCTGTCAGCATACCCCCCTCTCCGGTAGTCAAGTTCTTCGTTGCGTAGAAACTGAAGGCCGCCGGGGTGTTCGCCGATCCCACGAAGGCACCTTTGTACTTGGCGGGGATCGAGTGGGCCGCATCCTCGATGAGTTGAAGTCCTTCCGCGCGGGCGAGCTCCCGCAAAGGATCAAGGTCGGCCGGGTGGCCTGCAAAATGCACAGGAAGGATTGCCCGCGTGCGCGGTGACACGACGGCTGCCACTTTGGCGGGATTCACATTCAGCGTATCGGGCTCCACGTCCGCCAGCACGGGACGGGCCCCCACATGCTCGATCACGTTCACTGATGCAGTGAAGGTCATAGGCGTTGTGATTACCTCGTCTCCTGGGCCGATGCCCAGAGCGACCAGAGCCGTATGGAGTCCCGCTGTACAAGAGTTCAGCGCTAGAGCACCGGGTGCCGAGAGGTAGGCCGAGAACTCCTCTTCGAACAGGCGGGTCTTGGGGCCGGTCGTGATCCAGCCGGACCGGAGGGTGTCGATCACCTCGTCGACCTCTTCAGGACCGATGAGCGGAGGGGAGAAGGGCAAGAACTCGGTTCTCATGGGGCGACTCTTTTTCAGGCCCGCAGCGTGTGGGCCATGACCAGCTCAGGTTTCCCATCTGCATGCTGCGAGCAAGCAGAACAAATCTACCGGGGAGTGCCGCTACTGTCCTTTACGCTCCCGACCACTCCTGTCCGAGAACGCGAACTTCAAAACGGATGAAACGCTGAGCTGATGCGGAACGGGGGCACATACGCCGACCCGACAACCTCCACCATGTAAAATGCCCCTCTAGATGGGTATGGTATGGGCTGCCAGACTCCAGACACCACCTCCAAAAAGGGCGGCAGAATGGCACGCACAGCAGGTATTTCGGACTAGATCCTACGACTGGTCGATCGGGTTCAGTTCATCCGTTCGGCCCGCGAACACCAGCCCGATCACTACACCACACGCTTCACGACCTGGGACCACTTCGTCGCCATGACGTTCCGCCAGCTGGCTAAGGCCAAGTGTCTGCGCGAAATCTGCAATGGTCTGGGCACCGCCGTGGGCAAGGCCGTTCACCTCGGCAGCCCCAACCTGGCCTACGCCAACGACCATCGATCGGCGGCGTTGTTCCACACGTTGTTATCCCTTCTTGCTAGCCAAATGCATCGGTCCGGGATGGGCGGCCGGCGGAGGTTTCGGCTCCGGCACAGACTCCTCCGCCTCGACGCCACCGTGATCACCCTCTGCCTGAACCTGTTCCCCTGGTCCTCTTGCCATTCAAGGCTTGTGCCCCTGGCTCGAAGATCCTTTGGAAGCCCCCATGGGCTTGCCGGATCATCCCCGGTTCGTTCCACCCGGTTTTCAGATTGTGGGCAACTGGGGTCACAAGGGCCCGTACAGTACGGTCATGGGCTCTTCCTGCCGGTCCTTTGGCCAAGATCACGATATTTGTTCTTGGACAGCCGTGGCCCCAGGCACCGTTTTGACGATTGAACATAGTACATGCGTGCAGAGGAATGGGCAGAGCACATTGAAGATCGAGCACAGCGCCGGGTGCAGGCGCGCAACTCTTCGCGCGATTGGCGGGGCAAGCGTGACGCGGCGCTGCGAGAGTTTCCCCAAGGGAAACAACTCTCGCACCTCTTTCAACGGCACCCCGCGAACATCTGGGTTCGTCGGGTTGTCGTAGATAAAGTCGTACCAAAGCACAATGCCACCAGGGCGCAACAGCTTCCACATGCGATCTGCGAGGCCTCGCCGCGCCGTGTGATCCAAAATCGAAGAAAATACCAATGACTGGTACACGATATCGAACACCGCGCCGCCGAGGTCGACCTGGGTCGCATCGCCTGCCAACACGCGCGTGTTCAGCGGTAGCCGCGAGCGCGCGACCTCCACACGGTCCTCCAGCAATTCAACACCGACTATATTAGACGGATCGAAACCGATCTGAACGAACTCGAGCAGGTTGCCGCCTCCTCCACAACCGACTTCAAGCACCCGCAGGTGTGCCAGTAGTTGGGCCGAGAGGTGCCTTTCGAGCAACGATCGTAGCGCTCGTTGGCGCTCATGCGCCGCTTGCAGATGTGCGGCGTTCATGAAGCCGTAGCGCCCGGCCTCGACCATCTGCTTGCGCCGTGCGTACCGAGCTCGGATCGCGTCAGTTTCGCTCATGGTCCGGTCCGTGACAGGCGCATTCAACGCGTCAGCGTTTGCATGGTCGCGGCACCACGCGTGCGCCGCAGCAGAAGGAACTCGGTGATGCCCCGCAAGTAGCCTGCCCCGTATGCGAACTGCATGACTGCGCACGCGATCATCGTGCGCGCCACCAAGCGCCACCCGCCGTCTTCGCGCCGCGTCGCTGCGATGGCCGAAATCGCTGACACGCCCGTATATAGCAGCGTAAGGCAGGCCAGGGTTGTTCTTGCAGCCGGCGAGAACCATGTGCCAACCATCAACCCTGCGGCGACGAGGATCAGCGTCACAGGAACAAGCTGGCGCGCCGAACTGGGCAGACGGTGTTTGCGCATAATCATAGGCTTCCAATAACCATATTGGAAGAATTGCCGCGCCACCCCTTTGTAGGAGTCACGCGGGTAGTACTCCGAGCGGATGCGACTGTCCTGCCAGATCCTGCCATTGCTAAGCTTGATGCGCAGGCACAACTCGTCGTCTTGGTTGCGCACTAGAGCTTCGTCAAAGCCGCCGAACGCGACCAGCGTGTCCCGCCGCCAACAGCCAAGGTATACCGTATCAACATCCCCACTGAAGTCAGTCAGCCGGGACGCAGCGCCGCCGGAGCCAAAGCGGCTATGGAAGGCGCACGCTATGGCAAGTTGAACGCCTGTCGTGCCGATGGCGCGCCAAGGCCCACCCACACAGTCTGCGCCAGTGGCACGAATGGCGTCGATACAGAAGCGGATGTAGTCGTGTGCGTAGCGCGTATGCACGTCCATACGAACGATGTACTCCGATGTGGCTGCTGCTATGGCCCGGTTCAGGCCGGTTGAAACAATGTGCTCAGGGTTGCAGACCAGCTCGATGCGGGGGTCGAGGGCTGCGCGGGTCGCCAGGATGTCGCACGTGCCATCATCGCTCTGGCCGTCGGCGACGATGATGCGAAGCGCCAACCCGTCGAGGTCTTGGGAGAGGACTGAGTCGATGAATGCCTCCACGTACAGCCTCTCGTTTCGGCACGGGACGATAACGCTTACGGAAATGGGTTCGGTCTCCGGCATGGGTTCAGATCCTAGGCATTTGCACTGCCGTGGCGCGGCGTCAGCCCATAGGCAGCGGGATTGGATGGTCCTGTAGCGGCCCCGGGTCCTTGGACACAAGGTTGTCGGTTACGCAGCCTCCTG
>JARGFW010000116.1 GCA_029211085.1 Deferrisomatales bacterium | reverse complement strand
GGCTCCTCACCGCGGCGCAGGAGCAGCACCTCAAACTGGCGATCGTGGGGGATCGGAAGCAGTTCCAGTCCATCGCCGCCGGCAGGAACCACGCCCTGCTCCAAGACCTCACCGACGTGGACCGGGTGCACATGACCGAGGTGATCCGGCAGGAGACCGACCACGCCCGGGCGGTGGTGGACGCCGCCTCCCGGGGTCGCACCGACCGGGCCCTGGAAACCCTCGCCCAAGGGGGAGCGCTCCGCCAGATCACCGACCGGGAGCAGCGCCTCGATGCCGTGGTCCGGGAGTACCGGTCGCTCCGCGAGGCCAAGCGGCACGTCCTCATCTTGAGTGCCACCAACGCGGATCGGGTCGAGCTCAACGAACGCATCCGCAACGCCCTGGTGGCGGACGGCAGGCTCGAACGTGGCCAGACCTTCCGGGTCCAGGAACCCACGGGAAGGGGACCGGAGGAGGCGGCCCTGGCGGGTTCCTATGAGACCGGGGAGCGGGTGCTGTTCCTGAGGGACGCGGGCGAGGGCCTGGGGGCCGGAACCCAGGCGGAAGTGGTGGGGCGCGATCTGGCCCGCAACACCCTCCAGATTAAGGCCGAGGGGCGCACCCACGAGGTCCCCCTGTTGGGCCACTACGACAAGCTGGCCGTCTACCGGGTGGCAGAGCGCTCCTTCGCCCCGGGGGACCGGGTGGTGTTCCTCCGCAACGACGAGAAGCTCGGTGTCCAAAACGGCCTGCAGGGGACGGTCCAGCACCTGGACGAGCGGGGCAACGTGGTGGTCCGCACCGACGCCAAAGGGGGCCGGCCCGTGCGCTTCCGTTTGACCGAACCGGAGCAGCGCGCCAAGGGAGATGCCCGCTACCGCTACGACACCCTCACCCACGCCTACGCGGTCACCGAGTACAAGAGCCAGGGGGCCACCACCTCGGCGGTGATCTGGTACGCCGACACCCGCCGGGGCCGCATTCACCGGAACTCCTTCTACGTGGCCGCCACCCGGGCCCGGCACGACATCCTGGTCTTCACCGACGACAAGGAGCGGTTGCGACGCCTGGTCCGCCGGCCCCAGGAGAAGAGCTCGACATTGGACCACCTGCCCCGCCATCTAGGGGACCGGTTGGGGCAAGCCTTTGCCCGGCGGCGGGAGCCGGACCGGGAGCGCAAGACCGATTCCCCCACCCTGGAGAAGACCCGGACACCCCCCGAGCGCACCCGCGAGCGGGAAATGGAACGCGAACGCTGAAAGGAGACAAGCCATGCCGCGACGACGAGACCCGCAAGACCTCCTGGAACGAGCCCGGCAGATGGAAGCCGAGGCGCGCACGATTCGCGCGGAGGCGGAACGACTGCGGCGTGAACGGGAGACCAAGGAGAACCAGCAGGTCGGGGTGGCCCTGCGTCGCTGCTGGAAGAAGGGGTGGAACGGAGTGGTCTTCGACGACGTGGTGGAGGCTGCCAATGGGGTGTTTGGGGAACCGCCGGTGGACTGGGAGGGGGAAGGCGGAAGGACGGATGCCGCCGGCGGGGAGGATGGTGCCGAAGGCAAAGTGAAGGACTGGCACCAGACGGCAACCCATGGGGTCCCGGGGGATCTCTTCGGCGAACGGGGAGGGCCGTCCCATGGGGGGTCGTAGGGTGACCCGGCGCCGGCTCCCGAACGGGGTTGCAGGGGGTCAAGGGCGGTGCCCTCCCGGGGCTTGGGTGCCGGGTGGCTCCTGTTCATGGTGCTGCCAGAGAGCGGTGCCGGGACGGGGCGGCGGGGGTCCTTCTTCGACAGCGGTGGGAATCCTCGGCCTGGTGCTCACACCCCACGCCACCTGCCGGTGGCGAGGTGCGCTAGCGCACCATTCAACAAGCCACCGGAATCCCGGCGGATTCTGTGCTAGCGCGCGCTAGCGGAAAACCCGTGTACACACGTTTTGGCGCGGAAACTATGCATTCCGCTGCTAGCAAGACACCAGGAGGTGTTCTCTCATGACTCAAGACTCTGTTCGCCACCATCAGTTGAACCTCCGCCTCGATGATCGGACCCATGGACAGCTCACCCGGAGGGCCCAGGCCGCAGGTCTCCCAGTTTCCACCCTGGCCCACGACCTGGTGGTGCACGGGCTGGACCATCCCGTGGGGCTCGGTCCCGAGCTCTTCCGTCGGATCGAGGCGATCCACGGGTTCACTTCCGAGGCCGCTCGACACCTGGAATCGGTCGCCGTCTTGCCCGAGAAGGTCGAAGCGGTCCACGCCTGGACGGTGGGGAGCCGGCGGAGCTTGGAAGCCGCCGATTCCCGCAAGCTCCTGCGGCGCCTCTACCCCTGGATAGTGCGGACGGTCGTGTATCTGAACGGCCTCGCCGACATCTCGTTGCCCGACAACTCCGAGTACGAGCGGTTCCAAAAAAAGGCGGATCAAACCACCCGTGACCTCCTCGATGAGGTACTGGGGGCACTCGATGCAGAGAGATGACAGCTACCGCGGCTTCGAGACCTGGTTCAACGACTTCAAGATGCGCCTGAAGATGTACTGGGTGCTCAGTCTCATCGTGGGGGTGGTGCAACTCCTCCTCTTCGGCCTCGGGGCGCGGGTGTTCCTGGGCGAGCTCGACGGCCAAGCGTTCTGGAACTGGGTGGTGGCCCGGGTGTGGTGCCTGTGGCAGCCCGGCCACGGGATGACCTTCCACTACGCCGGTAACGCCTACCGGATGACGGCCGCCGAGCTGGTGGTCTATCTCCAGCCCTACATGGCCCGGTACGCGGCCGGGCTATTGGTCCTCTTTCTCGTCACCTGCAGCGTGTATCTGGCCGTCCCGCTCCTGGTGAAGTGGTTCCGGCGCCGGGCCCGCAAGCAGGCGGGACCGGAGTTCGTGCGGGGCTCCCGCCTGGTGGACCCCGAGACCTGGAACCGGTTCCTGAAGCGGTCCCGTCTCCAGGCCGATCTCCCCCTGGGAAACCTGCGCCTGCCGGTGGCCGCCGAGGTCAAGCACGTCCTCACCGTGGGCCGCCCCGGGGTGGGCAAGACGGTCCTCTTGAGCCACGTGGTCGAGCGGCTCCGGGAGCGCGGCGATCGGGGGGTGATCTACGACTTCAAGGGGGACTACACGGCCCGCTTCTACGACCCGGACCGGGACCTCCTCTTCAATCCGCTCGACGCCCGGTGCGTCGGCTGGAACCTCTTCAACGACATCGCCACGGTCATGGACGTGGACGCCCTGGCGGCGAGCCTCATCCCGCCCGCCTACCACGCCGACCCCTTCTGGAACGATGCCGCCCGCGGGGTCTTCAGCGGGCTCCTCCACCACCTCTACCAGACCGGCCAGCGGGACAACCCCGCCCTCTGGAACGCGCTCCGCTCGGACGTGAAGGACATCGCCAAGTGGCTGAAGCACGCGCGGGGCGGGGACCGGGGGCACACCTACATCCAGGACGCCTCCAGCAAACAGGCGCTGAGCGTCCACTCCGTGGTGATGCAGTACGCCCAGCCCTTCGAGTACCTGGCCGGCGTGGACGGGGACTTCTCGGTGGTGGAGTGGCTCCGAGACCGCGAAGGGGGGAAGGGAAGGAGGGGCAAAGAGGGCTGGATCTTCGTCACGAACTACTCCGACATCCAGGACACCCTGCGTCCCATCCTGAGCCTCTTCATCGATCTCCTGGGCCGAAAGCTCCTGGCCATGCCCGACGACCCGAACCGGCGGGTCTTCTTCATGCTGGACGAGTTCGGGACCCTCCAGCGCCTCTCCACCATCGTGAAGCTCCTGACCCTCTCCCGGTCCAAAGGGGGCAGCGTGTGGGTGGGCATCCAGGACGTCGGGCAGATCGACAAGATCTACTCGAAGGACCTGCGCCAATCGATCGTGAACGCCTGCGGTAACAGCGTGCTCTTCTCCGTGGCCGACCCGGACACGTCCAAGTTCGTCTCCGAGAAGATCGGCGACACCGAGAACCTAGAAACCGAGGAGACCTACTCCATGGGCCCCTCCGAGTTCCGGGACGGGGTGTCCCTCGCCCGCCGGCGGAAGAAGGAGATCCTGGTCCTCCCCTCGGAGCTCAAGACGCTCCCAGACCTCACGGCCTATGTGGAGATCGGCGGTTTCCCAGTCACCCGGGCGACCCTGCGCTACAAGGACTTTCCGGTCCGCTCCGCGCCCTTCGAGCTCCGGGAGGACCTGCTCGTGGAGCACGTGGTTGCCAAGACCCTCGCAGCCGAGGTGGAGGAGCCGGCCGAGCCGACCGACGCGGTGCCCGAAGACTCCTCGCTCCCCTCCGTCGGCGGGGGCAAACAGAACGCGCGGCTGTTCCAACCCATTGAGCGTCCCTGGAACCCCCAGACCCTTGACTGGAAGAGGCTGCAGGAGAGGGGGCTACGCTCTCCGGACCGAGAGGCGGAGCCCGAGAAGGCGGGCGAGCGAGAGACGCGGGAGGCCGCCGAGCGCCAGGCCCGAAACGAGGAGATCCACCACGACGCCTCGCCCGAGAAGGAGGCCGAGCGAGACGACGGGAGGGGATTGGAGCCGGAAGGACTGCACCCCACGGACGGACGGTAGGGAGGACAGAGATGGAAACCGAGGCGGTGGTTCGAGTGTGCGCTGCGGGGGGTAATGTCGACCTGCGACGAACGCGGACAACAACTCTCGGCGAGGAGACCTGCTTGCCTCCTTCGGCAACGGCCGAGATCCCGGGCGTATGTCGACGCGTAAGGGAGCTGCGTGCGGAAATGGGGTGGACCCAGGACGACGTAGCCCGGAGGACGGGTGTCTCCCGCGACAGCGTCGGCCGGATCGAGCGGGGTCAGCTCCCCGACCCGATCTTCCTGGGCGAGCTCTCGCGTGTGGCCTGCGTTTCCTGCGACTGGTTGATACTCGGTTCCGAGGAGGCCTCGGCCGGTGATGAAGCGAAGCTCTTCGCGGAGCTGGGGGATACTCTGGAACGACTAAAAGACCTCGCTGAGAAGTCTCCTGAGGCTAGGATGGAGCCCGTCTCAAAGAGACTCGACTTGCGGCCGGATCACCACCGATTGATCCGGAAGTACGAGCAGATGGGAGAACAGAGGAGGAGATACTTTCTGGAGATAGCGGACAAGTTTGCCGAAGAGGCCGGAAAAGATGTCGGCAGAGAACTCGCCACCGAACTTGGTGGTGAACAACCATGTATATCAATGAAACTCCTGTCTCCGTGAGATGTTGAGACTCACGCGACAGGCCCGCCACGAAGAGATCCACAACGACGCTTCGCCCGGAAAAGAAGCCGAGCAGGACGAGGAGAGGGGTTGGAGCCGGAGGGACTGGACTCTACGGACGGGCGGTGAGAACGGCTCCTTGAGGCTTTCGGACGGTGGCGATTCAGGCCTCGCCATAGAGGCCGATATTCTTCGTCAACTCTTTGGTATACTGCTCGGCGACCGTATCGCAGTGGGCTTTTTAGGGAGGCCTCTCTAGCCATGGCCAAGGCGCAGCAACTCAAGGCTCTTTTACAGAGCCACATGGAGGGCGACGAGGCCCGCTTTTATGCGATCGCCATGCAGATCGCGGCGCACGAGGCGAAAGTGGGGCACGGAGCCCTTGCCACAGAGCTCCGGGCCCTGATCGACGAGGCGAAGAGGCGGGAGAAGAGGACGCCGGCGAAGGGCCCGGTACCCATCGTTCAGCCGCGGGGAGAGCTCTCCTCTCTTCTTTCCGCATCCTTCCCGAAGGTCCGGCTGGCGGACATGGTGTTGCCACAGTCCGTCGAAGATCGGCTCTCCCGTATTCTGAAGGAACAGCGACAACTGGCCAAACTGCGGACGCACGCGCTTCATCCCCGGAGGAAGTTGCTCCTGCTCGGCCCCCCCGGCACCGGGAAGACCATGTGTGCCTCAGCGCTGGCGGGGGAACTCGATCTCCCGCTCTTCGTCATCCGACTCGACGGAATCATCACCAAGTACCTGGGGGAGACGGCTGCAAAATTGCGGCTGGTCTTCGACGCCATCGCGCAAACTCGCGGCGTCTACCTTTTCGACGAGTTCGACTCGATCGGCACGCAGCGGGCGTTCCCCAACGAGGTCGGCGAGATCCGAAGGGTCCTCAACAGCTTCCTCCAGTTCATCGACCAGGACGACTCCGACAGCCTGATCCTGGCGGCCACGAACCACCCGGAGATCCTGGATTACGCCCTCTACCGCCGGTTCGACGACGTTATCTCGTTCGCACTGCCGGACCACGAGCGTATCGTGGACACACTGAGGGCCAAACTGGCGGCTTTTCGGAAAGAGGGCATCGACTGGGCCTCGCTCGCTCGCGAGGCCGAAGGGTTGAGCTACGCCGAGGTCACGAGAGCCTGCGAGGGGGCCGTCAAGGACATGATCATTCACGACCTGCCTGCCTTGGAACAGCCCCTCCTGTCCCGCGCCATCCAGGAACGCAAGTCCATCCCGTCCAGCACGTGTACTTCCGCCTGAATCACCAATCTCAAAGGGGGGTGAACCCGTATGGCCGAAGACAGCCCGAGACTGCCGCATCTTCTCGTCACGGGTACGTCGTCCGTGGAGCCGTTCACGCGACCCGGAACGGGGGGCCCTCGTCGGCGCATCCCCCAGCGTGACCGCCAGGCGCACGGCTATGCCCTGTTGCACCAGCTCGAGGATGCACGCAGGGACATGGAGATCTTGGGAGAGAGGCGGCGCGCTCTCGGCGTCGATGTGGAAGGGGGCATCTGTCTCCAGTTCGAGAGCGACCCCGACTTCGACCTCAAGTTCGACAGTCTGGAATCCATCCGGTCCGGCATCGAACTCCTGGCCGTCAACGAAATCGAAGGGCGAACCTTCGCCGCCGTGTTCGTACCTCACGGTAAGCTCGAGCGCTTTCTCAACAAGATGAACCAGTACCTGTCCGAGGAAACGGCGCGGGGCGTTCCCCGGCACCGCGATCTGGTGGAGAGCATCGCCGCCATCCATTCGGCCGCCCTCGAAGCCTTCTGGACGGACGACCCGGGGGTCCTGCCGGCGCCCGGAGAAACGGTCTGGTGGGAAGTCTGGCTGAGGCGCGGTTCCGACCCTGCGGCGATCCACGCGGCCTTCCAGGAATACGCGCCCTTGATTGGGCTCCACGTCAACGCCCAGGCCCTCCACTTCCCGGATCGGACGGTCCTTCTGGCCCGCGGTACGCGGGAGCAGATGGCCGAGTCGGCGCAGCTACTGAACACCGTGGCAGAACTGCGCCGCGCGAAGGATACCCCCCAGGTTTTCACCTCGATGCGAGCGGTGGAGCAGGCCGAGTGGGTGGAGGAGGCTCTCGGTCGAACCCAGTTCCCGGGACCCGACGCGCCGGCGGTTTGCCTCCTCGATACGGGGGTCAATCGGGGGCATCCCTTGCTCGCGGCGAGCCTCAGGTCCGAGGACATGCACAGCTATCACCCGGAGTGGAACGTGGCCGACCACCACGGGCACGGAACCGAGATGGCCGGTCTCGGTCTGTACGGCGACCTGATGGAGTGCCTGCCCTCTGGCGACCCCATCGTCCTGGCTCACTGCCTGGAGTCGGTGAAGATCCTTCCCCCCGTGGGACAGAACGACCCGGAACTCTACGGGGCCATCACCATGGAATCGGTGGCCCGGGCTGAGGTCGCGGCTCCCCAGCGAAGGAGATCCGTGTGCATGGCGGTCACGACGACGGACTTTCGTGACCGGGGCCGGCCGTCCTCGTGGTCCGCGGCCATCGATCAACTCACCTCGGGCGCCGAGGATGACGAACGGCACCTTCTCGTCATCTCCGCGGGGAACACCGATTCGTCCGAGCGTCACCAGTACCCGGACAGCAACCTGACGGACGGCATCCACGATCCGGCCCAGGCGTGGAACGCCCTGACCGTCGGAGCGTTCACGGAGAAGGACTTCGTCGATCCCCACGAGTACCCGGGATGGGCCCTCGTCGCACCTCCCGGCTGCCTCAGCCCGTCGAGCTGTACTTCGACTACCTGGACAGGTCCCTGGCCTCTCAAACCCGACGTCGTGCTCGAGGGAGGAAACATGGCCCTCGATCCGGGCACCGGTGGGGCCGACAACGTCGACAGTCTCCAACTCCTCACCACCAACCGGGATCTCCCGCGGGCGCTGCTCACCGTGACGGGCGAAACGAGCGCCGCGGCGGCCCAGTGCGCCCGCATGTGCGCGATGCTCCAGGCGTCCTACCCGGATTACTGGCCCGAGACGGTCCGCGCGTTGGTCGGCCATTCGGCACGTTGGACGCCCGCCATGGTAGAGGCGCATCAGCCTCTCAAGACCCGTGGGGAAAAGGAGGGGCTCCTCAAGGTCTATGGTTTCGGAGTTCCCGATCTCGGCGTGGCCATGTGGAGCGCTTCGAACTCTCTGACCCTGGTGATCCAGGACTCCCTCCAACCCTACGACCGGGTCGACGAGCGCTACCGCACCCGCGACATGCACCTGCACGCGATTCCCTGGCCCGCCGAGGTGCTGCACGAACTCGGAGAGACCCCGGTGCGGATGCGGGTCACGCTCTCCTATTTCATCGAGCCCAACCCGGCCCGGCGAGGCTGGAAGTACCGCCACCGGTACGCGTCCCACGGCCTCCGCTTCGAGGTGAAGACCCCTACGGAATCCGTGGACCAGTTCCGCGCCCGGATCAACGCGGCCGCTCGGGACGAAGAGATGGGGCAATTACCCCAAGGTGATGCGCCCGACTGGTTCCTTGGTCCGCAGTTGCGCGGACGAGGGTCTTTGCACTCGGACTGGTGGCAGGGAACGGCAAGCGACTTGGCCGAGCGAGGCCACATCGGCGTGTACCCCGTCATCGGCTGGTGGCGAGAGCGGCCGCAGCTCGACCGATGGAGCCGGCTGGCCCGCTACGCTCTGATCGTCACCATCGAGACCCCCGAGATAGAGATGGACGTCTACACTCCGGTAATGACCCACGTCGAGGCGGTCGTTCCGGTAGAAATCTGAGAGGGAGTCACGCCAGACCCTCGGTCAAGCAGCTCAACTCTTCACGGCATGCCGTGCTGTGTTCGAGCGATCGGCTCTCGGGGCAGCTTTGCCGGCAGCTGGACCCTGCATGCTTGCGCGAAAACCGCGGGCGCTCACTTCTTCTCAGACCCTTGATTCCGCAAGTACTGCTTCAAGGCCATGGCAACCTCCCGAACCTCTCTCTCCTGCAGGCTCACGGGCTCGTTCTCCAAAAAACTGGGGAGGGTTTTCGGGTTCAGGACCCAAACGTCCGACCTCACGGGAGGCGGCACGACGAACCAGCCGGGATAGAGGACAACCGGCCTCACCGCCCGCTTCTTTCCCGTAGCCTCTTCCAACATTTCGGCCAGCCAGCGACCTTGAGCCTTGCCCTGGACGACCGGGTCTCAATCCGGGGTTTGTCCCCGCACGCGAATGTTCTCACCGTTGTAGACGATCTCGGGTGGGCCCTTCACGGGCTTGCTGAGGGTCTTGGTCTCCACCGTGAAGATCACCACGTGGTCCGCGTTGAACCCGTCCCCGAGGACGTCGTGAAAGACGTGGAAGCCCTTGGGCCGCAAGTTGTCCAAGAACTCCCCGATCGCCCGCTCTCCTTCGAGCCCCAACCTCATTTGGCGAAGTCGGCGGCGATGAACCGGGACCCAGAGGAAGAACCAGCCCCAGCACAGGACGGCGACGACCGTGGCCAGAACCGGCTTGGGGGGAAGGTCTTGGGCCCAACGCCACCACTCCATCAGGGCGATCGTGGACATGAAGACGGCCAGTGCCGCCAGCGCGTACGCCTTGTCCTCCAGGTACTGGTGGATCATTTCGTCGAGGGACTGACCTGCGACCCGCAGGGGTGAGCGCTTGATCGGCGAACGGCTGGAGTCACCTTCTTTTCTCATCATTGGGCCGGTTCTTCCTCATAGCCGCGCTTGCTGTTCCTGTATCGAGCGCACGATCTCATTGACGGGCATCGAACTCACCCCCTCCTGAACATCCCCACCATCCCCTCGATCGTCATGTTCCCCTTGATCGCGTCGTGTGGGATGAGGAGGTAGCTCCAGGGCTTGCCGCCGTGCTGGGCTTCGTGGGCGCTCGCGTTGGCGCACCACTCGACGGCGGCGCGGGCCTTCTCTAGCACCACCGGGTCGTCCACCTGGTCCGCGCGCTTGGGCTCGCAGATCAGCTTGGCGGTCCTGGTCTCGACCACGAAGTCGGGCTCGTAGGGGGTGTCGCTCTGGTAGTAGATGTGGAAGTCGCCCCGGGCCGGCTTGAACCACTTCTCCACCGCCGGGTCGGCCTCCAGGATCGCGCTGAACCGTCGCTCTGGGTCGGAGTCGAACTTCTGGATCGGGTAGATGCACTTGTCGAAGCCGGTGAAGAGCATGCGCCGGATGTTCTGCCGGTCGTCCACTGGGGTCCGGTAGTCCCGGGGTTGCTCCCCGGCGGGCGCTTTGTAGACGGTCGGCGAGAAGGTCTTGAAGCCCTTGGTCACCTGGGCCTCGTAGGCCGTGGCGCTCTCCCACCGGTGCTGCTGCATCTGGGCGTGGATAAGGCCCGCCAGGCGTCGCTGGTGGTAGAGCAGCACGCTGCGCACCTGATCGTCATTGGATAGATAAGACCGCAGTCTCGCCACCACCTGCCCGGCCAGTTTGTAGAGCAGGTCGGCGTGTTCGTCGTAGCACACGTCGTCGAAGTCGATGAGTGCCCGCACCAGGTAGTCCTCCAGCCGTTCCTCCTCGCCTCCTTCCACGGCCGCGAGCTTGGTGCGCTCCCCGGTGTCCAGGGTCTGGATCAGAATGTCCCGGGAGACCGGCTGTAGGTTGATCTCGTCCAATCTCTCCAGGTCGAAGTCGCGGAACCCGGACGACACGTCGCCCGTGGGCACCACGATGACCCGCGGGATGTCGATGGTGCGGGCCACATAGGTTTCCACCGTCTCGGCCACGATGGCTTCCACGTCGGGGGCGCCTTCGGTTTCGTAGAGCTCCGTCTGCACCGGCGCCGTTCGGCTCTTCACCTCAGCGACGATCTGCTGCTGGATCTCCTGTCGGGTCAGGTCGCGGGAGGTGGGCAGCCGCTCGAACGTCCGGATGACGTCCATCGTGGTCTTGGCGACATGCTTTTCGGGCTCCGTCCGCTCCCGCGGCGGGTCCCCACCCGGGCGAGGGATCGGCTGGATCAGGGTCGGCTCGACCGTCACGGCCTGCTGGGCCTCCGCTGCGATGTCCTTGCCGATGTAGACCCTTTCCAGGCGGATGGCGGAGTCGGGCCGGTTCGCCTCGTCCACGATATCCTGGAACCGGTCGTGGGCCACGATGGTGAGGGTGTCCACGGCGGGCACCCCCACCCGTCTGCCGTAGGGCAGGCGCAGACCCCGGCCTATGGACTGCTCCACCAGTGTGCGGGAGTTTGCCGCCCGCAAGGGCACGATGGTGTAGAGGTTGGTCACGTCCCAGCCTTCCTTCAGCATATTGACGTGAACCACGATCTCGGTTGGCTCGTTGGGGTTCTCCACGGCGAGCAGGCGCTCCACCACCTCGTCCCGCTCTGCGCCGGACTGTCCGCTGTGCACCTCGATCACCTTGCCGGCGTAGCGACCCTCGAAAAACTCCTCGCCTCTCATCCGGGCCACCAGCTCGGAGGCGTGGGTGGTGTCCCGCGCCACGACCAGCATGAAGGGCTTGACCACCGGGTGGCCGTTCTGGCGCGCAAAGACCTCCAACTCCACCTTCACCGCCTCGTGCACCCGCACGCCGTCCTCGAGCTTGATGAGCTCCATCTGGGCGTCGCTGTACTGGGTGGGGTCGAAGTTCTCCCGCGTGGCCACCGCGGGCTGCTTGACGAACCCGTCCGCCAGAGCTCGGGACAGGGGGTAGTCGTAGATGACGTTCTGGAACGGCACGGTGCTCGTGCCCGCCTCTATCTGCGGGGTGGCGGTCAGCTCCAGGCCCAGGATCGGCTTGAGCTCGTTGATCGCCCGCATCCCCGCTGCGGCCCGGTAGCGGTGGGACTCGTCCATCATCAGCACCAGATCGTCGAGCCCGGCCAAGTAGTCGAAGTAGCTCTCCCCGATGTACTCGGAGAGCCGCTTGATCCGGGGTGCCCTTCCGCCGCGCACCTCGGAGGTTATCTTCGCGATGTTGAAGATGTTGATGTGGACGGCATCGCCAAAGCCGGGTAGCTGAGGCGTTCGCGAATACTCGTCGCGCACACCGTGGCCGGCCTCGTAGTTGTCGCCGGTGATGATCACTGGCGGGATCGTGGCGAACTCGGCGATGCCCCGTAGCACATACTTCGGTGTGTTAGGCGTGAAGTCGGCGATCAGCTTGTTGTAGATGGTCAGGTTCGGGGCCAGCACAAAAAAATGGCGGATCCCCTTGGCCAGGTGGAGATACGCCACGAAAGCCCCCATGAGCCGGGTCTTGCCGACGCCGGTCGCCAGGGCGAAGCAGATCGAGGGGAAGTCCCGCTCGAAGTCCTGCACGTTCGGGTACTCGGAGCGGATCACCTGGAGCGCTGCGGCCAGGTCGGCATCCTTCGCGGGTGGGGCGATCTCGGTGATGCGCGCCAAGATCTCCAACGAGTCGCGCTGGGGCTGGCGGAGGCTCAGCCGTCCGCTGATCGCGTTCACGTGCCGGTTCATGCGTCACCCCCCTCGTCGCTGGGACCCGCGAACAGCGGCAGATCGCTCACCGCCTTCTGTTTCTTGGGCTTCTTCTCTCCGTTGGCCGGTGGCAAATCCTCCGCCATCGGCAGGTTCTGCACGTTGAGGCTGTAGTCGTCACGACCCCACTCGCAGCGGTTCAGCACCGCGGCGGGGATCTTGTTCACCGTGAGATTCGAGAACTCCGCCGTGTTGGCCCGGAAGGCGGAGCAGTAGATCAGCAGCGACCGATCTTCCCCAACCTCGTCGGAGATCTGCCGTAGCTGATCGCCACTGAGGCTCTGCGTGGTGACGTAGATGAAGTCCCGCTCGGTGGAGTGGCCATGCTGCCAGAAGACCGTGTCGCTGGGGTCATAGGTGAAGCCCGCCAGCTTGCACACCGCCTCGGCGAGCATCGCCGCGTTGTAGCTCTTCGCCACGACCCAGTTGCCCCACTTGTCCTTTTCCAGCAGAGAGGGGGCGAGGCGGAAGAAGCGGAAGCCGCCGCCGCCTACCCACGCGCGCGACTTGCTAATTCCGCCATTGTCTTCTCCGTCAACAACTCTCTTGAGTCGTGGAATACAATGAGAGTAACAATGTTCGCCCAGCTCAACACCGATCCAGCGTCTGCCCATCTTGTGTGCTGCAGCCGCGGTAGTTCCAGAACCGAGGAAAGAGTCAAGTACGAGATCACCTGGAGCGGTAGCCAGTTCGAGAATTCGCTCAACCAATGACTCAGGCTTCTTGCCATGGGGGAACCTTACGCCGCCCTCCTTGGTTAGGTTGTTAAGAGGGAATCCGCTCCAGTATGTACCAAGCTTTTCCTTCTTGAATATCCTACTGCCTGACTTCTCCGCAGAATCCTTTAGCCATATAACTCGCCTGATGCTTGGGCTAATATAATAATGAGTGGCAAGACTACCTTTGTCTTTTCCTGACCTTGGTACATAAGAAGCCACAAGCGCCTCATCTTGCTCAAGAGATTGGAACTCGTCGATTATTCTTGTTCTTATGCTCGTCTGAGCGTTGGTGTCTGAGAAAATAGTATCAAAGTACTCTTGATAGACTTGCGTCCTGTCCAGATCCGCATCGCTTTGCCGCATGACCGCAGAAACTGTTGTTCTAGATATACCTTTGTATTTCTTTACAACAATTGGTTCACCAGACCCGTCTAAGACAGTTCTTTCTTCCACAAGGTGGCCAAGATCAGTTAGTATGCTTGTGTATTTCCAGCTCTTTCCTTCAGCCTCCATGTCGTCAATCAGCTCAAATAAGTCTATCTCTTCGAAGAAATCATTGAACTTGCTGAACCCGATAGAGCTATCGTTGTTCTTGGCGTATATCAGGATAAATTCAATATTCTTCTTTAGTCTCTTGTCCTCTCCGCCGCCGCTTGCCCCAGCTGTATTCTTCATCTTGACCGCTACCTGGTTAATGAATGATGGTCTTCCAAAAACCTCATCCATAAGCACCTTGCAATAGGCCATTTCATCGTCATTTAGCTGGATGAAGATGGTCCCATCTTCTGATAGGAGACTCCTCAGAAGGTATAGTCTTTCCCTCATTAGCGCGAGCCATATTGAGTGTTCCAGGCCGTCTTCGTAATGCTCCATCGCTTGGCCTGTGTTGTACGGGGGATCGATGTAGATGCACTTCACCTTCCCCGCATACCCCTGTTCCAACGCCTTCAGCGCCAACAGGTTGTCCCCGTGGATGAGGATGTTGTCGAAGATGTCGTTCTCGGTCACCCGCTGGGGGGCGTGGTACGAGAGCTCCGGGTCCTCGACGAGCACCCGGGGCTCCAGCCGCGGCCGGTTCTCCTTGCCGATCCAGGTGAGCTCGAGTTTCTGTTTCCGCTTGGTCATTGAGTCCCTCTATTGGCTCTCTCGACGGGGTCCAGGGACCCCATCGCCTATGAATTGGTTGATTCCGCTCATGCCCACAACGGGCTTGCCTGCCAGTTCTCCGGAAAGCCCATGCCGCTGGGTGGCAGCTCTGGATACTCGGCGATCAGGTCGGCCAATCGCCCCTTCCAGTTGGACTGGGGCGCGATCTTGCCGAGCAGGTAGCGGCAGATGGTGAGAATGGCGAAGGTGTCGTTGTTGGAGATGGTAACCGGTTCGTGCCACTCGGGATACTTGCGGTGGAGTGGGAGCTTCACCTGGTAGCCAAGGTTTCGGTTCCACAACCGCGCGTGGTGAGCGCAGGCATTGCGAGTCTCGTTGAGCGCCAGCATCCACGAGAGAAGCACCGCGTCGGGGATCCCATACTCCCGGGCAACCTGCTGCTTGATCGCAGCCTCAACCCCTCGCAGGAAGCTCATCGTGGAGCCGAACGAGGTGATCTCCACGAGCACCCATATGGGGAGACGCGGATGCTGATCTCCGTACACTCGGAAGAAGTGCTGGACGAACGGTTCCTTGCTCCGGTCTGTCTCATCCTTGAGGATGCGGAGCCACTTCTGGTGATAGCCCGTGTTGAGGTGGGGCAGGTTCTTGTTGCTGGTGTAGGCAAAGGGGCCGTGGGTGTGGGCGAAGTGGTAGGCCAGGTGGGTGCGCGTCGACACCTCAATCCGCTCGATGACGTCCATGATGAGGACGCGCAGTCGTCGGTCGAAGGTGTAGCGCCGCCACACGGCGTCTAGCGTGGTCCCGGCTTGGTAGCCGTCCCCGGGGTTGTCGCGGAATTCGTAGAGGTAGCCGCTGAGGCGGTAGTAGTTGACCGCCTTGAGGCGCTGGATGAGGGTGTCGCGGTCGGCGACGAGGCCACGCCCGAGGAGGAGATCGGCCTGCTGTTCGAAGGTCAGGGGCGGCTTGGTGAACTTCATCGCCGCACCCCGAAAATAGAAGCGCCCCCCGGAATTACGCATGCTAGGCAGAGGCGCGGGGGGCTTGCTACCCCTAGTATCGTCACACCGGACGCAGAACGCAACCGGAATTCGCCCTGCCGGAGCCGCGCTCGCCCTCGACTGATGGAGTCCAGTCGTTCTCCCGACTGCATCCTGACCGCGCGCGCACCCCTTGTATGTTCAGCCGCGTGGTACCGTCTCAGTGTCTTGGGGCGTGGCAGAC
>JARGFW010000115.1 GCA_029211085.1 Deferrisomatales bacterium | reverse complement strand
GTAGCCGTGCTCCCCCCCTATCTCCCGAAGCCTCGCGGTCCAGTGCTCCCGAAGCACCTCCCGGGAGACCCTGCCCTTGGGCAGCCGGGTCTGGCTGTTGGCGATCTCCCGCAGGGCCGCATCGCCGGCCTGGGGAAACTCCCCGGCTGCGCGCAGCTCTTCGGTACGTTCCACGATCTGCTGGCGGCGCTTGGAGAACTCGTCGAGCACCTCGTGGGGAACGCCCCGCACCTCCCAAAGAAACTTCCCCGGTTCGGTCACCTCGACGGCGTAGCCCAGCTCCCGGAGGTTCCGGGCCAACTCCGCCCGGTAGAACCGCCCCAGGACCAGCTGGTCCCGGTAGAGGGCATCGTTGTGGAGGGCTCGCCACTCTCCGTTCTCTTTCTGGGTGAGGTTCACCACGAAGGCGTGGGTGTGGAGCTGAGGGTCCGGAAGGGACTCGACACCAGAGGTTTGGGCGGTCGCCCGGGACACCATGTGGGTGAACTTGCCGACCACCAGGTTCCCGGAGGCGACCACCTCGCGCTCGCCCTCTGCCTGCTCGCGCAGGTGGGCGTGGTCCCGCTCGATGTAGTCCACCACCACGGACACTGCGGCTTCGTGCGCCTCCTTGAGCCGACCATCCGCCAGGGCCAGGACCGAGACGCTCTTCGGTGCCGAGAAGGTGAGATCGATTCCGCCCCGGCGCTGCGCCGCTCCGGTCTCCCGGTCGGTCTTCTCCTCCACCAGGCTCTCGCCGCTCTCGGGATCGCAGCCCCGCAAGACCGCCTTGAAGTCCTCGTTGCCCACCTCGCCGGAAAGGCCCAGGGCCTCTGCCCCTTTCCCCTGCCACTCCCCCTTCTCCGAGAGGTAGTAGTCGTCGCTCTTGAAGTAGTGGCCGGCCTTCGCGACGGTCATGGGCTTCGAGACGGTGAGCATGAACGTCCTCCGGACGTGGCTGGGAGGCTGGCAGGCGAGGAGGCAAGGGGGTTAAACTCCACCCAGCACACCGCGGCAAGTCCCGCAGTTCGTGTGAGGCGGCCGGCAGTCAGTACGCAACCGGGGGATCACACCCCCTCACCACATAAAACGGGGACGTTGGAACATCGAGGGGCGGGAGTTGGAGAAATCGTTCGACCGAAGCCGGGAAGGCTCAGACTTCGGTCCAGGGCGGGCGGGGATCAGATCGACGCGGAAGGTTTGCGGAGCAATCCTGGAGCACCGCTCAGGGGCATAGGGTCAAACGCGGACCCGACGTGAGAGCGCTTCTCCTGACGTCGGGCCTGCCACCTTCCGGGGTTCACCAGGATGCCGCCTCACGCCTTGTCGTGTAGCAGCCCGGAGCCTCTTCCTACGCGCCTCCTACTTGCACATCTCCAGATGATCCTCCGGAAACGGAAGAAGACCGAAACGTTGGCAGGCAGTAGCTTCTCGACGCCTCGTCCTTCGCGATCATCGGTCTTCCCCCCCCTGGAACCTCTCGGTCTCATGTCGGATACTCTCAGCTCTTCCCTTGCTCGGTTCCTGAGGAGGTCTTGTCCTGTGCCTGTGACCAAGAATGAAGTAGCCGATGCCATTTACGCCAAGCTCGGATTGACCAAGAAGCGTTGCACCGAGGTCACGGAGTTGATTCTCGACCTGATGAAGGAGCGGCTGATCGACGGGGAAACGGTGAAGATCAGCGGCTTTGGCAACTTCGTGGTCAACCAGAAGAAGTCGCGTGTTGGGAGGAATCCGCAGACGGGGGAAGAGATCGAGATCAGTGCGAGGAAGGTGGTAACGTTCGCCCCCAGCCAAGTGCTGAAGGAACGGCTGAATGGGGGCTGATGGCCTGGTTTAGCCAGGTCCAGGGGCGGATCTGTGTCGCCAAAAATGGGGGATTTCAGGAGGCGCCCTCTGGAGCGTCCCGAAAGTCGTCCGAGGGTTTATGCAATGACCGCCGTGGTCAGAGTTTCGTGATCACAAGGCCACAGCGCCGACAGGCTGGGCACGCTCCCAAAAGGTACCCATATGAAATCTGGGTGCGAACCGCCCCAACCTAGCCCCTTGAATCCTGGGTGTCGGTAGCCAGCGTTACCACCAGAATTCCGGGTAACGGCGCGACTTCGGAATATTGTTCACCACCAACGCCACAAGCAGCATGATGAGGGCGCCCAGGGCAACCGGCATCAGGGCGTACACGTAGCCCAGGTGGTGGATCTTGTCGCTGCCGATGACGGCGATCAGCGCGGTCGCGCCCCCGGGCGGGTGAAGTGTCTTGGTCGCGTGCATCGCGGCGATGGCGGTGGCCACGGCGACGGCGGCGGCCAGCCACGGCCAGTGCCCCAACACCTGCAGGGACGCGACGCCGATCAGCGCGGAGATCACATGGCCCCCCACGAGATTTCGCGGCTGGGCCAGGGGGCTCCGAATGGCCCCGTAGGCGAGCACGGCCGAGGCCCCGAAGGAACCGATGATCATCACCAGATCCGTCTTCTCGATCCAGCCGTAGTGCACGTAGGCCACGGCGGCGATGCCGAGAAAAGCCCCCACCCAGGACCAGGCGATCTCGGTCAGGCTCACGCGGGGAGGGCTCGACGTCGTGCCCTTCATCTTCTGGAAGTAGCTCGTGACCATCCCAGTCTCCGTGCCGCTCACAGAAGATGGGCCCGCAGCAGGTCCGCACGGGACACGATGCCCACCACCACCCCTGCCGAGTCGACGACTGGGACCCGATTCACCCCGGAGCTCGCCATGCGCTGCGCCACCGCGGCTACCGTGGCCCCCTCGGGCACCGTGACCGGGGGCGAACTCATGATGTCCGTGGCTGCGCGCCCGCGGACGGGAACGGCCAAGCACTTCTTCCCCTGCAGACACTGGGCGACGACTCCCATGAAGCCCGTGCCGGTCTCCTCTGCCATCCGCGACAAGAAGTCTGCCTCGGAGATGACCCCCACGGCCCGCCCCTGCGCGTCCACCACCGGCACGCCGCTTACCCCCGCGCGCGCCATGCGCTCGGCGACCTCGCCGAGGGGCGTCTCCGGCTGGACCACCACCACCCGGGCCGTCATGACCTCCCGGACGGTCGCCGAACGACGGAGCCGCCGCCACGCGTGGCGCAGCGCCAGGTGGTACAGCTCTCGGAAATCACCGGGAGTGATGTCCAGGTACCCCGGGATTTCCTCCATGGCTTCCGTGACATCCTGGTCGGAGAGCTCCAGTTCTGGAAAGTCTTGCGAAGCTTCATCGCCCATCGGGTGACTCCTTCGAGCGGTGTGGGTACGCTCAGACGCCCACTTGCAGCTGCCGGGGAAAGTGTGTCAAGAGCCTCGGTCCCCCGTCGCCGACCACCACCGTGTCTTCCTCGCGCACGCCCCAGGCGCCGGTGTAGAGGCCGCAGTTGCCGATGGCGATGGTCACCCCGGCCGCCAGCGGCGGGGGAGCGGGTTCCCCGTGGAAGAAGGCGTGGCCAGCGGGTAGGGGCGACTCCTCGAACTCGATGCCCACGCCGTGGATCGGGGGGCCGAAAATGTGCTCTTTGTGCCCCGCGTCCTCGAACACCCCATGCATGGTCCGCTCCAGTTCCGCCATGTCCACGCCGGTCGCAGCTTTCGCAATGGTCCGCTCCAATGCGTCCACATACAGACGCCAGGCGGCCTCCTGTTCGGCGGTCGGTTTGCCGAGGCAGACGGTGCGGCCCAGATCTGCCGCATAACCGTTCACCACGGGATGCACATCAATCATCACCAGGTCGCCTGGTTGCAGCTTGCGGTGAGTGGGAGTGCCGTGCGCCACGTTGGTTCGGGGCCCGGAGGCGACGTAGGTGCGGTAGAAGTCCTCGGCGCCAGCCTGGCGCATCGCGTATTCGGCCTCTCCTGCCACCTGACTCTCGGTCATGCCAGGGCGGATCCGCTCGATAGCCCGCTGCATCCCAGCGTCGGCGACCCGGGCGGCGGCTTGAAGCCGTTCGATCTCGCCCGCGTCCTTCACCAGGCGAAGCTTGGACATGAGCGGGGTGCAGTCCACGGGCTCCACGGCCTCGGGCTTGGCGTGGGGGTGGGTGAGCATGCCCATCCGAGGCTTGGGCAGGAAGGCGTACTCCACGCCCACGATGCCCTCCTGGATGCCGAACTGTTTGAAGTAGTGGGCGATGGAGTGGATCATCCCCACCTCGTCGTCGAACCCCGCGACGTGGTCGAAGTCGGCGAGGGCGCGGACGTCCGCGAGGTCTGTCTGGGGGACGCCCATGCCGATTTCACCCTCCCGGGTAATCATGGCATACGCGCACAGCCGTCCGTCGCCGACCAAGTAGTACATGTTGGCGGGCTTGACGAGGATCATGGCATCCATCGAGTGTTCACCCATCAGGGCCGTGGCTCGTGAAACTCTGTCCCGGTAGATCGACATGGCATGCTCCTCTGTTGGGTGTCTGGTTCGTGGTTTGCGTCAGAGTCCAGGCTTGTGTGGACCGCTCTATGCGCGATCCCCTCTACAGCTAACGCGACTGCCGTCAAGGAGAGCGGCCCCGCCAAGAGACCTTCCAGACGATCAGAGGAGGCGGGTCGTTTCGGTCGGCCGCGGAACCTTGACGACCAGAACCCGCAGGGTTGCGTCCCCTTCGTTGTACCAGCAGTGGGGAAGGCGGGCGGGGCTGGGGATCAGCGTGTCCGGCCCCACGCTCTTCTTCTCGTCCCCGATCTCGACCAGACCGGTCCCTTCCAGCACGTAGAAGAAGACGTCCACGGGGGTCGCGTGGCGACGCAGCCGCTCCCCTGGCTCGAGCGTGATGTGCATTGCCTGGGCGTGCTCGGTGTCGTAGAGCTTGCTTACCTTCACCCCGTGGGGGTTCTGGATTGTCTGGGCAGAGCGAACGTCGATGATGTCCATGGGCCTTCTCCGAACGAGTGGTTTGGGGCAACACCCCGAGCAAGTCTGGGCAACGGGGCGGAAGCTCTGGTGGCCGTCCGCTCCCGGGGTACCGCAAGAGCGCGGCGGGGCCTTCGAGCCCCGCCGCGCTGGCTTCCGCTGGGCTCCTACTCGTGCCCGTCGGCGGCGGCCGTTTCCTCGTGGTGGGCGGCGCCGCCTTTGATCAGGCCGTGCAGCCCCTCCACGTAGTGGGTGAACACCACGTAGGACTCCACGAACTCCCGGCCGGCAGTCACGCTCTCGTCCGCGTGCGTCTGCTTCTCCAGGGCGAGGGCGAACCGCTCCCGGATCCCCTCGGCCATGGCGTTGGTCAAGACGTCGACCAGCTTGTCGACCGAGCCGCCTTCCAACGCCTTGTCCGCCAGAGCAACCGCCGGGTCGATGGCCGCACCGGGTTTCAGCCCGGTGTAGGGTGCCCCCTCACCGGCACGGTGGATGCGCACCAGGGTCTCGAAAAAGTACATGTCGGCGAGTTCCCTCGCCTCGGGCCCTTGCTTGCGGACGGCGAGAGTCTTCTGGAACGCGGCCGTGATTTCCCCTTCCACGTCGGGCCGCACCCACTTGAGGAGCGGTGTCACGTCGCCTGTCTCCAGGGCGGCCCGCGCCGTGGCGACCACGGGGCCGTCCAGGGTGTCGCAATGGGCGTGGGCGGGTGACGCGCGAAAGCCGATGAGGCCTATTGCGGTGATCGCTACGGCAAGGAACGGGACGATCGCTTGGGTGCGCATGGTTCACGTCCTTTCTGCCCCGCAGTTGCTATTGGGGGCGACAATGAAATTGCCCTTCCTTCGGGAAGGCGGCTGGAAGCAGACCGTGCTCCCAGAAAGCATGTTCGAACCAAGAACAAAGCCGTAGCCTTGCGGGGGCTCGTTTTCCAGGTCAACCAGCTTTGGCCGGCCGGGATTCTGTCTCCACCAGCGCAACGACAAGGACCTCCCAGGCCTGCATTCCGTGCTCCATGAGATCGAACTCGCCGTCACTGAGTTGCCACAGAATGACTGCCGGCTGGATAAGTCCCAGAAACATCCTCGAAACGGTGTCCGCGTCCAGGCCAGCTCTGATCTGCCCGCTTGCCTGCGCTTCTCGAACCAACTCCGCGACCGCGCCAAGGTAGCTTCTGATGGAGCCATACATGGCGCGTCTGCGTTGGGGGTCGCTCGACACCTCTTCTGAAAAGACCAACCTGGGAATTCCGGGGTTCTCCATCAGGAAGACCAGGTGTCGGTCCAAGAGGAGTCGAAGTCGCTCCAAGGGGTCATGTGTAAGCTTACGCACCGCGTCAACGTTGGTGCGGAGTCCTTCTCCAACGAGGCCTAGGGCCGCGTCCACAACGCCTGCGCGTCCCTCGACGTGCCGGTAGATCGCAGACGGTACGATCCCCACTTCCTTGGCTACGGCGGCGACGTTCAAACCGTGGAG
Organism: Deferrisomatales bacterium; assembly: GCA_029211085.1. Taxonomy (GTDB): domain Bacteria; phylum Desulfobacterota; class Deferrisomatia; order Deferrisomatales; family JARGFW01; genus JARGFW01. The sequence goes on along the minus strand of JARGFW010000115.1, from coordinate 9,400 downwards.
CCCATCTCGAGCGACAATCTTGAGGGCAGCGCGGGCGATCTGTTCCTGGCGGATTTGCGTTTGGAGCTTCTCTCTTGCCATGAAAGAATCCTTTGTGATTGTGAAGTCACATTCACATTAGCCATAATACCTAATCCTGTCAATGGTGCAATTTCCATTTTCCGAGTGGAAGGCAGACGAGAGGGCCGCCTTTTGGGGATCACCCAAGTCACTGCGGGCGCAGCCGAAGAATCCGTCAGATGCCCCAGGGGATGAGCCTACCGGCTTTGCGCGGTGGCCGGTTGGCGGCAGGGCACCAGCGCTGGAGTGATCCGTTGTGCAGCTATTTGTTCGGAATTCTTCATGCTTCCAGGTCTTTGACTACAGACTTGTACTTCTCGTGAATCATCATTCGGTCGAACTCCCAGAACTCTGCCAGCATGGCTTGGTCCTCGTCATCGGTAAAGTACGCTCTGGATGCAGGGAAGAAGACCTTGTCTTCTTTCTCGATGTGCTTCGGATAGAACTCGACAAAGGTCTGAAGATGCTCGGCAATGTCAGCTAGGGCTGCTTCGTTACCATTTCGGTAGCGGGTGTTGGCATCTATGAGGGTTTTTGTCGTATGCCGCCCAAACACGTGCTCTTCGATCAGTTCATTCATGACCTGTCGGTCGTCTGGCAACAGCTCTTTTTTGTCTAAATCGCGGAAGAGTATCTCCTCTTCCTTGCCGTGGTGTGTACGGTCGGCGTACATACGGATAAAATCGACTGTTGTATCCACGAAAAATGGATCGACTTTGCCGGACGATTGGATCTGAACCAAAGCGTCCTTGATGACAGCGATCATTCGTTCGATCAGGCGATGTTCAACCATCAGTGGTCCACGTGCTTGCATGATTGGGCCCCTTCTCTACTCCAGAACGTTAGTGTTAACAGTCCGGTTCAACACCTTGTGTACGCCCGGCATGGGCGTGGATTTATGGGGTGCAAGTCCCCTGCGGGAGGACCCAGGTCCGCAATGGACCATAGCCGCTAACCGTTGGCAAGGGCGCCTCCGCAAGGAGAGGTCTGGAGGAAGCCCGAGCGCAAAACTGCGAGCCGAGGGACACGAACGTCGTAGAAGGCCTGGCCACGGGGCGAGTGGGAACCACATCAGGAAGCCCAGGGTCCAAGGGGTAGGGTAAGTGGCGCGTTTGTGCAGCGAAAGTTCACGTTCTTTTCCGGGGATATCTGCCCCACAGGCAGTCTGTGAGGCTTGCGACTCGGTGTCGCCACAAAACGTTGCTTTGGTGGACGAATGGCCGGCTGATGCCGGCCATTGCGCTATCGGGGGAATTCGGTGTCCACCTTCACGGTCATTGCGGAAGTCGCTCGAGGCTTTCCGCAATGACCGGATCGGTCAGCAGTCAGGGTTCACAATTGCACGGCGCCGGGGGGCCGTCAGTGTTGGGGAAACGTTATTACTACATCACAAAAGACAGGCAAAAAAGGTTGAAGTTCAGATCGTAAACAAGGAGGTAAAAAATCATAAGCTAGGAAAAATACAGGCTCTCCGGGTAGAAGGAAACGGTCTCTGCGCACCCGTTACTCACAACCAGGAGAGCCGCCCATGAGCAACGAGCTAGAACGACTTCTAGACTTCCGAGACCTTAGGGAAGAGATTCGGGGATCGGAGAAGCACTTGGTCGTCGGAATCGATGTGGCCAAAGAAAAACACCATGCCTACTTCGGGACACCGGCAGGAAAATCCTTTCGAAGGCGTTTTGCGTTTTCCAACGACAGAGCTGGGTTCGATTCCCTCCGCGCCTTGGCGAGCGACATCGCGATGCAGCACGGCTTGAGCCCGATCGTGTTCGGCCTGGAACCCACAGGGATCTACCACAAGCCGCTGCTTGCTCATCTGATCCAGGAAGGGGAACGAGCTGTTCTGGTCTCCAATGTTGCGGTGCAGCGCAACCGGGAGCTGCTCGACGGCCGCTGGGACAAGAACGACGTGAGCGACTCCGCCAACGTGGCCGACCTGGTAGGGCAGGCCCGTTGTTTGTTCCCGGACGACCCCACGCCGGATCTGCGCGATTTGCGCGGGTTCGTACGTGCCCGCACGCGCCTGAAGAAGCGGGAACTTACCCTGCGAATGCGGATCCGCAACCATCTGATCGCCCAGTACTTCCCGGAACTCGAAGCTGCCTACGGCAAAGCCAGTGGAGCCAATGACTCGGTGGTGTTGCGCATCGTTGAGCAGTGCTTCGATCCCGCCCAGATTGCCCAGATGCCGTTCGATGCCTTCTGGAGTCAGGTCTGCATGCCGCGCTGGAACAAACACCACCAAGCCCGCGTGCGAGCGGTGTGGCAGGCGGCCACCCAGTCCATTGGCTGTCCTCTGGACGATGCAGCGCGCTGGGAAGCTCCGCGCTTGGTCCAACTCCTCAAGACGGTACGCGAGGACCTGGGGGAGTTGGAGCAGCGCATGAGTCAGGTGGCCAAACGGATGCCGGGCTACGCCAGCGTAATCTCGATCCCTGGCCTAGGCCCGGTACTGAGCGCCTTGCTGCTGGCCGCCATCGGGGATCCGTACCGCTTCGAGCACCCCCGCCAGGTACTGCGCCTGGCCGGGCTCGATCTGTGTGCCCGCCGCAGTGGGAAAGCCAGCGACCGTGCGGTGCCGCGAATCTCCAAACAGGGCAAAGCTCCGCTGCGCTATGCGTTGGTACACGCCGCGATGATCGGGGCTCGCACCAATCCAGCGGTGCGGCGGTATTTCTCCCAACGACTGTCTGGCCGCGAGAAGGAGCGCGGTATCCGCCGCAAGATGTACGTCAAGCTGGCGGCCAAACTCCTGGTGGTGGCGTGGACCCTGATGCGCCGCGGGGACACGTTTTCTGCGGAGGCATTCGTGGACACGTAGACCAGAGAACGTAACCGTGTGATTTCGGCGAGAGCAGCCCGAGCAAAGAAAAGGTAGAGGCATCGACCTCGGTAGGCACAATACAGGGCCTCTCTCTGAATCCTGGAGCTTGGATTAGGAGTGGTAGACGACCTTGCGCCCGCAGCGGACAAGGGACGTCGAGACGACGATAACCGTCAAGCCTGGGATTCGCCGATGGGGAGAACTCGCCACCCTTCCAACCGCAGGCCACCCGTGCGGCCTCCGCTGGAGGACGAATCTAAGTATTTGAAACTACAGACGTTTTAATTATGTTGACCGGAGGGAATATAGAGTGTGCCTATATGAAAGCACTCCACAAAGACCTTGGAGCGCAACGCTCTTTTGCATGAGCGGCCCCCTCTGCCCCCCCGTGCAACAGGCCAGGGATATCGAGGCGCGGCTGGCGAGACATGCGGACGACCCTATCGCGACTGCGCTAGTTGTCCAGTGAAGTACGTCCCCCTAGCCGTCCCTGCGAATCCGCGAACCCCGCGAGGGCCGGAGGACGGCCCGCGGGGTTCGCGCTCTCTTCTCTTGCCGGAGGGCCTGGGAGCGAGCGTCAGGCTGTCAGCTCACCCCTCGGTCCGATGAAGTCGGCGCGGGCGGCGAACATGCCCTCGGCCAGCTGGCTGCTGGCCTCGCAGATCACCCCGCCGAGCCGCCAGGACATGACGCCCAGGTGCTCCACCACGGCAAGCAGGGGCCCGCCGCTCAGGCCGCCCATGTTGTAGTCCTCCGGCGGGAGGCCGAGTCCGAAGACATCGGTCCACTCCCCCCTCTCGAACTGGGACCAGATCGAGCGACTGCCGACGTCGGTCGCCACCCCCATGCCCGCCAGCGCGCCGAAGCTGAGCACGCGGGGGCCGGGGCGCAGCACCTCGAGCCCCGGGAAGCCGGCGAAGAAGACCCCGCGGCCCTCCTCCGGCGGGGGTGGCGGCCACTCCCTGCCGTGGCCCGTCAGGACGACGCAGCCGCTCCTCCCCGGCTCCCCGGCGGCGACGCGGAAGGTGGCGACGTCCGGGTCCGACGAGTGGGCGATCAGGCGCTCCTCCAGGTCCACCTCGAGGCCCTCGCCCGGTCCCGGCCCCGGGCCCGTACCCACCGTGGCGAGGCCGGCCCCCCGGTCCCGGCGGGCCTCCAGGTACCCCGAGAACACGTGCCCCGCGGTCACCAGGAAGGGCCCCCGGCCACAGTCGAGGAAGAAGGCGGAGCCGTTGCGGACCACGTGGCGGCCGTCGTCGGACGGCTCGACCCACCACAGGGGGGCGGCGTAGCCGATCGCCGTCTCCAGCATGGTGCGGCCGAGCCGGCCCCCCGACAGGGCGCGCGCCTCCTCGATGGTGAGGTCCTTGGTCATGCTCCCCCTCTCCTCTCCCAATCCGGCGAACCCTGCGAAAGCAGCGAACGGCCGCCCCGAAGGCGGCCGGTTCGCGCTCGCGGGTTTCGCAACTTTCGCGGGCGGGCGGTCCGGACTATCCGAGGGGGATCGGCTCGAACTTTGTGCCCGTGGGAGGGATGCGGAACGCGAAGGGCTTGCGCGTCTTGGACGAGTGCTCCTTGATCCGCGGCCAGTTCCGGACGAGCTGCTGGATCAGCTCGCAGCGGTTGCGGCTCTTCCCCCCGAGGAAGAATACGCCCACGCCGAACTCCCTCAGCGCCGCCTTCTCGGCCGGGTTCTTCCGGATGTTGTGGTCCCTGGTCACCAGGAAGAACTCGTTCGTCCCGATGTACTCGAGCCACTCGACGTCGGGGGCGTCCTCGGGGAAGTGGTCCTGCAGGTGATCGACCTTTTCGCCGAACGCCCGCATGCCCCTGACCAGGTCCACGCTCAGGTTGTTGTCGAAGAAGAACCTCATGCCGCGAGGGCCTTCTCGTAGCCCACCGCAGCCTCGACGTCCCGGACGTCCAGGTGCATCCAGGAGGCGACGCGCTCCGCGTCCTCGTTCTCGGCCTGGAAGAGGCTGTAGACGTTCGAGGTGGAGACCCCCTTGCCGGCGACGACCGGCGCGCCGAAGCAGATCCTCGGGTCGACGATGATCCGCCCGTCCCTGCCCGCGGGGTACCACCGCTCCGCGAACCCGGTGTGCTCGTCGAACTCGATCTGCCTCGCGGCCTGGAGGATCACCGGGGCGATCACCCACTGCCCCCCCGTGAAGAGCTGGAGAAGCGCCTCGGCGCCGCGCTCGTGAACCTTCAGGTAGATTCTCTTGCCGTCCGTGAAGAAGGCCCGCTGGGCGAAGTGGTGGCCGCCCAGCACGGTCTCAGCCTCCGCCAGGGCCTTCCGGATCTTCTGCAGGCTGAAGCCGTGGGCGAGGAAACCCTTGACGAACAGCAGATCCACCAGGTCGAGGAAGGAAGCGAAGGGGGAGTCCCCGGCTTCTCTCTTGACGACAGGTCCCTTCCGAACCCGCATCGCCTCGTCGGCCCCCGGGGGCTCGTAGTCGTACTCGTAGCCGCTCATCCACCTCCGGATACGGCCGGTGCTGATCCCCGTCAGTCTACTGGCAAGAGTCGGCGAGTACCTCGGCATGTCCCACACGTACATCTCTTCCCTCCCCGGTCACTGGCCCAGAGGCACATCATGGAATCTCTCTAACATTGCTCCTTTTTGGACCATACCTCTCCATTTTCCTGCAAGCAATTTCCCACGTTGCTCTTATCGACAAGAAGTCTCGGAAAGACAGTGCTTGGGCCCCCCCGGTTGTTGCGAAGGCTGCGAAAGTAGCGAACCGGCCGCCTCCAGAGGCGGCCGGTTCGCGTTCGCCGGGTTCGCACCCTTCGGAACCGCCCGTGGGGAGGAGGGGCTCTCACACCGCGGCCCTTATCTGGGTCAAACCAGCAGAACCCTTAGTGTCCAACCGTTAGGCGAACTGGCGTCGTCACAAAACGTTGATTTTGGGTCGCAGGCAACCAACGCAGGGTACGGCTGGGAGACTCGATCCCGAAAATCGATCACTTTATTCGCAACTATGGGCATGCCTTTTTGCAAGGTCCTGGGCTTGCCCGAAAAGTGCCTCCGTCCCACCCGCGCCCCGATACTCCCACCTCGGAGCTCCTCAGCGTCAGGCACAAGGGGAGCCTCGTGCTCCCGCATTTCGGACCCAAACTCCCAGTGGCTCGCAAGCAACGCTCGCGGCGAAGGTTGGGCCTCCGAGGCTCACCTCCAGCAGTGATGCTTTCGTTGCTCAGGACAGCAGCGGTCACAGTCCCACCCGCCAGCCCAGCACGAGGTCCCGTTGGGCCGGCGCCTGCGGGGAGTCCTCCGCGAAGGGCACGTTTTGCGCGGCCCGGAGCTCGGTGATCCGTGCCAGGGCCAAATGTCCCGCCTGGTCCGTTTCCGTCGTGCCGAGGAGCCGCTCCGCGTGCCGGACGAGGTAGCAGCCGACGACCGTGCCGGTCCGGCCGCGCCCCGCGAGGCAGTGGACGTAGGTGGGTATCCCGCGGCCCAGGGCGGCATCGATACCGTCGAGGATTGAGATCATGAGGCCGCGGGTGGGAACGTCGAAGTCCCGTATCGGGAAGCGGGTGTAGGAGACCTCGGCGGCGCTCTCCGCGGCCAGCGCCCGTAGGTCCTCCTCGTACGGTCGCAGCAGCCCGCGACGGGGCACGTCACCGACCTCGGTGAGGTCGATGAAGGCGCGGACGCCGGCCTTCAAGAGCGAGGCGAGACGGTCCCGCGTCTCCGCGGAACGGGGGGAACCGGGGTACTCTCCGGCCATGAGCCTCCCCCGCACGACCCAGTACGCATTCGCTTTCGTCATGTCGCAATCGGCTACGGGCATTGGGCGCTCGCCGGTCCTCGCCGCCGCTGCGGTGGCCAAGCCTCCTGGTTCATTTCTTCCGGTAGACGTTCAGCCCCACCTTGACCTCCTCCCGGCCGGGGACCCCGGCGTTGCCTTCGGTGGAGGCGATGATGATCGTCTTCCCGGAGGATGACGGTCCGAACTCTTTCGACAGGTCCACCCGGATGGTGAGGACGCTGCCGTCCACGGTCATCTCCACGTTTTTCACTCGATCTCTCCCATGCGTCGTACAGGCTGGTGAAGGCGATAGTAATCGTTGAGCGTCCGGCGGATTCCTCTACCGGCGAAGCAGCACGGTGGCTGGCGGGGCAAGGAGCGTGGTGAGCCACAGGAGCACGAGGCGTCTGCCTCCCCGGACGTCGTAATCCCGGAAGAGCATATCCCAAGGCAGCCCCCGCACGAAACGGAAGAAGCCGAACTCGAAGCCCAGGGCCAGGGCCACCCGCAGCGCTCCGACGGCTGGCGCCTCGAAGCAGGCCGTGAAGGTCGATCCATCGCGGCCAGCCCGGCTCAGGGCTGCACCCTTCGCACCGTCGGCCGGAGCTTCCCGATGTCCTCGAGGCCCACCGGGATCGGGGGCAGCCAGCGCAGGGAGATCTTCCGAGCGGCCTTGGGACCGGTCCAGAAGGTGTGCCAGTGGGCCCGGCGGATATGGGGCCGGGGACCGGCCCTCTCCGCCGCCCCTTCCGACCGCTCCCCGCTCGCGGCCTGCCGAAGCGCCGCCCCGAGGCGAAAGCCCGTCTCCCAGACCGTGGGCTCGTTGGGCGGAAAGAGCCGGAGACCCTTCTTCGTGCGGGTCGGCACCGGCCGCCGCGGCAACCGCTGGCTTCCCCTGCCGTCCCGAACATCGGGTTCCTCCGAGCACAGATAAAGCAGCAGCGACACCATGGGGGACAGGGCTTCGTCCATGGGGAGGCCGGCACCGAGGGTCGGGAATCCGAGATTCCGCGCTTGCCTGGCCGTCTCCGCCTGGGCGGCCTGGGCCGCGTCGTGCAACGAACCCCCTGGGACCAGGTGGAGCGGCACGGGCAGCAGGTCCTCGACCCCGTCCCCAGGGTCCAGGAGGAAGCGAACCTCGCAACGGCCGTCGTTCGCATCCCACTCCAGATGGGCGTAGGCGCCGTGGAGCCCCGCTCGCCCGCCAAGCTCCAGGTACACGCACCACTCGGGCAACCGAAAAAAAAACTCCACCGGCAGCTCCCCTGCGAGAGGCGTGGTCCACAGCCCCTCCAGCAGCTCCGGATCGTAGCGGTAGATCCCCTGGGTGGGCCGCCAGGCGGCCAGCGCGCCGATCCGGCCGACCCACGCGGCTTCCCGGGGCGCCAAAGGGGCCGGCTTTCCCGAACTGGCGATCGCATGGGCCCCGGCCAGAGGCAGATAGCGCCACCCCGGCCACTCGGGGAGCTCCCGGCCGCGCGAGGCGCGAAACCCATCGACCGCCTTCCAGATTCCCGGGTAGCGCCTGGCGAGTTCGGCGACCTGTTGCTGCGGGCGGGTGAGCATGGCCCCACCCATGCCAGAACCGCAGCCGGGCCTCAATGGGCTCCGGTGCACCCTGCCATCGAAGCCCAGCGCTGGACCTATGGTCCTCCCACACGGCAGAGCGGAGCTCTCTCCGACACGTCGCTGCCTCTCCGTTGGGAGTTCCAAAACGGGCGGGCAGGGGCTCTGGTCAACCCGGAAGGGTTGCACAGCAATCCTGGAGCACCGTCTAGGGGACTCCAGCCTGTCGCGGGCCCGACGTGAGATCGCTTCACCTGACGTCCGGTGCGCTCCTTCCCCGAGAACTCCAGGACCCGTCAGGGGGCATTGACACGCTTCAACGCGGCTGGTTAGATTCACGCTCTGATCCAGCTGGGGAGACCGGCATGGCTAACGCTCTTTGCCCCCCGGAGAGCAGCCCCGGTCTCCCCTTTTTCTTATCCTTCACCCCTGTTTTGGCACGCGCGTGCGGCTCGGTCGCAGCGTGGCGCTTCCCGATCCATCGCGTTCTCTGTGGCTTGCTACCCGAGCGAAGGTGAGGGACTGCACCTTCGCGAAATCCAATGGGTGTTCCCCCTACCGGGTGGGCGGGGACCCGGGCAGCCCGAAAGGGTTTGCCGCAGGCAATCCCGAAGCACCACCCAAGGGGACTGCGGTCCGTCGCGGTGCCGGCGTGAAGGAACTTGACGCCGACGCCGCCACCGTCCTTGCGCGACGATCTTCGGTCGGGTCGGTCCGTGGGCAAAAAGAGAGAGGCGGAGACCGCGGCGGTCTGCCGCCCCGACGGGTCTCCAAAGAGAAGCTCAACGGGCGTTGTCCAGAAGCTCCATGAAGCAGGGCGCTCCGGCTCCAGGCTCGATGGCCGGCGAGAGCCGTTCGACTCTCGCCGCCCGACCCCGCGGGACGATTCCCAGGTCCCGGCAGTCCTCACACAGGCCGTCCACGACGGCACCGCAAACACGCACGCCACAACCTTCGCATACTCGGCAGCTCATCGCGATCTCCTTCGCCGGCAGCCCGGCGGTTCGGTTGTTTGAAGAATGAAGGGGGCCCGGAGGCCCCCTCGGTTCGGCCTACTCTCCGGCCTCCTCTTTCTCCTCGAACCTGCGCCCAAGGATGAAGTCCGAGGCCTTCTGGGCCTGGGCGGCGGCCTGCACCACCAGCTTCGGGTCGTCGCCGATGACCTTGCGCCAGCCGTCGATGTAGGCGG
>JARGFW010000418.1 GCA_029211085.1 Deferrisomatales bacterium | reverse complement strand
CTTGCCGCTCAGCACGGGGCCGGTGTCGGGGTTTACGGCGGGGCGAGGGGCGGTGGTCGCGCAGGCGGCCAGCCCGACCAACAGCACGCAAAAAAGGAGGCTGTCCAAGGACAGCCTCCCCTGGGCGTTGCGGCCGCGAGAGCTACCGGCTGGCCAACTCACTGGGCTCCACCACCTGCAGGACCTGGCCGGGACGCACGTTCTCGATCACCTTGCGGGTACCGCTGGGAAACCGCACCTCCACCGTGTAGGTGCGGCTGGCGTCGAGGCCGAAGTGCACCTCCTGGGGCGCCTGGGCGCAGAAACCCGAGGCGGTCTGCAGATCGGCCATGCCCTTCAGGGTGGCCCCGTCGCGCACCCACACCCGGGAGCCCACCGCCATGCGGTTGGAGAGGGTGCCGGTGAGGCGCACCTTGAGCCAGTTCGAGCCGTTGGTCTGGTTCTGGAACAGGCGGTTCTCCACGGCCCAGTTCACCACGTACAGGTCCAGGTCGCCGTCGCCGTCCACGTCGGCGAAGCTGGTACCCTTGGTGCGCACCGCGGAGCACTGCACCGCCGGGTTGTCGCCGGCGATGTTGGTGAAGGTGCCGTCGCCGTTGTTGCGATAGAGCTGGTTGGCCACCTTGCAGTCGCCCTCGTACAGATCCAGGTCCCCGTCGTGGTCCAGGTCGCCGAACGTGGGGCCCTTGCCCCAACCCATGTCGGCGAGGCCGGATGCCGCACCCGCTGCCGAGAACGTCCCGGTGCCGTCGTTGAGGTACAGGGCGTTGGGGCCCACGTAGTTGGAGACGAACAGGTCCAGGTCGCCGTCGGTGTCCACGTCGGCGAAGACCGCGCCCAGTCCCCAGTTGGCGTCGGCGACCCCGGCCTCGCGGCTGGCGTTGGCGAAGGTGCCGTCCCCCCGGTTCACGTACAGGGTGTTGGGCTCGCCGGCCGGGTAGCGGCCGTTCACCACGTACAGGTCGGGCAGGTTGTCACCGTTCACGTCGGCCCACACCGCCATCCACGACCAGGATCGGTCGCCGACCCCGGCCTTGTCGGTGACGTCGGTGAAGGTGCCGTTGCCGTTGTTGCGGTAGAGTTGGTTCTTGGCGCCGACACCGTAGTTGGCCAGGTACAGGTCCAGGCGGCCGTCGCCGTCGTAGTCCGCCGCGGCGGCCGCGTAGGTGAACTCCTTGGAGCCCACCCCGGCGGTCTCGGTGACGTCCACGAAGCGGCCGTTCACGTTGCGCAGCAGGCGGTTGGCCTCGATCTCGTAGCGGCCGCCCTTGGGCAGGTACAGGTCCACCCAGCCGTCATTGTCGTAGTCGAAGAACACCGAGCCCATGCAGAAGCCCGCGTCCCCCAGGTTGTCGCCCATCTCCGCCGTGGCGTCGACGAAGGTGCCGTCGCCGTTGTTGCGGTACAGGCGGTTGGCGCCGCCCTTGTTGGATACGTACAGGTCCCAGTCGCCGTCGTTGTCCACGTCGGCAAACGCCACCCCCTTGCCGTTGCCGGCGTCACCGACGCCCGCCTGGTGGGTGACATCGGTCAGGACCGGCCCGGCGAACGCCGGAACGGTGAGGCCCAAAACCAAACACATGCCGAGCCCGGTGTGCTTCATTGCACCCTCCTTTAACCATTATGGAGCGAAACCGTTCCGAGTATCCTTCGCCCCGTCGCCCACGTCAACTCATCGCCGCAGGTGTACCGGCAACGGGGCAGGGGCCGGCCGTTCTTTGGAACACGACCTCCCCACTACGCGGGGCGAGAAACTGGGTTACGCAGGGGCGGCGGGTTCCGGCCGCACCCCCGGGCCGACGGTGCCGTGGCGGGGTGTGGGGAGATTCTTTGGTCGTTTGCTCGGGAAGGGCGTAACCGAAGCGCAGCGGCTCCGTATCTCCCCCAGCTGTCGGCGATTTTCCATTGATGTTCCTCAGCTTTACGCGTTGTGTGGTCCATGCCTGGTCGCTGAGCGAGTCGGTTTCTATCGATTTGCTTTGGCCTGCAGTGCTACCCTAAGTTCCCGCTTTTTCGGGAGTGATGGGATTGGCGTATCGGGAGGTTGCACGGATGCGGTGGACGAAACCTGAGGCAACGGGGCGGCTCAACGCGGAGGATGATTTCATGGCCGGAGACCGCGGCAGGCGGATGCTCGTGATCGTGTTGGTGCTGGGTCACTGCTGTCCGGTTAAGGTTCGAGATGGTCTTGCAACCATTGGAAACAAATAG
>JARGFW010000417.1 GCA_029211085.1 Deferrisomatales bacterium | reverse complement strand
GGGTGGAGCTGTTGTTCGAGCGCTTCCTCTCCCGGGAGCGGGCCGAGCCCCCGGACATCGACCTGGACATCACCCACGAGCGACGCGAAGAGGTGATCCAGCACGTCTACCGCAAGTACGGCCGCGACCGGGCCGCGATGGTGGCCAACGTGATCCGCTACCGGTCCCGCTCCGCGGTGCGCGACGTGGGCAAGACCCTGGGGGTGGCGGAAACCGCGCTCGACCGGCTGGCCAGGATTCTCTCCCACCGGGACGCGGTGGATGCACCCACCCTGCGCCGCGCCGGGCTGGACCCCGACACCCCACCCCACGGCCACCTGGTGCGGCTGGTCAACGAGATCCAGGACTTCCCCCGCCACCTGTCGATCCACCCCGGAGGGTTCCTGCTCGGCCACGAACCGGTCCACGACCTGGTGCCGGTGGAGAACGGCGCCCTGGCCGGGCGCACCGTGATCCAGTGGAACAAGGAGGACATCGAGGACCTGGGGCTGTTCAAGGTGGACCTCTTGGGCCTGGGCGCCCTGAGCCAGCTCGACCGGGCCTTCCGGCTGCTGGAGCACCACCACGGCCGGCGGCTGTCCATGGCCACCATCCCCGAGGACGACCCCCGCACCTTCGACATGATCTGCGCCGGAGACACCCTGGGGGTGTTCCAGATCGAGAGCCGGGCGCAGATGGCCATGCTGCCCCGCCTCAAGCCCCGCAGCTACTACGACCTGGTGGTGGAGGTGAGCATCGTCCGCCCCGGGCCGATCACCGGCGGCATGGTCCACCCCTACCTGCGCCGCCGCAACGGCGCGGAGCCGGTGAGCTACCCCCACCCCTGCCTGGAACCGGTGCTGGCCAAGACCCTGGGGATCCCCCTGTTCCAGGAGCAGGTGATGCGGCTGGCGGTGGTGGCCGCGGACTACACCGCGGGGGAGGCCGACCAGCTGCGCCGCGACATGGGGGCGTGGCGCCAGAGCGGCCGCATCGAGCGGCACCGGGAGCGGCTGATCGGGCGCATGGCGGCCAAGGGCATCGAGCGGCAGTTCGCCGAGCAGGTGTTCGAGCAGATCCGCGGCTTCGGGGAGTACGGGTTCCCGGAGAGCCACGCGGCGAGCTTCGCGCTGATCGCCTACGCCACCGCGTGGCTGCGCTGCCACTACCCGGAGGTGTTCGTCTGCTCGCTCTTGAACGCCCAGCCCATGGGTTTCTACACCCCGGCGACGATCGTGGCAGACGCCCAGCGCAAAGGCGTGGAGGTGCGGCCGGTGGACGTGTGCCACAGCGACTGGGACTGCACCTTGGAGCCGCAAGACCGTACAGCCGCGCCAGGGGAACAGGTGTGTTTCGCAGTGCGCATGGGACTGCGCACCGTGCGGGGCCTGTCCGAGCAGCGGGACTGGCAGGACATCGCCGCGGCGCGCCGCCAGCAGCCGTTTACGTCCCTGGAGGATCTGGTGCGCCGAACCCGGTTGCACGAGGAGTTGCTGGGACGCCTGGCCGAGGCCGGGGCGTTGCAGGGCTTGCACGATAACCGCCGGGGAGCCCTGTGGGGAGTGCGGGGCAGCGTCCGCGACCGGGGAGACAGCCTGCCGGCCACGGCCCCGGCCGAACCTCCGCCCGCGTTTGCGGCCCTGGGCGCCGCAGAGGAGATCCAGTGGGACTACGCCAGCGCCGGCCACAGCCCCCGGGGCCACCCCCTGGAGCCGTTCCGGAGAGACCTCGCGGCCCAGGGGCTACCCGACGCCCGCACGGTGACCGGCCTGCCCCACGGCCGTCGGGTCCGCTACGTGGGGGCGGTGATCTGCCGGCAGCGGCCAGGCACTGCCGCGGGGGTCACCTTCGTGACCCTGGAGGACGAGACCGGTTTCGTCAACCTGGTGGTGTGGAAGCGGGTGTTCGAGCGCCACGAGGTATTGGTCAAGACCGCGGCGGTGCTCGGTGTGAGCGGGAGGCTGGAGTCCCGGCAGGGGGTGGTGCATCTGGTGGCCGAGCGCCTGTGGGCGCCCCGGCTCCGCGCCCGCCCGGTCACGGCAGGTAGCCGGGATTTTCATTGAGGAAAAACCGGGTTCCAGTTTGCCGGTTTCCTGACACCCGACACCTGGTACCCGACACCCTCCCCTACTCGCCCTCTCCCGGGGACGTGGCAGCCACCGCCACCGTCGGCGCCGCTCCGACAGCCTCCGGAACCCGGCACGGCTTCGGGTCGGGGCGCAGGGCACTCAGCCCGGGCAG
>JARGFW010000416.1 GCA_029211085.1 Deferrisomatales bacterium | reverse complement strand
CCCGCCACCGCACCGGTTGACGCCGTCGCCGCCCTGGGGACTCGGATGGAGGGGCTGCGTCCGTCCCCGTCCCGAGCGGCCGCGGCGGCCCGTTGGGTCGGTGCCGCACTGCTTGCCGACTCGCCTCGGTTGGGCTCCCCGGCGTTCGAGCAGCTGGTTCCCGAGGACCTGTGGCGATTGTTCCACGGGTACGATGACCAGTTCTTCGGCGGTCTGCTGACCGCCGCCCTCGGCCCCGCCCCCCGGGAGCGGCTGCGGCTGCGGACCTCCAGCCGCATGACCAGCGCCGGGGGCAAGACCCTGCACTACCAGGGCAGCTCTCCGGCGCGGTTCGAGATCGCGGTCTCCAGCCACCTGCTGTTCACCAACTTTACGCCCGGCGACGCACCGGTGAAGGTGAACGGGCTGCAGTGCCCCACCCGCCTCGACGCCCTGCAGCGCATCTTCGAGCACGAGCTGGTGCATCTTGTGGAGTTGCTGGTCTGGGGCCGGAGCAGTTGCCGCCGACCCCGGTTCCGGACCTTGGCCCACGCCCTGTTCGACCACAGGGGGGTCACCCACCAGCTGAACACACCCAGGCAACGGGCCTGGCAGCAGCACCGTCTGCGAGCCGGAGAGAGGGTGTGGTTCCAGCACCAGGGGCGTCGCCTCGAAGGCTTCGTCAACCGCATCACCGTGCGCGCCACGGTGCTGGTTCCCGACCCCTCGGGGCGCCGCTACACCGACAGCCGGCGCTACATCAAGTTCTACGTACCCATGGAAGCCCTGGAGCGGCGTTGAAGACCGAGGCCTGGGTAGGTGTACGGCGGTGGCATGCCTCTCGGGGCCTAACATCTCGTGGGGACGAGGCTTCCCGTGGGCGGTCTTGACAGGCCCCGAACCCCTGCTATGGATAGATCCGCGCGCAAGAGGAGGTGCGAAGCCTTCCGCCCCGACTCATCCTGGGACACCTCTCCCCGCTCGGCGAGAAAGCCATGGCCTATGAGCCGTCTGCATGGTGCCGAGCAAGCGGGTGCGCGTGTTTGAGAGCAACGCTTCCGGCCCCCTGTAGTGCGGGATCTGCCGCTCGGAGTTCCCATAAAGTATCGACACCGGAGGGTGGGGATGAGGTTGTCACTGCCGCGATGCACCAGAGCCGTCCTGGCCGTCTGTCTCCTCATGCTCTGGCCAGGGCCCGCCGCTGCGGAGTTCCCACCGCAGACGGGCAACTCCGTGGGGATGGAGTTCGTCCTCATTCCGCCCGGGAGTTTCCCCATGGGCAGTCCACCCGATGAGCCACGGCGCGACCCCTCGGAGCGCCTCCATCCGGTCACACTGTCTACCCCTTTCTACCTGCAGGTAACCGAGGTCACCCTGGGGCAGTGGTGGAAGGTGATGGGCCATTCGTGGGTGGTGCGCCGCCAGGGCCAAGCTGCAACCCCGGTGACGAGGGTCAGTTGGCGCGATACCCAGGAGTTCCTGGCGGCCCTGAATCGGTTGGGGGAGGGCGTCTACCGCCTGCCCACCGAAGCAGAATGGGAGTACGCCGCCCGCGCAGGCACCACGACCGCATACCCCTGGGGCGAACACCCCGACTGCTCACGGGCCCTGTTCGGCAACAACGCATCGAAGGAGGACACCTGCGTAGACTACGTGCGGGCCAAAGGGTGGGACGTCGGCTGCCCGGCGCCGGCCGGGAGCTACCCCCCCAATGGGTGGGGGCTCCACGACATGCAGGGTAACGTCTGGGAGTGGGTCGCGGACTGGTTCGCGGAGTATCCGCAGGGCCCCGTGACCGATCCCAAGGGCCCGGAGACGGGAGAGATGCGGGTCCGGCGGGGGGGGAGCTGGTTCATGTACGGGTTCTACTGCCGTTCGGCAAACCGGGCCGCGGCCCACCCGGATTCCCGATTTCAGACCACGGGTTTTCGGGTCGTCCGCGAGGTGCCCGGTGGTTGAACTCCCGTTGCCCCGGAACGCAGTTCGCTCCGACGTGCGCCGCCGACAGCCCCACCGGAAGGGCCCTAGGGGACGTGGCCCTCGGGGCGCGGCCTGCAGCCGCATCTTGCGCTCGGCCGCGCGGCTCCCATGGGTCGTTCCTCAGTTTCCGAACCGCCGCCCCTGTTGTCCTGCAACGGCTTGGGAGGGCGTCCGGGCGGCCGTTCACTGAGCCGCCCCCCGCAGGCGCTTGGCACGCCACAGGTTGCGGTGGTCCGGCCCCCTGCCGTCGAACCCCGGGGTC
>JARGFW010000415.1 GCA_029211085.1 Deferrisomatales bacterium | reverse complement strand
GCTAGCCCCGTTTTCCGCACCTGCGGACGCCAGGTCCTCTGCCCTGTTCCGGCCAGGGAAGAGCGATACCCAGTAGTTCCAGGATGCGGCGTTGGGTGTAGGTCAGACGGTCGAGTTCCGGGCCGCCATGGGTGTAGGTGAGACCGAGTCCCTGGAAGGCGGCGAGGATATTCCGGCCGGTAGGCCGGGCGGAGCGGCCCTCGGGTAGGAGACCGGGCAGCTCCTCCCCGTCCAGACGCTCCCGCAGGTCGGCCTCCAGGAGCCCGAAGACGAGCAGGGCCAGACCCACCAGGGAGACCAGAGCGCAGATGCGATCGTCGTTGTGCAGGAAGAGGGGCCGCACCCGCAAGGGACCTTTCAGATCCCGGTGGCGCTGCTCCACCACCCACTGGTCCTTGTAGAGGCGCAGCACTTCTTGGGCCGAGAGGGGCTCGGGCAGGTTGGTGCCGAGGGCGTAGAGGCCGTCGGTGCGCTCCGCCTCGGCGATGGCCGCCTCCACCCGCGAGAACTCCAGGGTGGGCCGCCCCCCGCACTCGCCCACCTCCACCTCCAGGAGACCGGCAAGAGGGGGAGTAAGGATCGTGCCCACCCGGCGCAGGACCGCCTCTTTAGTCTTATAGTGGGGGCCGCCCAGGCCCCGCCGGATGCGTGCGAGGGCGGCTTCGGCCTTCAAGAGGGCCCGCTCCCGACCCTCCCTGACGCTCCTCTCCTCTTCGCTCGAGAAGATGTAGGCCACCGTGAGGTCGTGAAGGGCGCCGGTTTTCGGATCCCGGACCGGGAAGGGGCGCAACGTGCCCCGGTAGCGGGTCCGCTCCGTGGCCGGGAGGTGCTTCTCCCGCAGGGATACGTAGGGGAGGGGAGAAAGACCCTCCGCACCCACCTCAGAGAGGAAGCGCTCGGCAAAACCGGTCTGGGCGCGCAGGGGCACGATGAACTTAACCCCCGCCCTCTCCAGGGCGCAGAGGCTCGAAAGGTGCCCGAGCGCCGAGTCGGCCACCACGAGCAGCCCCGGCCCCATAAGGGCGCGCAGTCGCTCCAGAGCCTCTCCCAAGGCGGTGAGCTCCGCGGTGGAGCCGGGGTGGGGGCGCAGGTAGAGGGGGACGCCCTCCGGAGTGGTGGCCTGCAGGGTGCGCACCTGGCGCGAAACCCGCCGGTCGCTGCTCCAGCCCTTGCGCACCAGACCGGAGTCCTCGTAGGCGCCCGCGAAGCGCAAGGTGGAAAGATCGAGGTGCAGACGGGAGGCGTCCAGGCCGAACTCCTCGATAGCGCTCAGCAACACTCGGCCCCGCACCTCCTCGGCCACCGGGGCGAGGGCTTCGAGGGCCCGACCCAGCCGATCGTCGTTTAAGAGCTGACCCGGCAGGCCGAAGAGGTCCTGCAGGGCGGCCCCGCCCGCCCAGCCGGCCACGTCGTAGAGAGGGGCCGGGGCCGAGAGGCGGTTGGCGAGGAGCGCCACCACCACCTCGCCGTGGGTGAGCAGCGCTCGGCCCCGCTGGGGCAGGAGCCTATCCACCGTCTCCTTGATCCGAAGACGGGTGAGGTAGTGATGCACGAGGAGCAGCGACCCCACCTCCCGGCGGGTGCCGAGAAGCGGCGGGTCCAGCCGGGCGAAGCTGCCCGCCAGCTGCTCCAGTTGGCCCGACGCCTTGAGTACATCCTCCCGCCCCAGCGTAGCCAGGATCCGGTGGCGCACCTTGCCCCCTTCGTCCCGGTAGGCCTCCACCAGGCGCAGGTAGACATACTGCTTCTCCCCGCGGCGTACTTGGTAGCGCTTCACGTACATGTTGTCCCTACACTACCACGATATGCCCTTTATTGCAAGCGGTATTGAAGCTATCGTTGTCCCTACACACTCAGATGATCCAGGGCAGGAAGAAGGCCCGCTCGGGGCATCGCCCACGGTGAACTGCCGGTCTATGCAGGGCGAAAGGCTCCGGTCGATGCCACCGGCAGGAGTCAAGAACGTATGGTCTGCCTCAGAGAAGTGCGGAAAACGGGGATATCGCTGCGAGGTCTGCGGGACGGAGGTGCTCTGCACCAAGGCGAGTCCCGAGTTGCCCACGTGCTGCGACAAGCAGATGGAGGTGCAGGAGCCCAAGCCGGTGCCTTCGTCGGACTGACCGCTACCCCACCTTCTTGGGGATAGCCGCCGTGCCCGCGCCGGGCGGCCGATTGCGCCCGTCGGCGGTGCCCAGGCCGTAGACCTCCGGCTGGCGCCCGAC
>JARGFW010000114.1 GCA_029211085.1 Deferrisomatales bacterium | reverse complement strand
CCGTGATCCGGTTGGTGGCCTCGTCGGTCTCCACCGGCAGGAACAGGTGGCTCTCTTCGGTCGACATGTGGCAGCCGACACAGGGGCCGCCGTCGCCGGTGGCCGGCTGGGTCGCTGTGCCGATCTGGTCGTGCACGAAGGAACTGACGTTGCCGTAGTTGCGGCCTGCGTACTCGTAGCCGCCCTCGGCGAACAACTGGGCCCCCGCCGACAGGTAGTGGGAATTGATGAAGCCGCGCACGCCGTCGGCATCAGACGTCACGTGGATGACCTGACCGGTCTCGCGGCCCAGGTGGCAGCTCATGCAAATGTTGGAGTCCCCGAGGTCTGGGTAGTTGACGATCACGGCCGGATCGTACTCCTCGGTGATCGCGCCCGGGTTGCGCAGGGCCCCGGTGTTGTTCGCGTGGCAGGCCCAGCAGTAGAGAAGCTCGTTCTGTCCCGAAGACGTGATGGTGCCGTTGTCGTTGGCCCACCCGGCGAGGTGGGAGAAGTCGTTGTTCGCCGCGGCGTAGGTTGCCGGATCGGTGAGAAAGTGCTTCGAACCCGTCGCCGTGTGGCAGCGCTGGCAGCTCTGGCGGTCTGCAGCGTCCCAGTCGTAGTGGGGCCAGGAGGCCTGGGCCCCGTCGGGGCCGGCGGCCCTCATGGCCTCCGTCTGCGCGACGGTGCGATCCTGATCGGCGTCGGCGAAGGTCTGCATGGCCGCCTTCTTGTACGCCATGAGGTGCCCGGCGTGGCCCGACGCCGCCCACTGGTCGTTGATCGTGGTGGTGTTGCGATCGGCTCGGATCTCCTGCACCGCGTGCACGTCGTGGCAGTCCAGGCAGGCGCGGATCAGATCAGCCGAGTCGTCGTGGCGGACCACGACGTATCCCTCGATGCGGGTCGCCGGCCCCTCGTCCGCTTCGCTCTGGTAGCTGGTGGCGGGGTCGTCGTAGTGGGTGTCGGAGATAACCCGCATGTGGCGGTCGCCGTGATACATGAGGTCTGCGGGATCGGCCTGCTCGTTCATGTGGCAGGTGACGCAGGTGGCGTACTCCGCCGAGGCCACCACGTGGCCGTGGTCCTCGACGTCCTCCTGCAGCAGGCCTCCGGCCTTGTGGGGATTGTGACAGGTGCGGCACTGCACGGGGTTGCCCCCCTCCACCGGGAGCACGTGGGCCTCCACCCCGGCCGCCGTGGTGACGTCCTTGTAGAGCCGGCCGCCCTCATCGGTGTGGCACTTGGCGCACTCCGCCTCGTTGCGCACCGACGCGGTGAAGTGCTGGGACGCAACGAACTTGGTGCCGATGTTGTCCGCCTCCGGGTGATGGGGGAGGTGGTTGTCGAGCAGCTTGTCATGACACCCGACGCACACCGTGTAATCGGGTTGCGGCGTCGGCATGGGCCCCACCCCGTAGTGCTCGCCTCCGGCGCCGTGACAGGCCTCGCAGGTTACCGCCGCCAACCCGCCGGCAGGTACGTTCGCCGCGTCCACCAGCGCCTCCAGCGTGGGGCCGTCGCCCACCGGGTCGTGGCAGGCCAGGCACGTGCTGTCGGAGGCGGCTTCGATGTGATCGCTGTGGATCACGTGCTTGCCGGCCAGGTAATCGGCGACCGCCTCGGCGCTCCAGGAAAAGCCCTCGTGGCAACCCACACAGCGGTCTGCTCCCACCAGGGCGCGGCCTGCGCCGTCGGTGCCGAAATCCTCCCGCACCGGGCTCTTGCCGTCACTGGAGTTCAGGTTGCTGCCGCAGCCGCCGAAGGCGGCAGCCAGTCCGAGTGCTGCCAGGGCGATCGCAAGAATTTTCATGCTTCTCATGTATCTCCTCCTTACTCGATGGGAGAAAGATTAGGTTCGTCCGTTGCCTCGCCCTAGTGACACTTCCGGCAGGTCTTGCCGTTGCTGGCGTTCTTCAGGCGGTCCTTGATGTCACCCCAGTCCTTGGGATGGGGATTGACCAGCAGCCCCGCACGGGCGCTGTGGCACTTCAGGCACACATCCCCCTCGGGGTGGCACGCCTGGCAGGTGACCAGGTTCTTGCGGGCCTCCCGGGCGTGGCTGCCGCTCCAATCGTGGGTGGGCAGCACCGAGTCGGGGTGGCAGCTCTCGCACATGGAATCAGCAAACTGGGCGTGAGCCGGCCCCGAGGGACTGATCTGCAGGTCGCTCCATCCCCGCCGGTGGGATTTGAACGCCAGGTCGGCGCGGGTGAAGTCGTCGTGGCAGTCCACACAGAACGCCGGCTCGTGGCAGGAACCGCAGCGCTGGGGGTCGGTACGCGCTGCGATCGGGTGACTGACCCTGAAGTCGCTGCGGTGGACATTGGCCATGTTGTTGCCCAACTCGCCCATCTCGTCGGCGAAGCCCGCCGCGTGGCACTCCAGGCACGGCTTCTGGACCCTGTTGTGGCACTGGAAACAGTCGATCGTGCCGCTCTTGGCGGCCTGCCGGTGATCGAAACTCCACAGGGGACCGTGGGTCTTGGTGCCGCTGAACGTCACGGTCTGCAAGAACTCCTCGTCGTGGCACTCGAGGCAGACATCCAGGTCCGGGAGGAAATCGGCGGCGTCCTGTACGTGGCAGACCGAGCAGTCGCCTTCGTCAGGGACGTACTCGTGGACGTGGTCGGCGAGCACGAACACTTCGGCTCCGGCCGGCATCGCGCAGGCCAGGCTGAGGGCCAGGGCTGCGAGGGAAAGGTATCGAGCCATGTCGCTACTCCTTCCGTACTAGAAGAGGACGTTCAGCCGGACCCGGCCGCCGTAGTAGTAGTCGTAGAGGGCGCTCTTGATCCGCTCCACCTTGGCCTGCACCGACACGTGGTGGGTCAAGTACACGGTGGTGTCCGCCCAGTAGCGCTGGCTCGACGTGGTGTCGTCCTCCTCGAGCCAGCGTTCGAGAACGTCCACGTGGGCCCCCGCCCCCGCTTCCAGCCGGTCGGTGAAACGGTACGCGGCCCGCACCTTGACACCGCGCAGGTCCTGGCCGTCGGCATCGTCCCGCAGGGTGCCGACCAGATACCCGGAGAAACGGGCCGTCCGCACCTGTTCCACCCCCACCTCGTACACATTGGCGTCGGCGAACTCGTCGTACATCTCCCGGGTGTACTGGGCGAAGGCGCGCAGGCCCCGGGTGATGTTGTACTGGACCTGCCCGGTGACCTCTTCGTACTCTTCGACCGCGAAAACGGAGTAGATCGACGTGGAATCGAATACGGGGAGGGAGTAGAGATACCCGGCGCTGAGGGACCACTGGGGGCTCCGGTAGTACTTGGCGCCACCGGCGAAGTACGAGACCGCGTTCGACAGGTAGTTGAACTGAACCTCGGAATAGACGTCGAACATCTTCCGGAACGAATAGTTGCCGTCGAACCCGACCAGCTCCTGTGTCAGTTCACTGCCATCCCACTTCTGCAGGTAGGAGAGGCCGAGGTCCAGGCTGTTGAAGAATGACCCGGAAACCTCGGTGCCCCACACCAGGTCGCCCGCGGCGTAATCCTCGTCGAAGCGGACGTCTCCCCCCCCGAAAAGTTCGATGGAAACCGGGCCGAGATCCCGAAGCCGCAGGTCGAGCCCGTCCATCACGGTGGCCCCGGCGGTCGTGGCCAGGAACTGCCGTCCGAGGCGCGCGTCGAGGCGGCCGAAGAGCCCTTCCTTCTCGAGGAAGGCGTAGTAGAGGCGGCTGTCGGCGTCGGTGTTCCCGGTGGGGTCTCCGCTGAGCCGTCCGTAGGCCCGGAAATCCGGGCCATCGGTCGCCAGGTTCGACGCGTTGAGCAGCAGGTACTGGTAGAGGGGCACGGCCGTGTCCCCGTCGGCGTTGTCGAACCACTCCAGCACCGTACTCGACTTACCCGATAGCCGGAAATCGGCGGCCTCCCCGGAGGGCAGACCCACCATGAGAGCGAGGCCGGTGCAGCAGAACAGGCGCACCCATTTGATCATGGCTTCTCCTTGCAAGACTCTAAGTCGGCTGTCACCCGGTGCGAGAGGGGCAGCTGCCCCGCCATCGTCTAACGTGGGCGGCGTGCGGCCGCTTACCCCGGGGCCGCCGCCTTCCCCAGCAAGGCGACACCCACACAGGGGACTCCGCAGTCCGTCATCAACCCCTCCTGCGGCCCTCGCTTCATGACTCACATTCTCGGCATCGACGCGATCGGTCTGCGGACAACGTCTGGCTCCCGTGGGGGCTCCCCGTCCGCGGACCACTCTCGGTTATCTGCATCCCGGGGAATCGATCGGGCCAACTGTGCGGCGGGAAACTACGGGAGCAGGAGAAACCAATTGTGCATGTGAACACTTTCACCGCAGCGGGGATGCTACGCCGCAAAACTTCCAGATGCAACACATCACATACCTAGTCGGTCAATATTAGTTTCGCAAAAAGATCACGCCCGAGGGAGTTCCCGACCCACCCTGCGCGTCACCCCACGGCGGATCGGTAAACCCCATCGTCACGCGTGATGCAAAACACAAAAACACTCCCCCAGGCCACATCCTATTGTTCCGCCATTTACGAAATTTGCAAGGGGGATGCGGTGTTTTTCCGTCCCGGGACAGTTCTTGGGGACGGCCGAACATCCCCGAGTGGCGGAACGCCGACGGGAGTCCATCACACCGTGGAAACACGAAAGCGTCAGACCCTTCGCACCCGGCGTCCCCCGGTCGCTGAAAGAGGTGCTGACCCCGGAACAGATGTGTGGGGGGGCTGTCTGCTCGTCCGTCCGACCCCCACCCACGGTGGACGACATTCCCGGACGTCTCCCGCCAGCCCAGTGCCAACGGACTGGCGTTCGCCCGCTTTCAGGGCCAGCGGCGGCCTCCACCGGCAAGAATCATCCGAAGAGACCGGCCCGCTGCGGAGGAGGACGGTGGTACTCTCCGCCTCCGCGGGCTGGGAATACCGTCACCAGGTCCGGGGTTTCTCGAATGGCCCGTGGTCGTCTTCGTGGCAGATGCCGGAGCAGGCGATCTGTTTGCTGGGGGTGATGGTGAACACGATGTCCGTGTTGGGGGAACTTGCGGTAGCCGGAATGGCTCGATCAAAATGCGCCAGCGTACCCGCCCCCGACCCGGTGTGGCAGGTCTCGCACGCCAGGCGGTGATCCCCCTCGTCGTGATCTCCCCGGCGGTTCGGCCGCAACAAGCCACCGGGCCACACCGCGGCCAGCGCCGCCGTCTGGTTCGCAAACCAGTGGCACGAATCGCACCGGTTCGCGTCCGGATCTGGCGCAGACAGTGTGTGGCAGTCGCCGCACGGCGGGTCGATCCCCCCACCGGAGAGGGTGTGGCAGCCGATGCAGGACGGTTCACCGATGCTTTCCGCCACATGCCCACTGGGCAGGAGCCAGGCGGGATCCTCCACAGCATGGGGTGGCGTGAGCGGCCCGCTGATCCACTCCAACCGCAGGCCAGGAAGGTTTTCGTGGCATCCCGTGATGCTGGGGAGGCAGGTCGGGGGCGTCGTCGTGTCGATATACCCCAGATTGGCCAGCAGTGTGTCCGCCGGGTCCGTTTCGAAACCGGGTGAGCCGAGGCTGGCAAAGTGGGTTGCATCATCAAGCGCGTCCAGATCGTGGCACCCCACGCAGGGCGGCTGGAAACCAGCCTCGTCCGCCCGGCCCCCTGGCTCCGCGTGGGTGAAGTGCCTGCCGGAGTAGTAGCTGTTGGCCTCCGGAGACCCGGGGCTGGCGCCAATCTGATGGCACGCCACACAGTCCTGGGCAACAGTGAGCGTCCCCCCCAGCCACGCCGGCGTGGTCTTGCCGCCGTGGCAGCTGATGTTGGCGCAGGTACCCGTGCCCGAGCCGGCGTTGAAGCTGTAGGCCGCTTCACCGCCATTGCCCTGGTAGCGGTCCGGGATCGCCACGGTTGCAGGGGCTGCCGGGTCGTAGTGTTGGGCCGTGTTGGTTCCGGCTCCCTGGTGGCAGGACGGGCAGTTCCCGGTGTCGCCGGGGAGCCCGGCGTGGTCGCCGTGGGCCCCGGCGCGGTTGGGGCGTGCGTCGTTCACAGGCGCATCGCCGTCCGGGGGGCTGTTGTGGCAGGAGTCGCACTGCCCGACCGCGAAGTGGATGTCATTCGGGAGGTTGTGGCAGGCCCCGCAGGCCGGGTCCGTACCCCCGCCCGTCAGGGTGTGACAGGCGAGGCAGGGCTGCCGGTCCCGGATACTGTCGAGCACGTGGCTGGTCGCCGCCGTGCCGCTCGGGAGCAGCCACGCGGCGTTCACCGGGTGGGCCGCGCCGCTCCAGGTCCGCAGCTGTCCGCTGTGGCAGCCGGTCACGCTGGTGAGACAGCTCTGGTCCACCGCGTTGTACCCCAGCGCGATGGCCATTGTCTGTCCCGGGATCCCTTCGAACCCGGGGGTAGCCAGGTCGGCGAAGTGGCCTCCTGCGGCGAGACGCGCCGCATCGTGGCAGGCGGTGCACGCCGCGCCGAAGTCCACGGTGTGCCGCGCGTGCGCGCCGGAGAAATAGCTGTTGGCTTCGGGCACCCCACTCCCCGTTCCCAGCTCATGGCACTGGTCGCAATCCTGGTCCACGTCCAGAGTGGCGTCCAGCCACCGGGGGGTGACCTGGCCGCCGTGACAGCTGACGTCGACGCAGGTGCCGGTTCCCGCGGTCGTGTCGAAGGAGTAACCGGCGGTGCCCCGCTGGCCCTGGTAGGTGGGAGCGAGGATCGTCACCGTAGCGGGTGGCGAGGTGTCCCAGTGGCCCGTGGTGCCGGTGCCCGCGCCGCCATGGCAGGACGAGCAGTCCGCCGTGTCGGCGGTGAGCCCGGCGTGCCCGCCATGGGCGCCCTGCCGGCCCGGCCGGGCGGTGGCGTCGGTGCCCGGCTCGCTGGGGGGCTGTGCATGGCACGAGACGCAGGGGCGATTGGCGGTGCTGAGCGGGTCACCCGCGGAGTGGCACGCGCCGCAGACCGGCGGGATCTCGAGGTCCACGTGGCAGGTCAGACACCCGGTGGCGTCCTGGAGACTCGCGGCCACGTGGCTGGTGCCGGCATCGGCGGAAGCGACGAGCCAGGCAGCGTCGAGCGGGTGGAGGGCTCCCGCAGGACCCTCGGCCCCGTGGCAAGAAAGGCCGTCGAAGCTGTCGGCAAAACAGCTGGGTGCATCCGCCAGCGGCCTCGATCCCGGTTGCCCGGGGACCTCGTGGCACAGACCACAGGCGATGACCCAAGCGACCTCCGGCGCCCCAGCGTGCCGGCTCGAGCCGCCGCCGGGAATCCAGCCCCCCGGGTGGGCCCCGGCTTCCGGGTGGCAGGCGGCACACGCCTGTCGCCCCGGGTAGTTGGCCGCAGTGACAAATCCTCCCCCGAAATCGTTCGTCGGCGTTCCGTGGCAGTTGCGGCAGTAGAACTGACTGCTCTGCGGGTCGAGGGAACCGTCTTCGGTGCGTCGTCCCCTGGCATCGGCCCCGTGGAGTGCCGGGTCAGTATAGGCGGTGTCTCCTGCCCTGTGGCTGCGGGGCGCGGGCGGCCCGTCGGCGTGGCAGCCCAGAGCATCGGACGAGAAACAACTGGGCCCGGTGTCCCCGGAGCCGTGGCCGCCGTTGAGGTCCGTGCCGTGGCATGCCGCCGTGGCGCAGCGGGTCCAGCTGGTGGCCTCTGCGAAGCGCAGGTGGGCGATGACCGTGTTGGCGCCCCACGTGGAAGGGTGAATGCGGAACGGGGGCCCCTCCACATGGCAATCCAGGCACGCCACCCCCGCGTTGCCGCCGTCCAGCGACGCCCCGTGGCAGACCGCGCAGTCGTCGGCACTCCCGCCGGCTCCGGTGTCACTCCCGTGGGAGAGGACCCAAGCGTCCGGGTGGGCCCGGTTGTCGGGGGCGTTCTGATCGGAGCAGGCGCCCACAAAAAGGCCGAGGCCGCCCAGGGCAATCCAAAACAGCGCGGGTCTCTTCATGAAATCGTTCTCCTCTCGTCCCGGGTCAGCCGTGACACGAGGCGCAGGTTTTGGAGGCCTTGGGGTTGCCGTGGCACCGGAAACACGATGTCGGGTCCAGTCGGGCGTCGATGCGGTGGCGAGAGAGGTAGTCCCCCCGGTGGGGCATCTGGCGGTAGGTGTCGGCCTGGCGCCGCACGGAGGGCTTGAGTTCGCCCCGGGTCACGTGACAGTCGTTGCAGAAACTCTGGCCGTGGCACATTGCACACACCTTCTCTTTGCCATAGGTGCGCTGCCGGTGGCCCTGGGCCCACTGGGTATCGTGGTCCAGGTCGGCGAAGGCGAGGGTCTCGTCATCGGCCTCGTGGCACTCGGTGCACACCGGATTGCCCTTGAGAAGCTCTTCCGGGTGACGGTCGGGAACCGTGTAGCCGCCGTTCAATGCGGCGCAGGAGACCAGGGACAGGGTGAACCCCAGCGTCGCGAGGCCGAGGTGCCATCTGTTCTTCGACATGATCACACTCCAGGGTGTCGGTTTCTCAAGGGGGCGGCGCGAGACACGTTGGGCAAGCGGCCGCCCCGCTCAGAGCTGGAAGAGGTACTTGACGTTGAGCATCCCTCGCAGGTCCCGGTCGAAGTAGGGGTCGGCGCTGTAATCCCCCGACAGGCTCACCTCCAGTTTCTCCTCCAGGAAGCGCATGCCACCGCTCAGCGAGGCAAAGACCGAACGACCCTCGTCGAGGATGTCCGCATCGTAGCGGACGTACACCGCATCGCCGCTCACGAAGCCGGGGGACATATCGTGGTAGAAAAAACCCCGCACCTGGGTGTAGGCGGTATCCTCCGTGTCCCCGTCCATGCGTCCCACCTCGCCGCCCACCTGGCTTAGGCTCTGGAGGTGCCAGGTGGCCAGCCCGGCGTAGTACCAGGCGTTCTCTTCCCGCTCCCGATAGGTGTAGCGCTTGGCCCGCGCCCCCAACTCCAGGGCGGCGGTGGCGTTCCAGGTGACGTCCCCGCCGAGCACCGTCACCGTCTCCTGGGAATCGGCGAGGAACCGGAACGGACTGCCGGTGTTCACCCCCGTGTCGAAGTACGCGGCGTAGTCGAAGCGTTGGAAATGGGGCCGCAGGATGAACCGGCGGACCGGGATCCGGGCTTCGTAGCTGTGCTCCTGCCACTGGTCGGTCCCGAGGTTGCGTACCGAGGTGCCGTGGAGATCGGCGAAGGTTCCCGCGCTGAGCGAGGAGTCCATCCCCAGCACTTCTTCCTGTTTGTCCCCATCGTTGTCCACCCGCTTGTAGGAGACCCCGATCTCGTAGAGCCGCCCCCAGTGATTGGCCAGCCGCCCGCCGTAGATCCGGTCGCCGTCCCTGCCGCCCACTTCCTCCAGGGCCACGGGCTGACCGGCGTACACCGAACCGGAGAAGAGTGACCCGAGATCGGCGCCGACCCTCAAGCCGTCCACGCTCTCGTTGGACACCCCCTCGAACACGTACTGGCGCCCGAGCTGGGCGGAGAAATTGGCTTCCTCGTGGGTGTACTGGATGTACCCGTAGAGAAACTCGCCCTGTGCCTGCTCGTCGAAATACTCGTTGTCCGCCAGGTCGGCGCGCCCCCAGCCGTAGGCGTGCAGGGAGAGCCCCTTCCCCTCCAGCTCGCCGGCCGCGAGCTGCACGTACTCGTACACGGGCACGACCTTCTGGTCCCCCCCCGCCGCGGTATCCCGGTCGAAGAAGCGGAGGATGGTCTCGGATCGGACCTCCACGTCCATCGCCTGGGCGGGAAGGACTGCCGGGAGCAAAGCCGTCAGAAAAAGAACGGGGGCGCGGGGGAAGGCTCGGGTTCTTCGCATCGGGCACTCCTGACGCACAACGGTTGAGGGCGATCCGGAAAGGATTGGGCCGGCACACCGGGACCGGGAAAACGTTCGGCGTACATTACCACGGGTTTGGGAAGGGACAAGAGGGCGAGATGGCGCTGTGGAAGCCGCGGTTTCTCACCCCGGAATCCGGCCAGCGGCATCGCTGGGCGGCGCACCGAGTCTCCTCGGCGGCTACACCACACGCGGTTGCGGCCAGCGTGTACGGTTGAGGCCACCCCGGCAGCATGGTAGCTTCGGCTTATGTCCACCACCCTACGCGTCAGCGAGATCTTCGACAGCATCCAGGGGGAGTCCCATTGGGCCGGGTACCCGTGCACCTTCCTGCGGCTGGCGGGCTGCAACCTGGACTGCGTTTGGTGCGACACCCGCTTCGCGCGCGACCCCCGTGCCGGCGCGGAGTGGAACGTCGAGGTCCTGGCCGCCGAGGCCCGCAACCGCGCGCTGCCAACCGTGGAGGTGACTGGCGGCGAACCTCTGCTGCAGCCGGCCGCCCCCGAGCTGCTCGCCGCCCTGCTGGCCGGCGGGCAAAGGGTACTGTTGGAGACCAACGGCAGCCTGCCACTGGACGCGGTGCCGGCCGGGGTGCACATCGTGATGGACCTGAAACCCCCGGGTTCGGGGATGGCGGAACACAACCGCTGGGCCAACCTGGGGCGGCTGCGGCCCGGGGACGAGGTGAAGATCGTGTGCCGCGATCGGGCCGACTACGCGTGGGCCCGGGGGGTGATCGGCGAGTACTGCCTGCTGCGCCGCACCCGGGTGAGCCTGTCGGCGGTGGCCGGTGAGCTGGAGGCGCAGGAGCTGGCCGCGTGGCTGCTGGAAGACCGCCTGGACGTGCGACTGCAACTCCAGCTGCACAAGGTATTGTGGCCTGAGCAGGAGCGGGGGGTGTGAGGTGCGGGTGGCCCGTCGCAATCCCGACGGCAGTTGGCACCTGATCGAATCCCACGGGACGGTGCCCCGCATCGTGCCCGTGGACTGGGCCTGCGACGCTGACGGGCACCGGCCCTGGGTAGAGTTGGAGAGGCGCGCGCTGGGCGACACGGTCCCGTGCCCCGCCTGCAGCAGCACCTGGCCGGTGGTGGAGATGGACTGCATTTTCGGCACCGCCCGCCGTAGCGGCAACGATCTACTGCTGCTGACGCGCTGCGCGGGGTGCCGACTGCCGCTGCGGGTGCGACTGGTGGGCTTCCTCACCGCCTACCCGGGGGTAGTGGCACGCATGGTCGGGTGGGCCGACTGGCCCCGCCGGGAGCAACGCACCCGGGAGGAGGAACGGCACCGCTACGGGGTGAGCTGCGATGACCCGTTGGCCACGGCAGTGGAGGAAGCGGGGAAGGCGGGCGGCTGAACTAGCCGCTGTCCGAGCTTCAGGTCGCCCCGGAGCAGGCGTGGTGGCCGCCGCGGCGGTGCGGCAGCCGGGGCCAGACAGCCAGGGCCAACAGCAGCAGGGCACTGGCCAGTTCCAACCCCGCCGGGAAGATCTCGCCGTCGACACCCACCCCTGCGGCCACCGCCGCACCCAGCCCCGGCAGAGTCACGTCGAGCAACCAGCCCATGGCGAGCGAAGTGCTGGCGATCGCCGTCAGGTAACGCGCCGTGGTGCCCAACCCAAGGGTTCCACACAGTGCCGACAGGGACGCCAGGTTGGTCGCCGGACCGACCAGCAGGAATACCAGCGCTGCCCCGGGGCTGAGACCTTTGAGCAGCAGTGCCGCGGCGATCGGGGTGGAGGCGGTGGCACAGATGTAGAGGGGGATGCCAACCGCCAGCATCACCAGCAGGGGCACCCAACCCTGTCCCAGGTACGTCTGGATGAACGCATCGGGGACCAGGACACCGATCAGCCCCGCCAGCAGGAAACCCACCCCGAGCCACGGCGCCAGATCCCCGAGCAGGTCCACGAACGCGTAGTGCAGGCCTTCCCGCAGGCGCGCGCCCAGGGGCGCGCCCACGGGAAGGGCCGTCTCGGCGCAGCCGCAGGGCAGTTTCACCTCGGCGGGCGGGGCGTCGTCGCCCCACAGGTTCTCACTCACGCCGGCCACCACGGCAGTGACGAAAGCCGCCAGGGGCCGCACCACCGCGAACACCGGCCCCATCAGGGCGTAGGTCAGCGCCATGGAATCCACCCCGGTCTCCGGGGTGGAAACCAGGAACGACAGGGTGGCGCCCTTGCTCGCCCCCTTGCGCCGCAGGCCGATCGCCGCGGGCAACACCCCGCAGGAGCACAGCGGCAGGGGGATGCCCACCAGAGCGGCTTTCACCACCGAGCCGACCCGGCTGTTCCCCAGGTGGCGCCCCACCGCCTCGGTACTGACGAAGGCGTGCAGCACACCGGCGGCGAAAAACCCAAACAGCAGGTAGGGGGCGGACTCGGCCAGTACCGCCCATCCCTCCGCAAGCACCTGCACAACGAAGCCCATGGCGTCCATCACCACCTCTCCTCCACGTGCTTGCGCCCCTCGGCGAACAGGGTGTGCACGTGCTCATCGTCCAGACCGTAGTACACCAGCTTCCCCTCCCGCCGTGCCCGCACCAGACGGTGGGCCTTGAGCAGGCGCAACTGGTGGGAGATGGCGCTGGGGGTCACCCCGAACAACTCGGACAGATCGCAACCACACAGCTCCCGATCGGCCAGGGCCAGCAGGATTCCCACCCGGGTGGGATCCCCCAGGGTGCGGAACGTCTCGGCCAATGCCGCCACCGGCGCCGCAGCCAAAGCGCTTCTCGCCGCCTCGACCTGCCCCGGGTGTACCGTCCGCTCCGTGCAGCCTTCCATCCCCATCCTCTTTTCAGTTGAACAGTTGCTCAAATGATAAACAGATAACTCACGCCGCGTCAAGCGGTGGGGTGGCGAAATGGCGTGAGGGAGTTCAGAAGGCCAATCGGCCGGGAAGCGCTCAGCGCCGCGGGGGGCTCAGGGAGCCAAGAACGGCCTCAGAGCCGCCGGCAGGCGTTCCCCCAGGGCGGCTCGGGCCACGCTGCAGAAGTCCTCGGGCAGGGGTGCGACAATCTCGAGACGCTGCCCCGTCGCCGGGTGGTCGAACGCCAGGCGGCAGGCGTGGAGCATCTGGCGGGGGACGAGATGGGGTCCCACCCGTGCGGCGCCGCCGTACAGCGCGTCACCGAGAATCGGGCAGCCGGCCTGGGCCAGGTGGACCCGGATCTGGTGGGTGCGGCCGGTCTGGGGCAGGGCCTCCACGGCCCAGTACTCCCCAGACCCCGCCAGGGTGCGCAGCTCGGTGACCGCTTTCATCCCGCCACTGCGCACGGTGTGCATGCGCCCCGCCTCTCCCTCCCGGAGGTGGCTTGTCACCGTACCGGCCTGGGGCCGGCGCCCGCAGGCCAGGGCCAGATACAGCTTCTCCACCAGCCGATGCTTGAAGGCATGGCCCAGGGCGGTGGCGAACTCACCACTCTTGGCCAGCAGCAACACCCCGCTGGTATCCTTGTCCAGGCGGTGCAAAAGCACCAGCTGACGGCCGCTCTGGGCACCCGCGAGTCGAGCGGCGTGCAGGCGTTTGGGATCCTGGGTGGGTCCCGATGGCAGTCCCGGGGGCTTGTTCACGGCCAGGCAGTGGGCGTCTTCGTACACCACCGGCAGGCTCGCGGGCGGGGCCTCCGGGTGCGCCGCCTGGAACTGCACCTGTACCTCCACCCGGTCGCCGCAGCGCAACGGCCGGGAAGCCATGGCGTCGATGCGGCCGTTGACCGCGACCCGTTTCCCGTCCACCAGCCGCTTGGCCTGCTTGCGGCTCAGCTCGGGCAAGGCAGTCACCAGGAACAGGTCCAGCCGCACCCCCTCCTCGCGCCGCTCCACTTGCAGCACCCGCACCCCGCCGGGCGGCGCCGACCCGGAGCGCTTGCGGCTCACGATTGCCTCCGGCGCAGCGATTTCTCCGCAACTTCGCCCGTCTTCGGTTCTTGGCCGTCCGGGTGCAGGGCCTCCGCGGCGCGGCGCAGGCCCTCCTCCAGCACGCAGTCCTGCACGCCCGGATCACACTCCTCGTCGCCGCGGCGACGGCAACGGCCCTCGATTTCGTGGGGACATCCCCAGCCGGAACTCACCTGTACGCCCTCCGATCTGCCACCTTGCGCGGCCGTCCCTTTCGAGCCCCCTAAGGACTCAAGTTTCCTCCCGGCCGGGTCGATCCCTTGGACGGTCAGCCGATCCACGGAAGGAGAGCCCATTGGCCATCAAGGAAGCCGGCATCCGTTTCACCGAAGACACCGCCGCCTGTCCCACCTGCGGTTATCCGCGGCTGGAGGGCACTGCGCGCCGGCAGGGGGCCAACCACCTGTGGGTGGCGTACTGCCCGGCCTGCCGCAGCGTGCTCGAGAGCGCCTCCATCCCGGACTCGTTTCCCCGGGGCCTGCCCGCCCCGACCCGCCGCTCACGGCTCCACTGAGGCACCGGACCCCCATGGACCAAGACACCTTTCACAAGATCCTCGCCGGCGCCATGAAAGCCAACGCCAGCGACATCCACCTCAAGGTGGGCACCCCGATCCTGCTGCGGGTCAACGGCACGTTGCAAGAGGTGAAGAGTCCCCCGCTGAGCACCGAGGATACCCGTCGGATCGTGGACACGATCCTGGAAAACATCCACCCGAAACCCGTTGCCGATGAGCTCCGGGAGTGGGACGGCTCGTACTCCCTCAACGGGGTGGGGCGCTTCCGGGTCAACATCTATCGGCAGCGCAGCAGTCTGGCGGTCATCCTGCGCTCCATCCCCTTCGACGTCCCCACCTTCGAGACCCTGGGGCTGCCGCCGATCCTGGGCGAGATCGCCATGGAGGAGCGCGGCCTGGTGCTGATCACCGGCGTGACCGGCAGCGGGAAGTCCTCGACCCTCGCCGCGATGATCGACCACGTCAACAGCCACAAGCGGGCCCACATCCTCACCATCGAGGATCCCGTCGAGTTCATGCACAAGAACAAGAAGAGCTCGGTGAGTCAACGGGAAATCGGCATGGACACCCCGAGCTTCAACGTGGCCCTGCGGGCGGCACTGCGCCAGGACCCCGACATCATCCTGGTGGGGGAGATGCGCGACACAGAGACCATCGACATCGCGCTGAAGGCCACGGAGACCGGCCACCTGGTGTTTAGTACCGTGCACACCACCGACGCGTCGAAGACCATCGGCCGGCTGATCAGCGTGTTCCCCTCCGACGAACAGAACATGGTGCGCCTGCGCCTGGCGGAGAATCTGAAAGCCACGGTGAGTCAGCGCCTGCTGCCCCGCAAGGGCGGCAAGGGGCGCACCGCGGCGCTGGAAATCCTGAGGATGACCAAGACCATCGAGGAGTGCATCAAGGACCCGCTGAAGACCCACGAGATCAAGGACTTCATCGAGGCGGGCCGGGATACCTACGGCACCCAGTCTTTCGACCAGCACCTGCTGGACCTGCTGCATGCCGGGGTCCTCGACTTCGAGACCGCCCGTTCTGCTGCCACGAACCCCTCGGACTTCGAACGCACCATCCTGCTCGACACCGGCGGCGAGCGGCCGGAGTAGCTCTTCAAACGGGGTCGGACAGGCCCAGAGTGCAGGGATCGGCGCGCTCGAACCATCCGGAATCCCCGTGTAGGCGCCCACGCGCAGGACCACCGAGGCTGTCCGCACCCCGGATTTCGGATCGCCCGCGGTCCGATCCCGGCGCCTACCCGTCGGGCGCCCCGAACAGAGCCCCCAGCCAATCCTTCCAGCCCTTGTGGTGGGTCTCGTGACCGGCGTCGAGTCCGCACTGGGCAGCATCCAGCACGCAGCGCAGCTGCTCGCGCTGGGTCTTGTCCAACCCGGTGGGGGTGGCCACCCAAATCTGGAAGAACACGCTGCCCCGGGAACGCGGCCGCCCCAGCACCGGTAACCCCTTGCCGCGCAGTGTCTTCACGGCGCCGGACTGTTCGCCGGGGTCGATCGTCACCACCAGTTCGGTACCGTCGGGCCCCTCCGTGCGGACCTCCCCCCCTTCCACCGCGGTGAGCAGATCCACCCGCAGGGGGCCGAACACGTCGGCGCCGCGGCGCTCGAACAGGGGGTGTTCTGCTTCCCGCAGCACGATGTAGAGATCGCCGGGTATGCCGTCGACCACCTCTTCCCCCTCTCCCTCGGCGCGGATCTGCTGACC
>JARGFW010000113.1 GCA_029211085.1 Deferrisomatales bacterium | reverse complement strand
CAGGGCCTGCTCCGCCCCGGGCACATCCAAGGCGAAGATCACCCGCTCCCGGCCACTCATCGACCGCGCCTCGCGGCCACCCACCCCGCCGCCCACTCCACCAGTTCGTCGAGGGGCACGTTGTGGTCGGCGCCGGTGGCCCGCTCCCGCACCTCGGCCACCCCTTCCTTCAAGCCACGGGGCCCCAGGGTGATGCGCAAAGGGACGCCCAGCAGGTCGGCGTCCTTGAACTTCACCCCGGCCCGCTCGTCGCGGTCGTCCACCAGCACCTCCACCCCCCGGGCCTCGAGACCGGCGGTGAGGCGGTCCACCGCCTCCCGGGTCGCCTCGTCTGTGACCCGGATCGGCAGCACCACCACCTCCCAGGGGGCGATCGGCACCGGCCAGCAGATGCCGTCCCCGTCGTGGTTCTGCTCGATCGCCGCGGCCGCTGTGCGGCCGATGCCGATACCGTAGCAACCCATCACCAGGGGCCGTTCCTTGCCCTGGTCATCCAGGCAGGTGGCCCCCATGGCTTCGGAGTACTTGGTGCCCAGGCGGAACACGTGTCCGACCTCAATGCCGCGCCGCACGCTCACCGCTTCCCCGCAGCGGGGGCAGGGGTCGCCCGCGGCGATCTCCCGCAGGTCCGCCCATCCGGCCACCTGGAAGTCACGGCCGGCCAACGCATTGCGGTAGTGGGCGTCGGCCCGGTTGGCCCCCACCACGAACCCACCGGCGTCCTTGAGGGCGTGGTCCACATAGACCGGAACCGCAAGCCCTACCGGGCCGGCGAACCCTACCGGTGCCCCGGTGCTCTCCACCACGGCAGCTTCGCCGGCCAGCTCCGCTACATTGGCTCTGGCGGCGTTTTTCACCTTGATGGGGTTCACCTCGTGGTCACCCCGCACCACCGCCGCCACCACCCCCAGGTCGGTCGCGAACAGCAGGGTCTTTGCGGTCCGAGCCGCGTCCACTCCGAGGAATCCACACACCTCCTCGATGGTTCGCTGCCCCGGGGTGCTCACCTCCTCCAGGGCTCCCACCTGCGGGGAGTCTCCGGCCACCGGCGCCGCCACCTCGGCCTTCTCGGTGTTGGCGCCGTAGCCGCAGGCGGCGCAGGCCGCCACCGCGTCCTCCCCGGAGTCGGCGAGCACCATGAACTCGTGGGAGAAGCTGCCGCCGATCGCCCCGGAGTCCGCCTCCACCGCCACGAACTCCAGGCCACAGCGTTCGAAGATACGCCGGTAGGCCTCGTACATCTTATGGTAGCTCTGGGCCGAGGCGTCCTCGTCCAGGTCGAAGGAGTAGGCGTCCTTCATGATGAACTCGCGGGCACGCATCACCCCGAAGCGGGGGCGGATCTCGTCGCGGAACTTGGTCTGGATCTGGTAGAGGTTCAGGGGCAGCTGCCGGTAGGACTGCACCTCCCCGCGCACCAGGTCGGTGATCACCTCTTCGTGGGTCGGCCCCATGCAGCACTGCCGCCCCCCCCGGTCGGTGAAGCGCAACAGCTCCGGTCCATAGAAGTCCCAGCGTCCCGACTCCTGCCACAGTTCGGCAGGCTGCACCGCGGGCAGCAACACCTCCTGGGCACCGGCACGGTCCATCTCCTCGCGTACGATCTGTTCCACCTTGCGGATCACCCGCAGCCCCGCCGGCAGATACGAGTAGATGCCGGCGGACAGCCGGCGGATCAACCCCGACCGCAACATCAGCTTGTGGCTCACCACCTCGGCCTCGGCCGGGTCGTCGCGCAGGGTGGGCAGGAAGGACTGGGAGTAGTTCATGGGTGTAGGCCTCGTGATCCGTGATTGGTAAGCGATGCGATGTGCAGTTGTCAGTTGTCAGTTGTGCAGCCGTCCAGCCTCCTAGCTTCCTCCTCCACTTCCGCCACCAGGGCGTCCACCAGCTGGTCCTCGGGCAGCTTGCGGACGATCTCGCCGTGACGAAACAGCAGGCCCTCCCCCTTGCCTCCGGCGATACCGAAGTCGGCCTCCCGGGCTTCGCCGGGCCCGTTGACCTCGCACCCCATGACGGCCACGGTCAGCGGTGCGTCCAGATGGGCCAAACGCCGCTCCACCTCCTCGGCGAGCTGCACCAAACCGATGCGGGTACGGCCGCAGGTAGGGCAACTGATCACCTCTACGCCCCGGCGCCGCAGGCCGAGGGCACCGAGGATCCAGTAGGCGACCCGCACCTCCTCGACCGGGTCGCCGGTGAGGCTGACCCGCAACGTGTCCCCCAGGCCCAGGTAGAACAACACCCCCAACCCCACCGCGCTCTTCACCGCGCCGCGGAACACGGTTCCCGCCTCGGTGATGCCCACATGCAGGGGGTACTCGCACTGCCCGGCGAGCAACCGGTACGCGGCCACGGTCTGGGGCACCCGGGAACCTTTGAGGCTGACCTTGATCTCCCGGTAGTCGAGATCTTCCAAGATGCGCACGTGGCCCAGAGCGCTCGCCACCAGGGCCTCGGGGGTGGGGCCGCCGTGGCGTTCCAACAGCTCGGTTTCCAGACTCCCCGCGTTGACGCCGATGCGGATCGGCACCTGCCGTTCCCGGGCAGCGGCGACCACTTCCGCCACCTTCCAACGGGCGCCGATGTTGCCCGGGTTCAGCCGCAAACCGTGCGCCCCGGCCTCCACAGCGGCCAGGGCCAGGGTGTGGTGAAAGTGGATGTCCGCGATCACCGGCACCGGCGCGGCGGAGGTGATCGCGCCCAGGGCAGCGGCGGCGGCGCGATCGGGCACCGC
Organism: Deferrisomatales bacterium; assembly: GCA_029211085.1. Lineage (GTDB taxonomy): Bacteria > Desulfobacterota > Deferrisomatia > Deferrisomatales > JARGFW01 > JARGFW01. Next base: position 13,176 of record JARGFW010000113.1, on the reverse strand, counting down.
CACCCGCACCAGTTCGCAGCCCGCCGCCGCCAGGGCGCGGATCTGGGTCAGGGTAGCGGCGACGTCGCGGGTGTCGGTGTTGCACATGGACTGCACCGCCACCGGGGCGTCACCACCCACAACCACATCTCCCACCCGCACTGGCCGCGTGCGGCGTCGCACCATGTTCAGCGATGGCATTTTACGCACACCTCCCGGTTGGGCCGCCACAAGCCGTTGGCGGTCGCCCGGTCCCGGTCCTTCATCACCCGCCAGGTAAAGTAGTGGCTGCCTGGTCCGTGGCAGGCTTCGCACTGCACGCCCCGCAGCTCCGCGTCAGCCACATCGGGGCGCCGGGCCATACCGTACCCGGTGGTGTGACAGCGCAGGCAAAGCGGGTTGTCCTTGTCCCCGTCCGGCAAGTCATCCCAGGCGCGCGCGTGGGCCGAGTCCTCCCAACTGTGGTACATGCTCAGGCGGGGGTTGTCGCTGGCACGGGAGTGGCAGGTGACGCACCACTTCACCCCCAGGTAGCGATACACGGTCTGGCTCTCGGGGCGCCCGTAGTCGGCGCCTGACCCTGCCGGGACCAGCAGCAGGGCCAAGGCCACCCATCCCGCGCACCTCACCGGTCGTCCTCGATGAACGCCGCGTCCTCGCTGCGCACGTAGGTGGCGGTGCCGTGGCACGCCGGACCGCAGCTGCCGCCGGTGCTGAACTTCAGGAACTGCAACAGGCGTTGCTCCTGGCCGGGGATACGCAGCCAATCCACCATCAGCGCCGGTCGCCGGGCGGCATGGATGTCGTGACACACCGAACAGGTGAGCCCTTTGGCGCGCGCCACATGGCCGTAGTGCAGGTTCGTGGCACCGGTGCGAAACCAGGTCATGCGGTACTCGGGGTCTGTGTACAGTGCTGGATCATGGCAGCGGTCACACAACCCGTAGAGTCCAGGCCCCAGGGTCTCGTAGGGATCACGGGGATAGGAGCCGCGCAGCTTCTCGCCCTCGAAACGCGGGTCCGGGTGGGTGAAGTGGCAGGTGAGGCACTTGCCTTCCCGGGCCGGGGTATGCCGCGACTCACCGCGGCGCTTGTCGGCGTGACAGCTGCCGCAGTTGCGGCTGCGCTTGCCCTTGAGGAAGCGGCTGGTCTCGGAAGAGTGCACCCCGTGGCAACCGGTACACACGGTGCCACGGCCCACATGGCTGTCGTTGACCGGGTGGCAGTCGATGCACAAATCTGGAACCCGGCGTTTCAGCAACATCGGCTCGGCGCTGGTGTGCACGAGGTGGCAGTCACTGCAGCGCCCCTCGCCCACGGGTTCGTGGACCACATCCTTGGCCGCCATGTCCTCGTGGCACTGGTAGCACAGTTCGGGGACCGGTGCCCGCAGATTGGGGCCCACCGGGTCGCGGTGCATGGTGTGGCATACGGAGCAGTCCTCATCGGCCACAGGGGCGTGGAACCAGCGCCCGGAAAACAGGTCGTTGTGGACGGCTGGCGGCGCTGCCCCGGCCCTGCCGGCCAGCCACAGGACGGCCAGCAGCACCAGCACCGAACGCCTCACAGCAGCTCGCCCTGGCCGGGCTTCTCCCGGTCAAAGTGCCGGTAGGCCCGATCGGTGGCGATGCGGCCTCGGGCGGTGCGACACAGGTACCCCTCTTGGATGAGGTACGGCTCGTACACGTCCTCGATGGTGTCCTTCTGCTCGCTGACCGATGCCGCCAAGGTGTCCACCCCCACCGGACCGCCGGCGAACTGGTCGAGGATGACCTCCAGAATGCGGCGGTCCATGCGATCCAACCCCTTGGCGTCCACTTCCAGGGCCGTGAGCGCGTGATCCGCTACCTCCCGGGTGATGACTCCGCTGTGGTGCACCTCGGCGAAGTCCCGCACCCGGCGCAACAGACGGTTGGCGATTCGCGGGGTCCCGCGGCTGCGGTGGGCGATCTCCCCGGCACCGTCGTCGGTAAGACCCACGCCGAGGATCCCCGCTGAACGGGTGACGATGATGTGCAGTTCCTCCGGGGAGTAGAACTCCAGGCGACTTACCACCCCGAAGCGGTCCCGCAACGGGGCGGTGAGCAAACCCGTGCGGGTGGTGGCGCCCACCAGGGTGAAGCGCGGCAGATCGATCTTGATATTGCGGGCGCTGGGACCCTGGCCGATCATGATGTCGAGCTGGAAGTCCTCCATCGCCGGATAGAGGATCTCTTCCACCACAGGACTGAGGCGGTGGATCTCGTCGATGAACAGCACGTCGCCGTCCCGGAGGTTGGTGAGGATCGCCGCCAGGTCTCCGGCGCGCTCCAAGACCGGCCCCGAGGTGGACTCGACGTTCACCCCCATCTCGTAGGCGATGATGTAGGCCAGGGTGGTCTTGCCCAGCCCCGGGGGGCCGGACAGCAACACATGGTCCAGGGGTTCGTCGCGAAGCTTGGCGGCCTGGATGAATACCTGAAGGTTCTGCCGCAGGCGGTCCTGACCGACGTACGCCTCCAGGCTCGGGGGCCGCAGGACGTTGCCCGCAGACGCCTCCTTCCCCATCGGCTCGGGGCTCACCACGCGAGTGGGGTCGTCCACGTCAGCACTCACCGCCGAGGAGCCAACTGTTTCAGCGCCTCGCGCACCAACCCCTGCACATCGTCCGCCCCGGCCACACGGGCCGCCGCCAGGGCCTGCTCGGCGGCCCGGCGCGGGTACCCCAAGACCTCCAGGGCGGCGACCGCGTCGGCATCCGGTCCGCTGCCGGCCGCGCCGGGCACCCCCGTCAGATCGCTCCGTCCCACACCACCCGCCTTGTCTTTGAGTTCCACCACCAGTCGCTGGGCCAGCTTCTTGCCCACTCCGGAGATCGCGGTGAGGCCCACGGCGTCCCCGGTGACCAAGGCCTGGCGCAGGGCCTCGGCGCGCATACCGCTGAGGATCTTCAGCGCCAGCTTCGGCCCCACCCCGTTCACCCCCACGAGCAGGCGGAACAACGCCTCCTCCTCGGCCGAGGCGAAGCCGTACAGGCTGATCTCTTCCTCGCGCACCACCGTGACCACCCGCAGCCTGCACTCCGGATCGGCACCGGGCAGCTCGGCAAACGTGGCGAGCGACACGGCCACCCCGTAGCCCACCCCACCCACGTGCACCACCACCTCCCCGGGGGCCCGGCGCTCGACCGTGCCGGTGAGACTGACGATCATCGCCGCCCTCGATCCACCCGACGCAGGTCATAGGCCGCGGCGGTGCGGCGCGACTGCAGGTGGCAGATGGCCACCGCCAGTGCGTCGGAGGCGTCGGCACCGGCCTTCTCGGGCAGGCACAGCAGCCGGCGCACCATCTCCTGCACCTGGTGTTTTTCGGCGCGCCCATACCCCACCACCGCAGCCTTCACCTGCATCGGGGTGTACTCCGCCATCGGCAGCCCGCTCTGCTCCACCGCAAGCAGCGCCACCCCGCGGGCGTGACCCAGTTTCAGCGCGGTCTGGGCGTTGCGGGCCTGGAAGATGCTCTCCACGCTCACCTCGTCGGGGGTGTGGCACTCCAGTGCTTCGCGCAGTTCGGTGTAGATACGCACCAGCCGGGCGGACAGGGAGACGTTGGCCGGGTTGCGGATGGTGCCATGGGCCACGTGGACCAACCGAGCGCCGGCCATCTCCACCACGCCGAAACCGGTGTTCTGGGAGCCGGGATCGATGCCGAGAACGCGCCTCATCCGCCCTCGGCGATGCGTTCCATCTCGGCGTCGTCGATGTCGAAGTTGGCGTACACGCTCTGCACGTCGTCGTTGTCTTCGAGCATCTCCATCAAGCGCAGCATCTGCTCCACGGCCTTGCCTTCTAGCTTCACCGTGGTCTGCGGCAGCATCGTCACTCCCGGCTCCTGCAGTTCCAGTCCGGCGGCCTGCAGGGCGTCGCGCACTGCCTCGAACTCCGCCGGATCGGTGATCACCTCCCACTCGTCACCGGCCTGACGCACGTCCTCGGCCCCGGCCTCCAGGGCCAGTTCCAGCAGACGTTCCTCGTCCACCGCCGCGGCGTCCACCGCCATGTAGCCCTTGCTGGCGAACATCCACCCTACGCAGCCGTTCTCCCCCAGGTTGCCCTGGTTCTTGGCGAACGCGTGGCGCACCTCGGCGACGATGCGGTTGCGGTTGTCGGTAACGACCTGCAACAGCACCGCCACCCCGCCGGGGCCGTAGCCCTCGTAGGTGACCTCCTCGTACTCGACCCCGCCGCCTTCGCCCGTACCCTTCTTGATGGCCCGGTCGATGTTGTCCTTGGGCATGTTGGCTGCCCGGGCCTTGTCCATCGACAGGCGCAGGCGGGGATTCGCCTCGGGATCACCACCGCCCAGGCGCGCCGCCACGGTGAGTTCCTTGACGATCTTGCCAAAGACCTGGCCGCGTTTGGCGTCCTCGCGCCCCTTCTTGTGTTTGATGTTCGACCATTTGCTGTGACCGGACATCTGCTCACCTCCCTGCGGATTCTAGGCGTTTCAGTAGCTTGTAAAGGTAACAAAATAGCCCCGACCCTGGGAAGCGGAATGGTTGGGACGGAAAACGCGAAACAAGAAACCTGCATGGGAAGGGCGGGTGCCGAAAATCTGCCCGATTACCGTTCGTTTCCCGAAGAGACGGGTACATCGTACAGGGCCTGTTGGTAGAGAGACTTCCGCGGGGCCAGGAGCAAGGCCTTTCTGAGGTGCTCCCTGGCGCGGGTGACCTGCCCGGTCGCCCCGTAGGCCACCGCCAAGTTGTAGTGCACCGCCGCCAGGTCGGGCCGATCCCGTAGACAATCCTGCAACACCTCGATCGCCCGCTTCCAGTCACCCCTCTCCGCATAGAGGATGGCCAACTCCGTCCGCTGCACCTGCGCACCACCCGCGTCGCCGGGGAGGGTCTCGAACAGTATCTCGTCCCGGACCGTCTGTGGAATGATGTCTTCGAGGAACTGCTTGTTGAGGCGGTTCAAGAAGCGGCGCAGGATGCGATCTTGCGAATCCCGCGCCAACTCCACGGGCACGTCCCCGCGATAGCAGAACACCGGGATTTCCGTGACCAGCTCGTGGCGCACGGTAGCGATCAACTCGCCGCTGCGCGCCCCCCACGACCGGTAGGAAGCGGCGACGGTTCCCATCACCGTCCGACAATACAGGGGAATCTGCCGGAGTTCCTGCTTGGGGCCGTAGACGAGTTTGCCCTCGTCGTTGATGACGAACCCCATCTCCTCGGTGTCTACCAGGGTCGGGGTGTCTTTGGCGTTCTCCCTGCCCTCCACATCGAACACCTCGACCCTGCCGACGATGACCGCGTCGACGGCCGCTCGCTCGTAGACCCACAGCAGGCTGGAGGGGGCGGCGTCCCAGTTTACCGACAGGCCCAGCCTCATCAAGCGCTCGTTCAGGGCCTGGGGGCCCACCACCCGGAACGCGCCAGTCGCTTCCACCTGGGAAGCGAGATCGTCCGCGAGTTGGCCACCCGAGGGCCCCGCGAATGCCAAGACACCCAGGGTCTCGACCGAGTGATCGAGCAGGTTGACCCGGGAAGGCAGGGTCTTGCGGGCGGTGATGTGGCGCCCCATCGCGTCCTGGGTCACGGGGAGGGTGTTGACCATTGGGGCACAAGCCATCAACACCCCCACAAGCCCTGCCGCCACCGCACCCCAAACGAGCGCGTCGCCGCTCCCCCTCCGTTGTCTGTGAAGCATGGCTGCCCCCCATCGCCACACAGCCCAGATGCGCACCGGATTTCCCTCCCCTGGTCCGGCCCCTCCCGGACCTACCATCCGGCGCCTGCTCGCTCCAAGAGTGGACGCTCGTCGCAACCGTTACCCCGCGTGGTCCCTCAGGTGCTGGATCACCAGATCGCCGACTTCACTGGTGGAGTACCCCATGCGCCCAGCTGCCAGACTCTGGAGCTTCTCGGCGGTCACCCACTTCACCGCGTCCTCGATGCGGGTGGCCCACTGGGTCTCACCCAGGTGGTCCAGCAACATGCTGCCGGCGCAGATCGCGGCCAGCGGGTTGATGATGTTCTGGCCGGTGTACTTGGGTGCCGACCCGCCGATCGGCTCGAACATGCTCACCCCCGCGGGGTTGATGTTGCCGCCTGCGGCGATGCCCATGCCTCCCTGGATCATCGCCCCCAGGTCGGTAATGATGTCCCCGAACATGTTGTCGGTCACGATCACGTCGAACCACTCGGGGTTCTTCACCATCCACATGCAGGTGGCGTCCACGTGGGCGTAGTCCCGCTCGACCCCGGGGTAGTCCCCGCCGATCTCGTTGAAGGTACGCTCCCACAGGTCGAACGCGAAAGTGAGCACGTTGGTCTTGCCACACAGGGTGAGTTTGTTGGCTTGGTTGCGCCTCTGGCAGTACTCGAACGCGAAGCGCAGACAGCGTTCCACCCCCTTGCGGGTGTTGATCGACTCCTGCACCGCCACCTCGTCGGGGGTGCCTTTCTTGTGGAACCCGCCGGCGCCGCAGTACAGCCCCTCCGTGTTCTCCCGCACCACCACGAAGTCCACGTGCTCGGGTCCCTTGTCTTTCAGCGGGGTCGCTACCCCGGGGTAGAGCTTCACCGGGCGCAGGTTGACGTACTGGTCCAGCTCGAAACGCGCCTTGAGCAGGATGCCCTTTTCCAGGATGCCGGGTTTGACGTCGGGATGGCCGATGGCCCCCAGCAGGATGGCCTGGAACTGGCGCAGTTCGTCGATCGCCGAGTCGGGAAGGGTCTCGCCGGTCTTTAGATAGTAGTCGCCGCCGAATCCGAACTCCTGCTTGTCCAGCGCGAAGCCACCCAGTTCGGCAGCCACGTCCAACACCCGCTCGGCTTGAGCGGTGACTTCCGGCCCGGTGCCGTCCCCAGGAACTACTGCAACTCGATACGTCGTGCCCATACCATTACCTCCATCGTCACAGATTCGTCCGCCGACATTCACCTTGGAGTTAGGGAAAAAGGAAGGCACTTGATACACTCACCTTCCCGTGGAGTCAAACCAAAACCAATACCTCCCGAGTCTATGAACACCCATGTTTGGCTTTACTGAAAATGGGTCCCGTATTTTTGATCTTTACAACACTTCGATCGATTTCTACAATGCGCTGGTTGGTTACTCCAGCCATTGGCCGCGGGGGGACGGCGTTGGGCCAGGATGAGCATGGACGAGGCACGCCGGGTTCTCTACATCGAAGACACCCCCGCCAATTTCAATATCGTGGCGCGACTGCTGCGCGCCGAGGGTTTCGAAGTGCTCCACGCGGAGGACGGCTTCACCGGCGTGGAGACGGCGATCGCCGAGAAGGACCACTTGGACTTGATCCTGATGGACATCAACATGCCGGGCATGGATGGCTATGAGGCCGCCACCAAGTTGAAGGCAATCCAGGGTTTCGACACCATCCCCATTATCGCAGTCACAGTCAACACCTTGCAGGGCGACCGCATGCGCAGTTTGGCCGCTGGCTGCGACGGCTACATCCCCAAACCCATCGACGTCAAGACCTTTCCGGCACGGGTTCAAGAGTACATTCGCGGGCGCCGCGACCCGATCCACGCCGCAGACGAGCGCTACTACCTGCGGGAGCATGCCCGCAAACTGGTGGACCGGCTGCAGTCCAGCATCGGCCAGCTCAAGCTCAACCACGAGCAGATCCACCACCAGGACAAGCTCGCCAGCCTGGGCGAGATGGCCGCCAGTTTGGCCCATGAACTGAACAACCCGCTCTCCAGTATTGCGTTCGCGATCCACCAACTGCTGCGGCATACGCCGGAGGACGAGCGCCAACGCAACCACCTGGAACTCATCGAACGCAACGTGGAGCGCATCCGCCGCCTGGCGGAAGGTCTCACCTCGTTCGCCCGCCCCTCCGAAGTGGAGCGCTACCCGGTGGATTTGCTCCCCGCCCTGGAGCAGGTGTTGGTGCTCTCCGAGCACGAGTTCCGCTCCCGCGACATCCAGGTGGAGAAGTCCCTGAGCGGGGAAATCCCCCCGGTGTGGGCCAACGAGAGCCAGCTGCAGCACGTCTTTCTCAACCTGCTGCGCAACTCGGCCCATGCCATCGGCACCCGCGCCGGGCAGGACGGCGCCGAACCCGGGGTGCTGCAGGTGGAGGTGACGTGCGGTGGCCCCGACCGGGTCTGCGTGCGGATCACCGACAACGGCTGCGGCATCAGTCCCGAGTTCCAGGACCGGCTGTTCAAACCGTTCTTCACCACCAAGGCCCGGGGCGAGGGTACCGGCCTGGGACTGTACATCGTCAAGGAGATCATCGCAGCGCTGGACGGCCGCATCGAGTTGTGCAGTACGGTCGGCGTCGGCACCACGTTCACCGTGCACCTGCCGCGGGCCACCGCATCCCAGTTGCCCCCGGTTGCCGCGACCGTCCTGGGGTGACCGCCATGGGCTCGGCCGCCGGCACCCCCGTGACGGACGCTCCCCTTCCCTCCCTGAACGTCACCGTTTCCCGGCTGCTCGCCCTCTACGCCTGCGAGGACTACACCCCCGCCGCCGTGATCGCCCTGCTGGAGGCCGACCCGGCGATCGCCGGCCGCCTGCTGCGCCTGGCGAACTCGGCCTACTACGGTTTCGAGTCCCGGGTGGCGACCCTGCAGCGGGCGGTGGTGCTGCTCGGCGGGGTCACGGTGCAAGCGGTGGCCCTGGGTGCCAACCTGCTGGAGGCCTGGGGGAAGCATCAGCCCCCGCCGGCCGTGGCCGGGATCTGGATCGACGCCTACCTGTGCGCCAAGGGCTGTCGCCATCTGGGGCAACGCCTGTCGGCCCACCCCCACCGCAGCGCGCCGGACGCCCTGTTTCTCACCGGCCTGCTCCACGACATCGGCCGCATCTGGTTCCTGGCCCAAAGCCCCATGGAGTATGCCGATCTGCTGGAGGAGACGGACACCCCCGCCGCCCTGGCGCCCCGGGAGGTGGAGTTGTTCGGCTGGGACCACGCCACGGCTGGCGGCGCGTTATTGGAGGCGTGGCGGCTCCCCGCGTCGATCGCCGCCACGGTGCGCCACCAGCACCACGACCAGCTGCGGGCCGAACTGCGCCCCGACCGGACCGTGCTTGCCGCCGCAGCGGCCCTGTGCCGCGGGGAACCGGTGCCGTTCGACCCCGACCTCCCCCCCGGTCTGCTCGACGATCTGGCGCTGCAGTTGGAACGAGACCGGCCCGAAGCCGAAGCGTTCTACGCGGCCATCGCCTGAGGATACCGACCATGACCGCCGCTTCCCCCGCCGCCGCCACCTCCACCCTGGAGCGCCTGGAAACCCAGAAGCAGCTTTACGCCCGGGCCCTGCGCGACACGTCCCAGGAACTGGAGGCCAAGATCGAGGAGTTGGGGCTGGTGCGCCGGCTGGGCACCCTGTTCGAGCAGGCCGACCGTTTGGAGGAAGTCGCCGCCCACTCCCTGCCCCTGTTCCTGGAGTCGTCCCGGGCCGCCAACACCTCCATTCTGTTGTACTCCGGCGCCACCGGGGAGCTGAACCTGCTGGCCGCGGCCGGCCGCGACCAAGGACGGGTGGGTTACTACGGGCCGGAAGGCTACGCACGACGGGTGCTGCCCCGGGACGAAGGGCTCGCGTACGCCTGTCTGGCCGATGAGGTGGCGGTGCTCGCCGAGGACGTGGGCCGCGAGCCCCGCTTCGTCGCAACCGACTCGCCCCTGGAGTTGGGGAGCATCGTCTGCCTGCCCCTCAAGGTGCACGGCCAGCTGCTGGGGGTGCTGAACCTCAGCCACCCGGCGCCCGGGGGGCTGGACCCCCGGCGGTTGCCCTTGTGGATCATCCTGGCCAGCCACCTGGCCGCAGCCCTGGCCCACGCCCAGCTGGTCACCCGCCTCAAGGGCGCCAACCGCAGCCTGAGCCGCCGGGTGCAAGCGCGCACCGCGAGCCTGGAGCGGGCCAACCAGGAACTGCAGGAGGCCCGGGACCAAGTGCGGGCACAGAACAGCGACCTGCAGATGCGGGTGCAGGAGCGCACCCGCGAGTTGGAGACGGCCCTGGAGGAGCTGCAGGCACAGCACCGGGAGTTGGCCGAGGCGAACCGGGTGAAGGACGAGTTCCTCAATAACATCAACCACGAACTAAAAACCCCGCTCAACGCGGTGATCGGCTACGCCGGGCTGCTGCTCAAAGGCACCTCGGGTGCGATCACCGACGCCCAGCGCTCCGACCTGGAACTGATCGAAGCCAACGGCCGGCACCTGCAGCAGGTACTGGAGAACATCTTCTCCCTGCAGGACATCGAGGACGGTGCGGTGGAGCCGGTTCTTGAGCCGTGCGACCTCAACGAGTTGGTGGCCGAGGCAGTGGCGTCGGTGCGGCCGCGAGGTGTCGAAAAGGGGCTCGAGGTGGAGTTTTGTCCCCTGGACGTGCCGCCGCTGCGGCTGGACCCGACCTTGCTGCGCCGGGTGCTGTTCAACCTGCTGGACAACGCCGTGAAATTCAGCACCCGCGGTACCGTACGGGTCTCCACCCGCGCCGCCGTGCGCCGGCCGGAACAGCCCCAGCAGGAACTGGACGAGGGCGAGACCGGCACCCTGTTCGCGATCGTCGAGGTGGCCGACCAGGGCAAGGGGATCGACCCCGGGGAGTTGCAGAACATCTTCCGCAAGTTTCACCAGGTGGAGGCCCCCACCCGCAAGAGCACGGGAGGTTCCGGCGTCGGCCTAACCATCGCCAAGAACCTGGTGGAACTCCACGGGGGGCGCGTCTGGGTCACCAGCCGCCCGGGCTCCGGCAGCACCTTCGCGTTCTGTTTGCCGACTTCCCCTCCCGCCCGTTGACAGCGCCCGGACGGAGTCCCTAGGATGGGGCGCCCGTGAGTCCACAGGGCGCAACAACCACCACCGTGAGGGTATCCATCGTGTGCGCACTCGATCGTCGGTCCTTCTTGAAGGCGGGCGCCTTCGGAACCGCCGGCCTTGCCATCGACCCGAAACAGCATCTGCGCGACGCCAAACCCTGGAACGCAGCCAGCGCGCGTGCCCTGCGCAAGTTCCGCGACCCTGCGCCGACGGTGTGCCGCATGTGTCCGTCCCACTGCGCGGTGCTGGCGTTCCGCGACGGCGACCGGGTGGTGCAGGTGCAAGGCGCCGTGGGTGCCCCCACCAACCGGGGCGCCATCTGCTCGCGCGCCTTGGCGGGCATGGAGCGGCTCTACGACCCGGAGCGGCAGCTCACTCCCCTGCGCCGGGCCGGCAAGCGCGGCGCAGGCCACTGGGAAGCGATCTCCTGGGCCGAGGCCCTGGCCACCCTGGGCGCCCACCTCAACGCTCCCGAGGCGCGCAGGGTGCTGCACCTGGGCCAGGAAGAACTCCTGGTGGAGGAGTTGCGGGACAACCTCGGCTGGACCGACGTGGTCATCGACCACCCCCTGCCAGGACGGGAGGGTCCCGGCTCCGGCGCGGCGTGGTACGGCGCCCCGTTGGCGGCGCCCCACGCCAACCGGGCGCGCAGCATCTTCCTGTTCGGGGTGCTGCCTTTCGACGGCCGGTTCCCGGTCCCCCTGGCCAAGGACGTGTCCGAAGCCCAGCGCAACGGCGCGGCGGTGCACGTCTTCCACAGTTTGGAAGGCGCCAGCGGCAGCGTCACCCGCTGGCATCCGGTGGCCCCCGACTCCGAGGCGTTTGTGGCCTATGGGGTGGCCCGGCTGATCCTCCGGTGGGACAACTTCGACCGCGACGGCTTTGCGCTGCGCACCGGCGGCTCCGGGGAATCCGGAGAACTGGAAAAGGTGCGCGAGGCAGTGGCCCCCTACACCCCGGAGCGGGTGGAGGAACTCACCGGGGTGCCCGCATCCCAGGTGGTGTATCTGTCCCGCCGCTTCGCCGAAGAGACCCCCTCCCTAGCCCTGGCGACGCCGGGTTCGACGGCAGCACCGGCCGCGGCCCTGCTCAACCAGTTGGTGGGTTCGGTCAACGTCGCCGGGGGAGCGATCACCTCCCGCGGGCCGTTTTTCACCCGGCCGCCGCGCATTGCCGCCACCCCCGAGGCGCTCCTGGCCGGGATCTGCGGCGGAGAGACCCGGGCCGACCTGTACTGGGCGGTGAACGCCAACCCCGTTTACGACGCCCCGGACACGCGGCGGGTACGGGAAGCCCTGGCTGACCCGGACCGGGTGGGATTCCTGGTGGCGATGGACACCCACCTGACCGAGACCGCGGAATTGGCAGACCTGGTCCTGCCCCTGGCCACCCACTTCGAGTCCTGGGGACTGGTGGAGGGCTCCCTGCCAGACGGCCGTTCCTACCTGTACCTGCAGCAGCCGGTCACCCGACCTGCCTCGGAGCCCGACAAGCTCAAGGCTGCGGACAGCGAGCACCTAGCCCTGTTCGAACCCTGGGCCCGCCCCATCGGGGAGTCCCGGGGTCTGTCGGACGTGTTGCTGGAACTGGCCCGGGGTCGGGGCGCGGCCCTGGGACACTACACCGACACCCGGCACTACCTGGGGGAACTGCTGCGCAAGTCCTGGGGGCCCGGCAGCCTGGAGGCGCTACAGGAGCGTGGCGTGTGGGTCAGCGAAGAGGGACGCCCACCGAACCGACTGCAGCCCGTGGAGCTGGCGAGCACGGTCCCCTCCGACCCTCAACCAGCCGCCGCGGACGCCCTGTTCCTGCTCCTGTTCGCACCCGCCTCCCTGGCCCACGCCAACCCCAACAGCCGCTGGGGGCGCGAGATCCGGCACCGCGCCGCGGTGCACCTGCACCCCGGCACTGCACGCCGGCTGGGGCTCTCCAACGGCGACCGGGTGCGGGTGGCGAGCACACAGGGGGCGTTGGTCCTGCCGCTGCTGACCCTGGAGGGGTTACACCCGGCAGCGGTGGCCGTGCCCGACGGTTTCGGACACAGCGGCTGGGGCAGCGTGGCCCGGGGCGAGGCCGCGCCGCCAGCCCCCGCCGGCACGGCACCCGGCCAGCCCATCTGGTGGGCCGGCCACGGCGCAGGCCCCTCGGTGCGGGCCCTGTTCCCGTTCCGCAGCACCAGCGACGGATTGCAGGATTGGAGCCCCCTGCCGGTAACGGTAACCGCAGTCTGACCCGACCCCCAGGAGCGGCGGGAGGTCAGACGTAGCTGCCATCCAGAAACCACAGCAGCCGTCCGGCCGGCTGCACCCGGGCCGCCGGCAACTCGGCGGCCGCGCCGGCGAGGATCTGCTCCACCACCGGCGCCTTGCCCTTACCCGAAACCAGAAACGCCAC
>JARGFW010000112.1 GCA_029211085.1 Deferrisomatales bacterium | reverse complement strand
CGTGGCGGAACCCAAAACCGGCTCAGATTTGACGATCAACACAGTTGCTCATGTCATCACCCACCGAATCGTGAACAGCGGAGCCACGGCGTGGCGCGAACCTAGCTGTCGCTCGATGCCTTCGATCAGCTCGCTGCGCCGCTCGTCGATCTCGTCTTGGGCGTCGAACAGTTCCCGTCGCTTCTTGTTCCGCTTCTGCTCCAGCGCCTTCTGCTCGCGCTGGGCCTCCAGCTTCTCGCTCAGCGTCGCGGCTTGGCGACTCAGGGTGCGCGCCTCCTTGATGGCGCGGTCCAGGTCCTTCAGCTCCCGTTCCAGGCCCACCTTGAGGTCGTCGGCCCAGGCGTCGAGCTTCGTGACCTCCTGGTCGAAGTAGCGGGCGTTGCGCTCCTCCACCTCCCGTAGGTAACGGGCGACCTCCGCGTCCTGGGCTACCTTGATGGGGCCGCCCGGTGGCGCGGCAGCGGCAGAGTCTTGGCGGGCGGGCAGGTTCAACAGCTTGGTGGCGAGTTCCTCGTCGAGGCGCTCACCACCGTCGCACACCGCCGCGTGGACCAGGAACTCCTCGGTCTCGAAGGAGTCAACGGTCAGCTTGGAGAGCTCCAGCCATCCCGCTTCGCCCCGGTAGGGCTCCAGGGCCTTCACGGGCACCCCGTAGCCGGCGTAGTCGAACACAAGCTCGGCGGGGGGCAGCTGCCGCGCCGCGGCTCGGGACGTGATGGCTTCGGCCAGGGGGTGATCGAGCCGGAAGAAGGTGTCGCCCCGCCGCTCGGCCTCCTTCCAGTCCAGGTGATACATGCCGGGTCGGCCCAGAGTGCCCGTGTAGCGGAACCGCGGCTGACCTTCCACGAACTCGGCGTCGTCGCCGAGTTCGAATCGGGCGAGGGAAAGCAGCCACCGTTCGCGCTGGGACAGGCTGGCCAGGGCCTCGTCACGGTGCACGTTGAGGCGGGCGTGGACCTCTTCGTCGAAATGGTCGAGAACGTCCTGGCGGGTCTGGGCCATGCGGTCCTGGATCTCCTCTTCCAGCTCGGTCTGGACCGCGTCGAAGGCCGCGTTGATCTCCTCGGTGGTGCGGCATTCCTGGTAGATCTGGGCGATGCGTTTCTCGATATCGACGCCGGACTCCAGAGCCCCCAGCACCTCGTCGCTGGCCCCGAACACGCCGTCGAACAGGCGGAACTTCTCGGATAGGAGCTGGTAGACCCGCTGGTCGGCGGCGTTGCGCTTGTTCAGGAAGTTGACCACCACCACGTCGTGCTGCTGGCCGTAGCGGTGGCAACGGCCGATGCGCTGCTCGATCCGCTGGGGATTCCAGGGCAGGTCGTAGTTGACCACCAGGGAGCAGAACTGGAGGTTGATGCCTTCGGCCGCGGCCTCGGTGGCGATCATGACGGTGGCTCGATCCCGAAACTCCTCCACGATAGCTGCCTTGATATCGACGGGCTTGCTGCCGCTGACGACCTCCTGGCCTTCGTGGCGCCCCCGCCAGGCCTCGTAAGTAGCCTTCGAGTGCGGGTCGGTGTTCGTCCCGTTCATGAGGACCAGTTGGCCTTCGTAGCCGTTGCGGGTGAGATGATCAAACAGATACTGCTGGGTGCGGCGTGACTCGGTGAAGATGACAGCCTTCCGGGCCGCCCCCAGTTCTAATGCCTTCTCCAACGCCGCGTCGAGAGCAGCCAGCAGGGCGTCGCCTTTGGCGTTGTGGGCGATCCGCTCGGCTCTTTCGGCGTAGGTGCGGAGCATCGCGGTTTCTTCGCGTAGCAGGGCCGGGTCGACCGCCTCCGCTGTCTTATCCTCCGCCTCCCACTCATCCTCCATTTCGTCCAGGGTCTCGAACTCGTCGGCGAGGTCGGCTTCGAGGTCCAGGCGGGCTTGCTGCCGGGCCACGCCCTCCAGTCGGTTGACCAGGCGCCTCAAAGTGGCGGCGATGGCGAAGGTGGAAGAGGCCAGCAGTTTGCGCAGGATCATCGTCATGAGGGCGCGCTGACCGGCGGGAAGGGCGAGCAAAACCTTGCGTTGCAGGTAGGAGGACACCTCCTCGTACAGGGTGTGCTCCTCGATTGTGGGCATGAACTCCTGGGTGAGGGGGATGCGTTGGGTGAAGCGGATGTATTCCAGGACCTGCTTGCGCAAGGTGCGCTGGCAGATGGTGTTCAGTCGGCGGCGCAACGCGCCGTTGCGTGTCTGCTCATCGCCGGCGCGCAGGAACTGCTCCCGGAAGGACAGCAGATCGCCGAACACGTGGGCGTCGAGGATGCTGACCAGGCCGTAGAGCTCCAGCAGGGTATTCTGCAGCGGCGTGGCCGTCAGTAACAGCTTGTGGCATCCCTCCACCGCCCCCGCGATCGCCTTGGCCATCTTGTTGGCCGGCTTGTAGACGTTGCGCAGGCGGTGGGCCTCGTCGATCACCACCAGGTCCCAGCTCACGCGGCGGATGAACTCGGCCTTGCTGGACGCGAAGTGGTAGGAACAGAGAACCAGGCGGCTCTGTTGATCGAACGGGTTGCCGGAGCCGTCGGCCAGGAGCCGGTTAAACTGCCGGGATTCGAGCACCATGCTGGGGAGGTGGAACTTCTCTTCCAGTTCCTGTTGCCACTGCTTGCGTAGGGTGGCCGGGAGAATGAGGAGCACCTTGCGGCGGCGCTCGGCCCACCGCTGGGCGATGACGAGCCCGGCCTCGATGGTCTTGCCGAGACCGACCTCGTCGGCGAGGAGCACGCCCTTGCTGAGGGGGGACTTGACGGCGAACAGCGCTGCGTCGACCTGGTGGGGGTTCAGGTCTACCCGCGCGTTGGCGATGGAGCGGGACAGGGAGTCGATGCTCCCTGAAGAGCCCTTCAATGTGAGGGCATGCGCCCAGTACTTGCTGTGATAGGCAGTTGACACCACAGCCCCCCTAACCTGGTTTCGATTCGGCTAGCTCCCGCAGCAGCGCCGCAAGGTCCTCGCGTCGGTAGAGCCGGTACCCGTTCACCGGGTGCCGCAACGTCGGGATCTTGCCGGCCCTGCTCCAGTTCCTCACGGTGTTCTCGGACACGCCCAGGAACCCGGCGGCCTCCTTCACCTTCAAGTAGTCCCGGAACGTTTCCATGAGGCCTCTCCTCGCCAAACTCCGCAAAGCAGACCAAACCTTACCAAACCAGCCCTTCCAGGGCGAGACGAAACGGGGAGCAGCCCCAAGGGCCCGTGAGCCCGGTGTCCGCGGCCGGCCCGTCCTCCACGAACCGCCCCGTGGGGTTGACGTGGAGTCGAGTCCGGGCGTCTAGAAGTCGCTCGGGCACCACGGGCCCGACGACGTTCCGGCGAGTCGCCTCCTCCCCTGCCGAGACCTACTCTTCCAGATCCTCCAAAGGCGTCTCCTTCGGGTTCAGCGAGATGCTGTCAAGCGTTCCACTGCGCCGGTACAAGTTCCTCACGTGTAGGTACATCTCCTTGAAGTGCCCCATGGAGAAACAAGGAATTAGGGAGAGGTAGACTTCAACGGGGAACTGTGTGTAGACGTGCAGTTTGCCGCTTTCCGTGCGCACCCCCCCAACCGCCTCAGGGTCATCCCGCCACTGCTCCCGTGGGGTTGTCGTGGGCGAGATCCAGACCTCCACATTGGGCCACCTCAACTTCTTTCCCCGCCGCCCTGACCCGTCGTGGTGGCGGACCGTTCCAAAGACCTCGATCAGGTCCCACTCGTCGAAGGCCTCCGGGAAGAGCTTTCGATTGCGGTTCACGCCGAACCGGTAGGTCCGACGCCAATCATCAACGGTGCAGGTGAACCAGTCGTTGGATTCCACTTCGCGAGAGTTCCTGGCCATGGGCGCGCAGGCTCCCCGGATTTCCCCTATTCGCAGGCAATTGGAAGTGGGTCTACTTGACCCTGTCCGCGAGCTTCGCCCCCGCCTTGAACTTCACCGCCTTCCTGGCCGGAATGCGCATCTTCTCCCCCGTTGCCGGATTGCGGCCTTCACGGGCCTCGCGCTGGCTGACGCTGAAGGTGCCGAAGCCGGCCAGCGAAACCTTCTCCCCGGCGGCGAGCGCCGCCCCGATGGCGTCAAGCGCTCCGCCCAGTGCCTTCTCGGCTACAGCCCTGCTAACGCCGGCGTCGTCCGCGATTCTGCCCACCAGGTCCGCCTTGTTCATGGTGTCCTCCTTGTGCATGGGAGATTGGAAGAGCATCTCACGTTTTCTACAGCACCGCCGTAGGGGCGGCAAGCCCTCGCTGATGCGCCCCGTGTGAGTTTCGCGCCGTTCGCCGCGCGACGCCCCGTGGCCCGCAACAACTGCCCCCTCGTTTCTCCTCGCGTCCTTTTCTCGCCATGTTCCAATCCGCGCGTTTTATCTGGGTGAGGGGAGAGACTTCTCGCCGACCCTACGGAGGGATGCGTGTGCAGAGATGGCGGAGGTTTGTCCGGGTTTCCCGCGTGCTGCTTCAGGCGAAGATCTCGCGGTCTTCCGTCAAGTCCCGGCGCCGGTTCTGCCAAGCCGTTGTCCTCGGCATCCTCGGCCTTCCCGTCGTCCTCTGGTTGCCGCCGCACCTATGTGTGACGACAACCGACTCGCTGCGCTCGCGGGTCTTCTTCCTGCTGGATCGCGATCCAGGGGAGACGTTCGAGCGGGGGAACTACGTGCGGTTCGAGCGGGTCCACCCGTGGAGCGGTTCTTCTGGACCGGTGAGCCTGCTCAAGGAGGTTGGCTGCGGGCCGGGGAACCGGCTCCGGGTCGACGCCGTGGGGGATGTCTACTGCGATGGCGACTACCTGGGCCGAGCTCTCTCCGAGGACTCGAACGGAAACCGGCTGACTCTCTTCCGGTTCGATGGCGTGATCCCCGAGGGGAAGCTCTTCGTGGTGGGCCATCACCCGCGGAGCTGGGACTCGCGCTACTTCGGGTTCGTGGACGTGGAAGAGGTGCTGAACCGTGCATACCCGCTCTTCTGACCTCCTGCGCGGGGCCCTGGGCCTCCTGTTCGTGGCCGCCGGTTTGGCGTTCCTTCCCGGTCTCGCCGTCAGCGGGGAGCCGTCCGAGGTCCCTTCCTACTACGAGAGCCGGCAGCAGGGCTGGTTCTGGTACCGGGATCCCGCGGAGCCACGGGACCCAACGGAAGAGCCTCCCCCCGAGGCGTCAGCCCCGCCGTCCCTGGACGCCTACGCGCCCGACGAGCTCTGGACCCTCCATCCTGACGAATTCCGGGTCCTCCTGGACACGGTCTTCAAAGGAGCCCTCCAGCAGCCCTCCGAGGAGAACGTCCTGGCGTACAAGCGGCTGGAGACCGTCGCTCGACTCCGGGCAGCCCGGTTCGCGAGCGTGGCGTCCCTCGTGAGCCTCAAGCACCCCGAGATCTCCACCCTCCGCGACGCGCCGAGCGTGAACCCGGGCATGCGAGCCCGGCGGCAGGTGGAGGGGGCGGAGATCGACGGGACCCTGTCCGGAGCCCGGGAGGGCTTCGCGCTCCTCTACTTCACCTCGCCCGGCTGCCCCTTCTGCACTGAGCAGGACGCCATCCTCCGCTACTTCACCGCGAAGCACGGCTGGGAGATCAAACGGATCGACGTGGGTCGCGAGCCTCAGGCAGCCGAGTTCTTCCGCGTCTCCACCACGCCGACCCTCGTCCTCATCCAGCGAAGCTCCGATGCCGCCCTCCCCGTCGGAGTGGGCGTTGTCGGGCTCTCTACTCTGGAGCGAAACGTCTTCCGGGGGGTCCGTCTCCTTACGGGCACGGTCACCGAGGAGGACCTCTGGATCTACGACTACCAGCGGGGTGGAGGCTTCGACCCTGCAGCTGTTTCGAGCAGTGGTCTTCAGGGGGTTGAACCTGGGTCCCCGAGCCGCCCAGCTGCCCAGCTGCCTCGCTGACCAGCGGACCCGGAGTCTCCTCACTCCAGGAGCACGTAATGCGCTTTAGGTTCCTGCCTGTCCTGTTTGCCGCTTGCCTTACTGGCCTACCCACTCCGGGTCATTCCGGCTGGGTCGACGACTGGCTCACCTCGCGGATCGAGTCCTCCCCGGGCTACTTCGCCGGGCAGACCCGCGGCTATTACACCGTGGGCTCCTTCTCGGCCCGGTGGCCGAGCACCGCGGATTACCCGGTGACTGTGGAGCTCCCACGGTTTCGGGTGGGCTGCGGGGGGATCGACGTCTTCATGGGCGGGTTCTCCTTCCTCGACTTCGATTACCTGGTGACGAAGCTCCAGAACATCCTCTCCTCGGCGCCGGCCGCGGCCTTCGACCTGGCGCTCCAGGCCCTGAGCCCCCAGGCGGCCCAGACGGTGAAGGACCTGGAGGCCCTGGCCGACCGGCTGAACGCCATTCAGCTCGACGACTGCAAGACCGCCCAGGCGCTCGTTACCGTGGGGAGCGAGGCGCTCCAGGGCCACGAGCGCGGCGTCACCAACGCGGTCCAGCAGTACCTCACCGAGAGCGGCATGGCCGACTTCTACCAGAAGACCAAGGAGGTGATCGCCGACGGGAGCGGCCGGATGAGCGGCGGGGCGCCGGAGACCGACGCCGCGGTGGCGGGCATCCAGGAGGGCTGCCCGGACGCCCTGAAGGAGATCCTCCGGGACGGCTCGGTGCTCCAGGTCCTCGGGGTGGACGGCCTGGGTCTCGACACCGACTTCGTCGCCCTGGTGCGGGGGTTCGTGGGGGACATCCAGGTCCGGGGGGCCGGGGGCGGCTACCTCGTCTCGGCCGAGCCTCCCTGCCCCCAGAACGACGGGCGACGGCTGGACGCGGTGGTGGAAGGTGCCGCCTGGCAGATGAACCAGACGTTTGTCTGCTCCGCCATCACCGACGCCAACGCCAACCTTCGAGACTACGTCCACGCCCAGATGCAGGACGTGGCCGACGCCATCCGGGTGAAGGCGCCCCTCACCGCCGGCCAGCAGGCCTTCGTGAACCAGTCACCGCTCCCGCTCCTCCACGTCCTCAAGGCGGCGGTGGGCACGGGGCAGGAGGCGCCGGTGATCGCGAGCCTTGCCGACCTCGCCGCCAAGGCCTACGCCCTCCAGCTTCTCGTGGACCTCTACCGCCGGGGCGAGATCATCCTGGACACGGTCACCGAGCTCCTCGAGAAGCAGCGAGGCCCGGTGGCCGGGGAGCCGCCCCACCGCTGCGCGATCCAGTTCGTGAGCGAGCGGGTGGCCGGGGACATCGACCTCCTGCGCCGGCGCATCCGGGACCAGTACGAGGGTCTCCAGCGCTCCTACGCCGCCGCGGCCCAGGAGCTCGAGGCGATCTACCGGGTGGTGGAGCACCTGCGGGGCATGGAGGACCAGCTCCGGGGGGAGGCCTCCTCCCGCGTGGGCCAGGCCACCGCAGCCCGAACCGAGTCGCCGAAGTGAGGGCCCCCGTGGGCGTCCGTCCTCTCTTCTTGTTCGTCGCGGCCATCCTGGGGCTGGGGCTCCTCGCCGACACCGCGCTCGCCGTGGACCTGGAGTATTACACCTACAACGGGTTCGAGGCGGTAACCCTGGCGTTTCGCCGGATCGCGCTGATCTTCGGGACCGACGACTTCGTGAAGCTCTTCGCCATCGTCTGCGGGGCTGGGATCGTCTTCGCCGGGGTCGCCCACTACGCCCGGGCCTTCGTCGGCTTCCACGCCTCGCCCTTCGCCTGGGCCGGCCCGATCCTGGTCGGGGTGGCGCTCTACCTGGGGCTCTTCGCCTCCACGGGGTCCCTCACGGTCTACGACCCGGTGAAGAATCGGTTCGACCGGATCGACGGCATCCCGGACGCCATCGTCCTCACGGCCGGGGCGCTGAACAAGGTGGAGCGGATCCTGGTGGACGTGGTGGACGCCACGGCGCCGGCTGGGGTCGGCTACAAGGACGGCGCCGGAGGGCTCGGGTTCTACGGTGTGCAGGAGACCCTCCAGCGCGGGGTGAAGGACACCTACCTCACCCAGAACCTCGGGGAGTACGTGGAGAAGTGCCTATCCTTCGAGCTCGTCCGCCCGGGGACGACGCTTCGGATCGAGGACTTGGTCAACAACACCGCGGACTTCCTGCCCCAGCTCGCCGAGGCGGCGAGCCCCTCGGTCTACTGCCTCCACTTCGACGCCGCGACCCCCAACGGCACCGCGCTTACCTGCGCCGACGCCTGGGCGGAGCTGCGGACCTGGTTCGCCGATGTGGGGAACTACGCCGAGGACATCCGGCGTGCCGCGGCCAACGCCGGCTTCGACCCGACCAGTGCAGCCGAGCTTGCTCGCTACCGGTCTCTGGTCACCAACACCCTGGCGGAGTATGCGGCCCTGGCCGGCATCACCCCGGAGCGGGTCTCCCAGCAGGGGACCATCGCCCGGCAGCTCTTCGAGTTCGTGAAGGAGGGGGCGCCTTCTGTGGCGGTCTCCATCCAGGCGAACAAGAACCTCGGGAGCTCCCTCTTCGGGGTCGGGGTGGTAGCCAACGAGTGGATCCCGGTGATCCGGGCGGTGATGACCTCGGTAGTGGTGGGGATGCTCCCGTTCCTGGCGCTCTTTCTGCCCTCGCCCCTCTTCAAGCGGGTGCTCTCGCTCTTCCTCGGGCTCTTCGTCTTCCTCGCCGCCTGGGGCGTGACGGACGCCGTGGCCCACAGCTTTGCCCTGGAGTATGCCGACCAGTACTTCGAGATGGTCCGCCAGAGCGGGCTCGGCCTCGCCACCTGGCTCAACTTCCCGGACGTCACCACCAAGACGCTCGCCCTCTACGGCCTGATCCGCATGACCGGGGCGGTCCTCGCCTCGGTGATCGCGAGCACCCTCGTCGGCTTCGGCGGCCACGCCCTGGCGACCCTGGCCTCCCACCTCACCCAGCCGGTCCAGCACCAGGGAGCCGCGGCCGGCCAGGCGACCCTCACCCCGGAGGGCCGGGCCCACACCCTGGACACCGCGGGCCACGCGGCCGTGGCGAGCCGGGCCTGGGACAACGGGGGCAAGCACACCTTCACCAACGTCGTGGGCTCCGGGGTCAACGCACGCTTCTCCGCCATGGGCTCGAACCTGGGGTACGACGGGCCCGAGGACGCCTTCGCGACCTCTTTCACCGGGACACGGATGCACGCGGGGACCGTGGCGGGGCGGGCCGCCGGGTTCGGAAACACCGGGTACGACGTGCGCGCGGGGAGCCGGCACGTCGCCCGGGGCGCCACGATCGAGGGCGCGGCCCACCACGAGGCCCGGGACGTCGAGGGCAGGCTCGGCGGGGGTCGGGTCGAGCTGGAAAGATCCGGAGCGACGATCAACGCCGCCCGGCTGGGCGGGGAGATCCGTGGGGTGCAAGCAGCCGGGGGACCGGACCGGTATCGGGACGCCAAGGCCAAGGCCGCGGCCTCGTCCACGGCCCACGAGGGCACCCTGGGCCCCACGCCCGAAGATGCGGTCGGGCGGGCCCGCCGCAAGGGCGAGACCGCCTACGAGAGCGACGTGGCCGACTTCGCCTGGAGAGACAGCCGCGGCGTCTCCGACCGGGAGCTCGGGCGACGGACGGGCCGTCTCGCCGCGCAGCGCTCCTTCTACGGTGCCCGGGCCGTGCCCCGGACCGCGGGGGAGCTGGGTCTCACCGACGACGAGCTCGTGGAGCGCAGCGCGGCGGCCGGGGTCGCGCGCCAGGTCGGCGACGCCTGGACCCACCGGAAGTGGGGCGCCGAGCGGATCGCGGCGGCCCAGTTCTTCGGCAGCCAGCACGAGATCGTCCGGGAGGGGGAGAAGCGGACCATGGCCGAGCGCCTCGGCGTCCCCCTGGAAGAGCTCCAGGCCATGGGGTACCGGCTCGGGCACGGCGCCCTGACCCCGGAGATGGCGGACGCCTTCAACGAGATGCTCGGTGCCCAGGGCCGCAGCCAGCGCGTGGCCGCCGGCGAGAGCGCGAGCTGGGTGCTCGACCGGAACTACGACCTGGCCTTTCTGGAGACGACCCGCGGCGTCACGACCTCAGAGGTGGACACGGCTCGAACCCGGAGTGGCTCGGACCACGTGGAGGGGGACCACTTCCGGATCGGCGACTCGGCCCGGGTGGGAGACGAGTACATCGAGGGCGACGTCCTGCAGAAGGGCGATCGTACCGAGATCGGCGACTTCCGCCGGGAGCAGGACTACCGGGAGGTCACCGACCTCGACGGCCACCGGGTCGAGTTCCGCCACCCGCGAACCGGTGACGTGATGGCCGGGCACCGGGAACGCGTCCTCACCGAGACCACGGGCGATCCGCTGGCCGGCGTCACCACGGTCCAGCGCACCCCGATCACCCAGTTCGAGCTCCTCCGCCAGAGCCGCATCGGCGCGGTCTCCGACGACTTCGACAACCGCCACACTTTCCATGCCGGCGTGACCACCGAGGGGTCGCTGGCGACGGGGAACATAGACAGATGGTTGGGGCGTGACTGGGCTACCGGGTTCTCGATCGCTGGCAAGTCCATGGACGAGGCGTTGGGCCTGATGGGGAGATTGACTCTGGGAGGGAGGATAGGCCCCCCAGGAGGGAATCGGTTCCTCGGCGGCTACCGTTCCCCGGCCGCCATCGGAAGCGGCTCCCCCGATGCCCCGTCCTTTACTCCGACCGACCTGCCGATCCGAGGCGGCCTACCGCCCGGCCTCAGCGGGCCCTGACCCGAAGAGGAGCCTACGATGAGCACCAGACGGACCAACCGTGAGCCGTGCCTTCAACTCGCGCACAACGCGCTTCTCGTGGAGACGGGGCTCCAGGTCTTCGTGAGCGGCGACCCGGAGGCCTTCCGGAGCGAGTACCGCAAGGTCCCCGAGGACGACATCGAGATCTACGTCTTCCCCCCTGGAGGCTGCTATTACCTGGCAGTAAAGGACAATCTGGTAATCGAGATCCCGGAGGACGCCTTCGGTCACCTGGTCTCGACCGGGACCGTGATCGTCTGCGTCGACGATCCCGGTGCCTACCTCATGACCCACGCCTTCACCCTCCACCTCCCGAAAGACAGGCTCCTGGAGGCGAAGGGCGCCTACGCCGCCCACTCAGGCGGGTTCGGACCGCGAAGGAGCGCTCTGGAAACGGCAGGGCGGGCATGACGCTGGGGTTCATCCCCGCTTGTGCCAGATGTTCCCTTCCCAGTGCTTCCAGGCAGGATGGCTCACCATCATGTCGACAGCGTCGTCCTGATAGGGACAACGCCGGGTACGCTCCACAAAGACCGCCCACAGGAGAAGCAGAGAAATGCCACCGATCGGGACCCCGAGCGGCGGACCGGCGAAGTAGAACGTTGCGCCGACGATGGCTGCAATAACGCCGAACAGCACCGCCTTCAGGGCTCTTTCCGTGTTTCGGCTCATCATCGCCTTCCCCCTTTCTCCTCTCGGCGGAGACACCCTGACCTGGCGCGCGAGTATACCCTTGTCATGCGAGAACGGCAGTTCAACCCGTTGGTTCCTTCGGGAGCCGTGCGCCGTGCCACACGGCGACGATCCACACGCTTTCACCTTCGACCCGGTAGAAGAACCGGTACGGGGTAACGATCACCTCGCGATAAGGCAGGTCCGGGAACTCGGGCAGCGTTCGCCCGGACTCCGGGAACGTCTCGAGCCTCCGCAGCACTTCTTCGGCCTTCTGACGCATCCGCCTGGCCGCGGCGGGATCGTCCCGCCGGATGTAGTCCAGGGCGGAGAGGAACTGCGCGCGAGCCGATGGAGTGAAGCGGATCTTCACGGCTCTCGTTCGAGCAACGCGTCTGCCTCCGCGAGAACAGCGTCCAGGTCGTTCCCTCGGCCCTCGGCGATCTCCTTCTCGCCCCGGGCCAGAAGGCGCAGCAACTCCCGCTCGTGCTCGACCCGCTCGAAGGCCTCGACGCTGAGCATCACGGCAGCCGCCCTCCCGCGCTGCGTGATCACGAGCGGCTCGCCCGACTCCTGAAGGCCCTTGAGCACCTCTGCGGCGTTGTGCCGCAGGTCCGTCACGGGGACGATATCCGGAATCTTGGTCATTCTCTAGCCCTCCAAAGGTACTTCCAAAAATACCATTGAAGGGACACAGTCGCAACGGCCGACACGGCCGCGCGACGAGCGGAACTCGGGGTCGTCGGGGAAGGTATCCCCTCGGCCATCAAGTGGACGGAAGGTCGTTCCCCGGGATTCCTCGTGGCGGGAATCGGCCTTCCAGCCCAGCCACGAAATGGCGTGAATGACTCACGTGCACCGGTTGCGCTCAAGGGGAGCACCCCGGCAACCGATCGCGCTGGGGTCGGCGACAAGATGTTGCGGCGCACGCAGGGCGGCTCGGCTACAGAGAGTCGGATTGGCGCTATATGGCCGCCATTCTCCGAGGCCAGGGGAAAGTGCGGTCACTCCTGCCCGCGGGACGGGTTGACGCCCCGCAGGCACTTCTCTTCACCTCCAAAATAGTCGTCGCCGTTCCCCGGGGCACGGCACCCTCGGGGGCGCCTCCACCCGCTCGGCTCCGGTGATTGTTCTCTGCCGTGACTTGTGGGACCTTCTGCGGATGCGAAGAGCTCCAGCTCCAGCAGCCCACGCGACCGAACGGCTCTCCGGCTCCGTGGAGCGGGTCACCTTCCACAGCGAGGAGACGGGGTTCTGCGTCCTGCGGGTCAAGGTCAAGGGACACGCAGACCTCGTCGCCGTCATCGGGTCGGCCGCCTCGATCAACCCCGGTGAGTATGTGGAGTGCCTGGGGGTCTGGCACAACGACCGGACCCACGGCCTCCAGTTCAAGACGACCCAGCTCCAGGTCGTCCCCCCGAGCTCACTCGAAGGCATCGAGAAGTACCGTGGGTCCGGGATGGTCAAGGGGATCGGCCCCCACTTCGCCGGTGTGCTCGTCCGGGCCTTCGGCGAGGACGTCTTCACCGTCATCGAGAACGCCCCCGAGCGCCTTCTGGAACTGCCCGGCATCGGCAAGAAGCGGATGGAGAAGGTCACCTCCGCCTGGGCCGAGCAGCAGGGCATCCGCGAGATCATGGTCTTCCTCCAGTCCCACGGGGTGGGGACCGGCCGGGCGGTGCGCATCTACAAGACCTACGGCGACGAGGCGATCGTCAAGGTCACCGAGAACCCCTACCGCCTGGCGCTCGACATCCACGGCATCGGCTTCAAGACCGCCGACGTGATCGCCGGGCGCCTCGGCGTCTCCCCCGACTCCCCCCTGCGCGCCCAGGCCGGGGTCCGCCACGTCCTCCAGGAGTTCGCGAGCGACGGCCACTGCGCCGCCTCCTGGGAGCGCCTGGTCGAGGAGTCCGGCACGCTCCTCGAGATCCCGGTCCCCGTTCTGGAAGAAGCGATCCGGACCGAGGTCGTCCAGGAGAACCTCGTCCAGGAGGAGATCGAGGGCCGCCCTTGCCTCTTCCTGGCCGCCCTGCAGCGGGCCGAGGTGGGCGTCGCCGTCTCTCTCTCTCGCGCCCTCCAGGGGCAGCCCCCCTGGGGCGTGATCGGCGCCGACCAGGCCATCCCCTGGGTGGAGGGGAAGACCGGGATGACTCTCTCGGCCTCCCAAAAGGAGGCCGTGAAGCTAGCGCTCGCGAGCAAGGTCGTGGTCATCACCGGCGGCCCTGGGGTGGGCAAGACCACGCTGGTGAACAGCATCCTGCGGATCCTCCGGGCCAAGGGCGTGCGGGTCACCCTGTGCGCCCCGACCGGCCGGGCGGCGAAGCGCCTTTCCGAGTCCACCGGGCTCGAGGCGAAGACCATTCACCGGCTGCTCGAGTTCGACCCCAAGACCTTCGGGTTCAAGCGGGGCCGGGACCTCTCGCTGGAGACCGACCTGCTGGTGGTCGACGAGACCTCCATGGTGGACGTCGTCTTGATGAACCGCCTCCTGGCGGCGCTCCCCGACGGAGCGGGGCTCATGCTCGTCGGCGACGTCGACCAACTTCCCTCGGTAGGCCCCGGGGCCGTCCTCGCGGACATCATCGGGTCCGGGGTGGTGCCCACCGTGCGGCTGACCGAGATCTTCCGGCAGGCGGCCACCTCCCGGATCGTCGTCAACGCCCATCGGATCAACCGCGGGGAGATGCCGCGCAACGCCGAGGGGGCGGAGCTCTCGGACTTCTACTTCGTCCCCGCCCGGACCCCGGAGGAGATCCTGGCCCGCCTGATCCGGGTCGTGACCGAGCGCATCCCGGAGCGCTTCGGCCTGCACCCGGTCCGGGACGTCCAGATCCTGACCCCGATGAACCGCGGGGGCCTCGGTGCGCGCTCGCTCAACGCCGAGCTGCAAAAACTCCTGAACGACAAGGGGGAACCCAAGGTCTCCCGGTTCGGGACCACCTTCGCCCCGGGCGACAAGGTCATCCAGACGGTGAACGACTATGACAAGGAGGTCTTCAACGGGGACATCGGTCGGATCGCAGCGGTCGACCTCGAAGAGGGAACCCTCCAGGTCGACTTCGACGGCCGGTCGGTGGAGTACGAGTTCGGGGAACTCGACGAAGTGTCGCTCGCCTACGCCACGAGCATCCACAAGAGCCAGGGCTCCGAGTACCCCGCCGTGGTCATTCCCCTGGCCATGCAGCACTACACGCTGCTCGAACGAAACCTCCTCTACACGGCGGTCACCCGGGGCAAGAAGCTCGTGACCATCATTGGCGAGCCCAAGGCCTTGGCCATGGCGGTGAAGACCCGGACGTCCAACCGCAGGCTGACCCGGTTGGCGGCGCGCATCGCCGGGGGATCGCCCGAGGCCAGTTCCCTGCCCGCCTCGGACTAGCCTTTCACGGGGTCCGTAATGGTGGGGTCGGTGCCTTCCGATCGGTGGGCCTGCCACGGGGCTCGCTGCCCCTTCCCGGACGGCCGCTTCTCTCGCGGCGATCGCCGCCGCGGCTCGAAGCCGTGGGCGAGGAGGGAGCTTCCGAGGCAAGTCCCTGGGGACAACCGCTCCCTACCGGCCCAGGTCAAGCACGGTGGAGGTCAGGGCCGGGCTCTTCGCGTCCTGGTTGATCCGCCGGAGGAGCGCATCCAGCCCGGCGTCTCCGGAGAGCCGCCAGAAACGTTCTCCCCCGGCGATCACCGCCGGCCCCCGTTCCGTGCCGGGTGGGGCGCTCTGCACGCCCTGCGCGTAGACCACCGTGGGGACCTCCTGGACATCGTAGCGCCGAAACAGCAAGGGATCGATCACCAGGTTCGCCGGGTACA
The DNA here is from genome assembly GCA_029211085.1 of Deferrisomatales bacterium. Classification (GTDB taxonomy): domain Bacteria; phylum Desulfobacterota; class Deferrisomatia; order Deferrisomatales; family JARGFW01; genus JARGFW01. The sequence continues at coordinate 859 of JARGFW010000112.1, read as the reverse complement.
GGTCGCAGTCGCTCCGGGCCTCGGGGTCACAGGCGAAGTCCTTTCGGAGGACGTCCAAGACGAAGCGTCGGGTGGGCAGGACGTGGCGCATGCCGCCGACGAACCCGCGCAGGACCATGACGATCCGCGGGTCGCCGATCTCGACGACGTCCCGCGCGTAGTTCCGCAGGGTCTCCAGGGGGACGCTCTCGGAGATGAAGAGGTAGATGCGGTCAGTTGGGGGGAGTCCACGGGACGGGGACCTTCCGGGTCCCGAGACGTCCGGGAAGGCCTCCAGCACCTGCCCGAAGACCTCCCGCCCGAGTCGCGTCTTCTCGGCCTCCAGCCGGTGGAGGTACCCGGGGGACTGGAGTTGCTTCACGACGTCCAGGGCGCCTTCTTCGCCCACGGACCCTGGCGTGGTCCTCACGGGATCGGGAAGGGGGCCGAGCCAGGTCGGCAGGGTCACCGGCTCCTGAATACAACCCCGCGGACCCAGGAGGGCTCGCTCCCGCTCCTCGCAGCACTCGCCTCCGCTTCGGGGCAGATCGACGCCGACAGCACGCGGCGGCGCCAGGGGACCTTGAGCGCCGGCTGTCCCGGAGAGGGCGAGCCAGGCCGTGAGGAGCAGCGCTGCGATCCCGGACTGCCAAGATCCTGTTCCCACCGTGCTCCTCCTTCCCATCAGAGAACGCAACAGGTGCGAAGGCGGAAGAGCACCCACAAGAAGTTGTCCGGGTCGTTCGGCCCGGCGCCCATGGCCGGGTTCTTCATGCTGCCCCAGAGGTAGTCCGACTGTCCGAACGGGAACGCGCCGGAGCCCACCACCGGTCGGGCGATCTGCATCTTGTAGTGGCTCTTGATCCAGATGGGTGTGGGA